>JBMOOW010000165.1:0-41202 GCA_049323195.1 Pseudomonadota bacterium | reverse complement strand
GGCACCAACCTGGTCGAAGGCATCAACAACAGGATCAAGGTCATCAAGCGCATGGCCTACGGCTACCGTGACGACGCCTACTTCTTCCTGAAGATCCGGGCCGCGTTCCCCGGAGTTGGGTGAAGAAGCAAAAAAAGGCCGCATCACTGCGGCCTTTTTCATGCGCGGCGCCCGCCTCAGGGCCGGCGGGCGAGCGCTTCCTCGTCGCGGGCCTTGGGCAGCAAGTCCTGCTTGCTCACGCCGAACTTCAGCAGGAGCGGGCAGGCCAGGAAGATGGTCGAGAACGTGCCGATCACCACGCCGATCAGCTGCGCCTCGGCCATGCCGCGCAGCGAGCCGCCGCCGTAGAGGTAGAGCGCGAGCACCGTGAGGAACGCCGCGAACGACGTGATCACCGTACGCGAGAGCGTCTGGTTGATCGAAACGTTGAGCACTTCGATCGGGCTGGCGCGCATGCCGCGGAAGTTGTCGCGGATACGGTCGAACACCACGATCGTGTCGTTGATCGAGAAGCCCAGCACCGACAGCACGCCCGCCAGCACGGTCAGGTCGAAGTCGTGCCGCGAGATCGCGAACCAGCCGAGCACCAGGATCACGTCGTGCATCGTGGTGAGCGTCGCCGCCAGGGCGAACTTGAACTCGAAGCGGAACGAGATGTAGACCAGGAAGCCGACGATCACGAAGATCAGCGCCCAGATGCCCTGCGCGGCGAGTTCGGAGCCGACCTGCGCACCGACCTGCTCGCTGCGGAGCACGCTCACCTCGCCCCATTCGGTGCCCAGCGCGGTGCGGACGCGCTCGCCGATGCTCTGCATGCCGCTGGCTTCCGTCGCCTGCGCCGTATCGGCAGCGCTCGGCTGCAGCCGCACGATCAGCTCCGAGCTCGTGCCCAGCGTCTGCACCTGCGCGCTGTCGAAGCCCGCGTCGGCCAGGCGCTGGCGCACCCGCTCCACGGAGGCCGGCCGCCCGGTCCTCAGCTCCACGGCGGCGCCGCCGGTGAAGTCGATGGCGTAGTTGAACGTCCCCATCGGCTCGAAGCGGCCACCCGGGAAGGTGTGGTAGAGGATCGCGCCGATCGATGTCAGCACCAGCAGCGCCGCGACCGCGAGCGACACCCAGCGCATCCGCATGAAGTCGATCTTGCTGTCGTAGGGAAAGAGATTGAACGGTTTCATTGAGACGTCCGTTGAGTCCGGCGGCCGGGAAGCGGGGCTTCCCGGGGCGGGTCAGATCGCGATCGACTGCAGGCGCCGGCGACGGCCATAGATCAGCGTGGCGATGCCGCGCGAGGCCGAGACGGCGGTGTACATCGAGGTCAGGATGCCCACGATGAGCGCCACGCCGAAGCCCTGCACGGGGCCCGTGCCGAAGGCGAACAGCGCGATGCCGGCGAGGATGGCGGTGATGTTCGCGTCGGCGATGGTCCCGGACGCCTTGTCGTAACCGGTCGCGATCGCCGCCTGCGGCGGCATGCCGGCCCGCAGCTCTTCGCGTATGCGTTCGTTGATGAGCACGTTCGCATCGACCGACATGCCGACGGTGAGCGCGATGCCGGCCAGGCCCGGCAGGCTGAGCGTCGCGCCGAACAGGGACATCACCGCCACCAGCGCGAGCAGGTTCAGCAGAAGCGCCAGGCAGGTGATCAGCCCGAAGACGCGGTAGTAGAACAGGAAGAACACCAGGGTGAACCCGAACGAGAACAGCACGGCGCGCACGCCGCGCTCGATGTTCTCCGCGCCCAGGCTCGGGCCGACGATGCGCTCCTCGACGAAGTCCATCGGTGCGGCGAGCGAGCCCGAACGCAGCTGGAGCGCGAGGTCGGCGGCGAACTGGCTGCTCTCCAGGCCCGTGGTCTGGAAGTCGCGGCCGAACACGCCGTTGATGGTGGCGACGCTGATCACTTCCTCGTTCAGGCGCGTCGTGCGCACTTCCTGGCCGTTGACCGTTCGCACCTCGGGGATGCGCTCGACATAGACCACGGCCATCGGCTTGCCGACGTTCTCGCTGGTGAAATCGAACATGCGCTGGCCGCCGGCGCTGTTGAGGCGCACGGACACGGCCGGCGTGCCCGACTGCGAGTCGAACGTGGCCTTCGCATCGACCAGCTGGTCGCCCGTGGCGATCACGCGCTTGCTCAGCAGCACCGGGCGGCGCTCGCCGTTCGGGCCGACCTCGTAATAGACGCGGGCTCCCGGCGGGACGTTGCCGGTCTCGGCGGCGCTGACCGGGTCGCCGTCGACCACCGCGCGGTATTCGAGCGTCGCGGTCGCGCCCAGCACGCGCTTGGCCTGCGCCGTGTCCTGCACGCCTGGGAGCTCGACGATGATGCGGTCGGTGCCCTGGCGCTGGATGACCGGCTCCGCCACGCCGAGTGCGTTCACGCGGTTGCGCAGCGTGCTCACGTTCTGCTCGACCGCGTCCAGCGCCAGGCGCTGCAGCTCGGCCTGGGTGTATCGGGCCACCAGCGAGGTGCCGACGGCCTGCACGTCGAGGCCGGTCTGCCCGCGCAGGAAGAGCTCGCGCGCCCGGCCGGCGTCCGCCGCCGAGCCGAGCACCGCCACCACGCTGCCGTCGGCGCGCCTTTCGACCGACTCGTAGCGGATGCGCGCCTCGCGCAGCTGCACGCGGACGTCCTCGGCCAGCGCCTCGATGCGCTTGTCGCGCGCGGCCTGCTGGTCGACCTGCATCTTGAAATGCACGCCGCCCTGCAGATCGAGGCCGAGCTGCATGGGCCGCGCGCGGATCTGCTCCAGCCACGGCGGCACCGTGGCCGCGAGGTTGAGGGCGACGACGTAGTCGTTGCCCAGGGCCTCGCGCAGCGCGTCGGCGACCCGTACCTGCTGGTCCGCGCCCGCAAGGCGGACCAGCACGTCGTCGGCATCGCGCTCGATCGCCTTGGCCTGCATGCCCGCACCACGCAGCGTCTCGCGCACGCGGGTCACGAGCGCCGCATCGATCCGGCCGCCGCGATTGGCGGAGATCTGCACCGACGGATCCTGGGGGAACACGTTCGGCAGCGCGTACAGCGCGCTCAGCAGCACGACGAGGACGAGGACGACGTATTTCCAGCGTGCGTAGGTCAGCATCGGGATTCCAGCGGCTCCCCGCCGCGTGTCGAAACGGTTTCGGGGCGGATCAGGCCGACTTCAAGGTGCCCTTGGGCAGCACGTTCGAGATCGCGCCCTTCTGGACGCGCAGCTTCACGCCCTCGGCGACCTCGACGGTGATGAAGTTCTCGCCGATGTCGGTGACCACGCCGGCGACGCCGCCGTTGGTCAGCACCTCGTCGCCGCGGGAGAGCTTCTCGAGCATGGCCCGGTGCTCCTTCGCGCGCTTCATCTGCGGGCGGATCATCAGGAAGTACAAGACGCCCACCAGCACGATGGGCAGGACGAGCGTGCTCAGCGGACTCGGCTGCGCGCCGGCGGCCTGCGCGTGGGCGGCGGGGATCAGGAGGTCGATCAGGGACATGGCGCTCATCCGGGCGAAAACGACCCGGGATTATGCCACGCGCGTCGGCCTGCCCCGCCCGGCCGCGCGCGCCGGCCCGTTCAGCCGCCCTCGCCCGCCCGGCGCCGGCGATGGAACTGCGCGCGGAAGGGTTCGAAGCGGCGCTCCTCGATGGCCAGGCGCATCCCGGCCATCAGGCGCTGGTAGTAGCGCAGGTTGTGCAGGGTGCCGAGCATCGGGCCGAGCATTTCATTGCAGCGGTCCAGATGCCGCAGGTAGCTGCGGGTGAAGCCGTTCGCGCAGGCGTAGCAGTCGCAGCCTTCCTCGATCGGCCGCGTGTCGCGCTCGTACTTCGCATTGCGCACGCGCACGGTGCCGAAGGCCGTGAAGTAGTGGCCATTGCGCGCGTTGCGGGTGGGCATCACGCAGTCGAACATGTCGACGCCGCGCGCGACCGCCTCGACCAGATCCTCGGGCCTTCCCACGCCCATGAGGTAGCGCGGTCGGTCGGCAGGCAGCTGCGGTGCGGTGTGCTCGAGCATGGCATTGCGCTCGGCCTCGGTCTCGCCCACCGCGAGGCCGCCGATGGCGTAGCCGTCGAAGCCGATCGCCTTCAGCCCCTCGGCCGAGCGCGTGCGCAGCTCGTGGTGCACGCCGCCCTGCACGATGCCGAACAGCGCGGCGTCGTTGCCCTCGTGCGCGCGCCGGCTCCGCTCGGCCCAGCGCAGCGAAAGCTCCATGGACCGGCGGACGACGTCCGTATGCACCGGCTTGCCGTCCTTCTGCACCGGCGGGCACTCGTCGAAGATCATGACGATGTCCGAATCGAGCACCTTCTGGATGCGCATGCTCTCCTCGGGGCCGAGAAACACCTTCGCGCCGTCCGTCGGCGAGGCGAAGGTCACGCCCTCCTCGGTGATCTTGCGCCGATGCGCCAGCGAGAACACCTGGAAACCGCCGGAGTCGGTGAGGATGGGGCCGTTCCAGCGCGCGAAACCGTGCAGGCCGCCGTGGTCGGCGATGACGTCGAGCCCGGGGCGCAGGTAGAGGTGGAAGGTGTTGCCGAGGATGATCTCCGCGCCGAGCTCTCGCACCTGCTGCGGCATCACGCCCTTGACCGAGCCGTAGGTCCCGACCGGCATGAAGGCCGGGGTCTCCACCGTGCCGCGCGGAAAGGTGAGGCGGCCGCGCCGGGCCACGCCGTCGGTGCCGAGGAGCTGGAAGGACATGCGGCTCATGGGATCGCCCTGTTGCGGTGGCGCGGCGTCGCGCCCGTTCGGATGCGGGCCCCGGTCGATGTGACCCGGGGAGACGACGCGCCAGGAGGACAGCTGCCTGTCCCGGGTGCGCCTCGCTTGCCCGGGCTACGGCCCAGGCTGCGGGAAGAGGAGCATCGCGTCGCCGTAGGAGAAGAAGCGGTAGCGCGCGTTGACGGCGTGGCGGTAGGCCTGGAACACGCGGTCCTTGCCCGCGAAGGCCGAGACCAGCATGAGCAGCGTGCTCTGCGGCAGGTGGAAGTTGGTGATGAGCGCGTCGACCGTGGTGATGCGGTAGCCGGGCAGGATGAACAGCCGGGTCTCGCCCGCGAACGGCGCGAGTTCGGCGTCGCCCGCCTCGTTGCGCCGCGTCGCGCTCTCGAGCGCGCGCACCACCGTCGTGCCCACGGCGATCACCCGCCCACCCGCCTCGCGCGTGCGACGGACCTGCTCGACCAGCGCGGCGCCCACGTTGATCCATTCGCTGTGCATGACGTGACGGCTGACGTCGTCCTCGCGCACGGGCTGGAACGTGCCGGCACCCACGTGCAGCGTGACGTGGCCGAAGTCCACGCCCATCGCGCGCAGCCGCTCGAGCAGCGCCTCGTCGAAATGCAGGCCGGCGGTGGGCGCGGCGACGGCGCCGACCTCGCGCGCGAACACGGTCTGGTAGCGCTCGGCATCGTCCGCACCCGGCTCGCGCTGGATATACGGCGGCAACGGCAGACGGCCGGCATGCAGCAGCCAGGACTCCAGCGGCTCGGGCACGTCGAAGCGCAGCACGTAGAAGCCTTCCTCGCGACCAAGCACGTGGGCGGTGCCGCCGGCATCGAGCTCGATCACCGCGCCTTCCTTCGGCGACTTGCTCACGCCCAGCTGCACGCGGGCGCGATCGGCGCCCAGCAGGCGCTCGATCATGATCTCCACCCGACCGCCCGTGCTCTTCCTGCCGAACAGGCGCGCGGGGATCACGCGCGTGTCGTTGAAGACCAGCAGGTCGCCCTTGCGCAGCAACGCGGGCAGATCGCGGAACGTCCGGTCCTCGAGGTCGCCGTCCGGCCGCACCACGAGCAGACGGCTGGCGGAGCGCTCCGGCAGCGGCGCCTGGGCGATCAGTTCGGGCGGCAGGTCGTAGTCGAAATCGGATCGCTTCAAGCGGTTCACGCGCGGAAAACGCGACGGCGCAGGCGTCGGCGGGCCGCACAGTGTAGCGGTCGGCACCCGCGCCGCCGGGGGTTATCCGCGCGAAGGCCGCGTGATAGCATGAACGCAACCTTTTGAATGGAAACGGAAAACGCGTCGCCGCGGCTTTCCTGCGCGTCGCGTCTTCCGTACTACGGAGCCCGCCATGTCCCATGCCGCCGCGAACGTCGTCGCCCTCCTCACCCCCCTGCGCGCACGCGGCGGCAGCCGGCGCACCACGGGGCTGGACGATGCCATCGTCGAGCGCTTCGCCGCGTCCCACCCGGAGCTGCGCGAGGCCATCGAGGCCGCCGCGGGCGCCTTCGCGCAGGTGGCGACGGAGTTCGGCGACCTGCTCGACCTCGACGAGGAGCAGCAGATCCGCGCCGTGCAGGCGGGTTTCGTCAACTTCTATCCCGACGACGCCGTCAATCCCTACGTCGCGCTGGCCGCGCGCGGCCCGTGGATCGTCACGCTCAAGGGCGCCGTGATCCACGACTCCGGCGGTTACGGCATGCTCGGCTTCGGGCATGCGCCGCCGGCCGTCATCGACGCCATGGCCCGCCCGCAGGTGATGGCCAACATCATGACCCCCTCGCTCTCGCAGTTGCGCTTCGACCGCGCGATCCGCGCCGCGGTGGGCGTCAACCGCGGCGGCTGCCCCTACGAGCGCTTCTTCTGCCTCAATTCGGGCTCGGAGTCGGTGTCGCTGGCGGCGCGCATCGCCGATGCCAATGCCAAGCTGATGACGGACCCGGGCGCACGCCATGCCGGCCGCGCGATCAAGCGCCTGGTGGTCAAGGGCAGCTTCCATGGCCGCACCGAGCGCCCGGCGCTGTACTCGGACTCCTCGCGCAAGACCTACATGCAGCACCTGGCGAGCTTCCGCGGCGAGGAGTCGGTCATCACCGTCGAGCCCTACGACATCGAAGCGCTGCGGCGCGCGTTCGCCGACGCCGAGGCGAACGGCTGGTTCATCGAGGCCATGTTCCTCGAACCGGTGATGGGCGAAGGCGACCCCGGCCGCTGCGTGCCGCCCGCGTTCTATGCCGCAGCGCGCGAACTCACGCGCGAGCATGGCGCGCTGCTGCTGGTCGACTCGATCCAGGCGGGGCTGCGCGCGCAGGGCGTGCTCTCCATCGTGGACTACCCCGGTTTCGAGAATGCCGAGGCGCCGGACATGGAGACCTACTCCAAGGCGCTCAACGCCGGCCAGTACCCGCTGTCGGTGCTCGCGGTGAATGCCCGCGCCGCCGCGCTCTACCGCAAGGGCCTGTACGGCAACACGATGACGACCAATCCGCGCGCGCTCGACGTGGCCTGCGCGGTGCTCGAGCAGGTCACGCCCGCCGTGCAGGAGAACATCCGCGCCCGGGGCCGCGAGGCGATCGAGCGCCTGGGGGCGTTGCGCGCCGAGCTCGGCGGCCTGATCACCAAGGTGCAGGGCACCGGCCTGCTGTTCTCCTGCGAGCTCGCGCCGCAGTTCAAGTGCTATGGCGCCGGCAGCACGGAGGAGTGGCTGCGCGAGCGCGGCATCGGCGTGATCCACGGTGGCGTGAACTCGCTGCGCTTCACGCCCACGTTCACCATCACCAGCGAGGAGCTGGAGATGGTGGTGTCGATGGTCGGCCGCGCGCTGCGCGAAGGTCCGCGCCTCGAGCAGGCCAACGCGGCCTGACGCGAGGCTCGCGTACCGCCAGGAGGGCCGGCATCCGCCGGCCCTTTTCGTTGCGGTCAGCCCAGCAGGCGCGCGCCCGCGAGCGCGATGGCCAGCAACGAGCCCGCCAGCAGTACGCCGCACGTCAGCATCGTGCCCCACAGGCGCCCGAACGAGCTGCCGCCCGTGGCGGCGAGCCCTTGCGCGTGGAGCAGGCGCGCCAGGAACAGCACGCCACCCAGGATCGCGACCAGGCGGGCATCGAGCCCCACGAGCTCCAGCAGAGCGAGCAGCAGCAGCGCGAAAGGCACGTTCTCGACGAAGTTGGCATGCACGCGGATGCGGCGCAGCAGCTCGCGGTCGCCACCGTCGCCCAGGCCGATGCGGCGCCCCCGGCGCAGCCGCACGATCGGCATCAGCAGGGCGAGCAGCAGCAGGCCGTGCAGGCCTGCGACGAACAACGTGACATGCGGCATCAGGAACGACCTCCGGTAAGTGCGCGAACGAGGAACCACACGCCGACCAGCGCGGCCACCGCCAGGGCGATGATCCAGGGCCGCAGGCGCATGGCGAGGGAATGGGCGGTGGCGGCGATGTCCACCGCCGGCCGCGCGGGCTGCGGCGCCGCGGCGGTGCGCGGCGTGAGCCGCCAGGCACCCTCGCGCAGTTCGACCTTGCCCGCCAGGGGCGGCAGCGTGAATTCGTGCCAGGTGATGCGCACGTCGCCGATCTCGGGCGCGAGCGGGTTGTAGCTGCTGCCCAGGCCGTCGCCTTCGGGCTGGTAACGGCGCGCGAAGCGCTCGGGCAGCGCCGAGAACCCCGGCCGCAGCGGCGTCCACTGGCCGAGCAGGCGCACCGTCGCCAGCGGCAGGGGTCGACCGTCGAGTGTCACCGAGCCCACCCACCACTGCCGGTTGCGCACGGGCAGGCGCGGCGGATTGCGGTGGGCGGCGCCGAAATCGGAGGAGTCGATGGGCGCCGCGTTCCACACGCGCGCATAGCCGTTGGCATCGCGCCGCCACTGGTACATCTCGACGCGCCGCTCCAGCCCGAACGCGTCCGATTCGACGCCGAAGTCCGGATCGCGCAGCCGGCGGTCGCCGCGCGGCTCGCCCTGGGGTGCGCCCTCCTGGGCGCAGACCGGCGCGGCCAGCAGCGCGCCCAGCAGAAGCGGCGCCAGCAGCCGGCTCATCCGAGTGGACGCGCCTGCAGCGAGGGAACCTCGTGGGTGGTGCCGAAGCGGCCGTCCGGCGACTTCACCACCTTGGTGAGCGCGCAGCCGGGGTCATGAGTGAAATACAGGTGCACCTCGCGCGCCAGCATGTCCTCGAGGAAGGCCCGCTTCTCGTCGATGAGCAGCTCGGCATTGCGGTCGTAGCCCATCGTGATCGGCACGTGCACCCAGGGGCGGCCCGGGATCAGGTCGGCGCAGAACACGACGCCCCCGTGCCGATCCCCCTGGGGACCGGCCGGGCGGACGATCTCGGCCAGCATCAGGCCCGGCGTGTGCCCATCGCTGAAGTGGAAGCGCACGGCCTCGCCGAGGGTCCTGGAGAACTCGCCGTCCACCAGCTCCAGCCGCCCGGTCGACTCCAGCAGCGCGGGCAGCGCCGGGATGAAGCTGGCGCGGTCGCGGTCGTGCGGATTGCGTGCGCGCTCGAAGTGGCGGCGCCCGACGACATAGGTGGCGTTCGGGAACACCAGCCTGGGTTCCTGGCCCTCGACCCAGGGCGCGAGCAGCCCGCCGGCATGGTCGAAATGCAGGTGGGAGAGCACGACCACGTCGATGTCCTCGGGCCCGAAGCCGGCCTGGGCCAGCGAATCCAGCAGCACGTGGCGGTCCTCGACCACCCCGAAGCGCTCGCGCAGCCTGGGCTCGAAGAAGGCGCCGATGCCGGCCTCGAACAGCACGGTCTTGCCTGCCAGCGGCGAGGCCAGCAGTGCGCGGCAGGCCAGGTCGATGCGCCCGTGCTCGTCGGGCGGCGCCCAGCGGCTCCACAGGGCGCGCGGCGCGTTGCCGAACATCGCACCGCCGTCGAGCTTCTGGCTGTTGCCCATGATCGACCAGAGTTTCATGACATCACCTCGCCGGACGGGTGGCGCCATGATCGGCCATCGGCCGGCGAAGGGGAACGCTCGTCACGCGGAAACGGCCGGTCTAGGTGGAATTCCGCCTTGCCACGCCGCCGGCGGGCCCCGATCATCGACGGGCCGCCGCCGCCCCGCGAGCCCATGATCGAATACGGACATCTCACCCACGCAGGACTGCGCCGGGAACTGAACGAGGACACCTACTACGCCGACGGCGACCTCGGCCTGTGGCTGGTGGCCGACGGCATGGGCGGCCACGAGTACGGCGAGGTGGCCAGCGCCCTGGCACGCGAGACCATCGTGCGCGAGATCCGCGACGGCACGCCGCTCGCGCAGGCCATCCGCATCGCCGACGAGGAGATCATCGGGACCTCGCGCCGACGCAACGACGCGCTGCCGATGGGCACCACGGTGGCGGCGGCGCGTGTCAGGGGCGACCGGTTCGAGGTCGCCTGGGTGGGCGACAGCCGCATCTATCTCTGGCGTGACGGCCAGCTGATGCAGCTCTCGCAGGACCACAGCTACGTGCAGGAGCTGATCGCCAACGGCGCACTCACCCACGAGCAGGCGCGCAACCATCCGCACCGCAACGTCGTCACCCAGGCGCTCGGCGTCACCGATCCGCGCAACCTCAACGTCGAAACGATCACCGGCGAGCTGCGCCCCGGGATGCAGCTGCTGCTCTGCAGCGACGGCCTGACCGAGGAAGTGGATGACCCCGCCATCGGCCGCGTGCTCGCGCGCCAGGACTGCAGCGCGCAGGAATGCGCTGAAACGCTGGTGGCCGCCGCGCTCGACGGCGGCGGCTCGGACAACATCACCGTCCTGGTGGTGCGCCGGGTCTGAGGCTCAGGCGACGGCGGGCTCGCCCGCTTCGTCGGCCGGGACGTCGACGAAGCGGTCCCATACCGCGGCGCCGGCCTTCTTGCGCAGCACCGCCAGCCGTCCCTCGTGCGCGGCCAGCTCCTCGGCGGTGGGTCGTACCCTGGGTCGCGGGCGGTTGAGATCGATCTCGAACGGCAGCGCGTCGCCCCCTGCATCCAGGCTCACTTCGCCGAAGCCCAGGTCGGTCTGCCCCGAGGTCAGGCCGATGTAGACCTCGGCGAGCAGCTGCGCGTCGAGCAGCGCGCCGTGCAGCTGGCGATGCGAGTTGTCCACGCCCAAGCGGCGGCAGAGCGCGTCCAGCGAATTGCGCTGGCCCGGGTAGCGCTTTCGCGCCAGCAGCAGCGTGTCCTCGATGCGGCAACGCGCGGAGAGACAGCCGTAATGGGTACCGCACAGGCGCAGCTCGTTGTCGAGGAAACCGACGTCGAAGTCCGCGTTGTGGATGATCAGCTCGGCGCCGTCGATGAACTCGATGAACTCGTCGACGATCTCGGCAAAGCGCGGCTTGTCGGCGAGGAAGTCGAGCGTAAGACCGGTGACTTCGGAAGCGCCCGGCTCGAAGTCGCATTCGGGATTGATGTAGCGGTGGAACGTGCGCCCCGTCGGGCGCCGCTCCACGAACTCCACGCAGCCGATTTCGACGACGCGGCAGCCGCGTTCCCAGCTCAGGCCGGTGGTTTCGGTATCGAGGATGACCTGGCGCATGCGCGCAGTATGCCGGTCAGCGGATCAACGCGGGCGTGCGCAGCTTCTCGGCCTGCGCGCGCGCCAGCTGGTCGACGCGTTCGTTGTCGGGGTCGCCCGAGTGTCCCTTCACCCAGTGCCACTCGATCCGGTGGCGCTGGGTGGCGGCGTGCAGGCGCTCCCACAGGTCGCGGTTCTTCACCGGTTCGCCCGCGGCCGTGCGCCAGCCGCGGCGCACCCAGTTCGGCAGCCACTGCATGATCCCCTGCCGTACGTACTGCGAGTCGGTATAGAGCGCGACGCTGCAGGGTTCGGTCAGTACCTCGAGCGCCCGGATGGCCGCCATCAGCTCCATGCGGTTGTTGGTGGTGTCCGGCTCGCCGCCCGAGAGCTCGCGCTCCTTCTGGCGATAGCGCAGCAGCGCGGCCCAGCCACCGGGACCGGGATTTCCGAGGCAGGCGCCGTCGGTATGGATGTGCACGGCCTTGAGGCCGCCGGGGGTCGCGTCGGGCATCCGCACATTATTCCCGATCCTTCCGGACGGCCGCTCGTCGGACAGCCGGCTGCAGGCTGTTCATTTTCTTAACGCCTACGACATCAGGGATTTACGGACGGTTCGTCATGGTCCACGGCGGGTGAGCGTCCTGCCCGAGGCTCACCGCGGGTTGACGCGGGTCCGTCGCCGAAGGCAAGGTCGCCCCTTCTTCGGGACCAGCACCCAGCCGTTCAGCGCGTTCAGTTTCATCGGACGTCTGAGGTGGCACTAACCGACGGAGGTAATTGCCAATGCGTCTGCAGTGTCTGCCTGCGCGCGTCGACAACTACATCTGGGTACTTCGCAACGCACAGGGCCGGGCGCTGGTGGTCGATCCCGGCGAGGCGGCCCCGGTGCTCGAGGCGGCCAACGAGGGCGAGTTCGTCCCCGCCGCGCTCCTGCTGACCCATCACCACGGCGACCACGTCGCCGGTGCCGTGCCCATGCTGGCGCGCTGGCCCGCGCTGCCCGTGTACGGCCCGGACGATGCGCGCATTGACCTGCCCATGCATCGCCCTGCGGACGGCGAGGTCGTCGACTTCGAGACCTGGCGCATCCGCACCCTCCACGTGCCCGGCCACACCCGCACGCACGTGGCGTTCTTCGTCGAGGCGCTCGACGCCGACGATGCACCGGTGCTGTTCTGCGGCGACACGCTTTTCAGCCTGGGCTGCGGTCGCCTGTTCGAAGGCGACGCCGCGCAGATGCACGACTCCCTGGCGAAGCTCGCATCGCTTCCGCGCGAGACCCGCGTCTGCTGCGGGCACGAATACACGCTGGCCAATGCCGCATTCGCGGCGGTGGTCGAACCCGACAACACGGCGCTCCAGCGCCGCATGAAGGAGGCCCGGACCATGCGCGATGCCCACCGTCCCACCCTGCCCAGCACCCTCGGCGACGAGCTCGACTGCAATCCGTTCCTGCGCTGCGGCGAGCCTGCCGTGATCGCCGCTGCCGCCCGGCGTCTTGGCCGTGCGCCGTCGGACGCCGTGGAGACCTTCGCGACGCTGCGCGCCTGGAAGGACGGGTTCGCGTCATGAACGCGGCCAGTTCGCGCATCCGTGGTGCGGCGCTCGCCGCGGGCCTGCTGCTGGCGATGCAGGGCACCGCCTCCGCCGCCGAGGCTGACACCCGCAACGGACGCGAGATCTACGAGCGCTTCCGCGCCGGCCTCGCCGAGCCGGCCTGCCCGGCGACGTCGAACCGTTACGCGCGGCAGTACGCGCAAGCGCCGCAGCAGCTCGCCGAGCGCGACGACACGCTCGCCGCGTTCGCCCACGTGGTCGAGTCCATGCGCGCCGCGCACCTGCCCACCGAGTACGCGCTGATCCCGTTCGTGGAGAGCGGCTACAAGCCCGGCGCGCGCAGCCCCGCGGGGCCGGCCGGGCTGTGGCAGTTCATCGCCAGCACCGCGCGCAACCACAAGGTGCCGATGCGGGCCGGCTACGACGGCCGCATGTCCACGGTCGATTCGACCAGGGCCGCGGTGCGCTACCTCAAGACGCTGCACGGCATGTTCGGCGGCAACTGGCGCCTGGCGGTGATGGCCTACAACGTGGGCGAAGGCCGCGTCTTCTCGGCGCTCAAGCGCTCGGGGCAGAGCGCGCGCACGGCGAAGGCCGAGTCGCTGCAGGGCCTGCCCGAGATCACGCGTGCCTACGACGACAAGCTTCACGCGATCTCCTGCGTGATCGCGCAGGCCGGCGACGAACCCCGCTGGCTCGCCTCGCTCGACCGTCCGGTGCGCCGCCTGGCGCCGGTCGCGAACTCGGAGGCGCTCGTCGCGCAGCACCCGGTCGACTCGGCGCGCTCGGAGAACGGCGATTCGCTGCTGGCCGGGCTGGTACCGGGCGTGGTCGCGAGCGGCTCGGGCGCGGCCAGGCTGGGCTCGCAGTCGCCGGGCACGCCTTCCGCCGCGGCCACCGGCACGCCCACCGCTGTGACGGAGGCGGCCGCAGACGCCGTATCCACGTCGGACGCGCTGGCATCCGCGGCCACCGGATCGCCGCGGCGCCACACCGTGGGCGTGGGCGACAACCTCTGGCGCATCGCCCGCCGCTACGGGGTCACCGTCGGCCACCTGCTGACGCTCAACGGGCTGGACACCGGCCGACTGCTCGCGCCGGGCACGGTGCTCGCGATCGACGCGCTGCCGCGCCGATGACCGCGGGTAGCCCGGAGGCCGGGCGGCGGGCAAACTAGCGCCCCCCGCCCGCTACCGCGGGCCTCACGACTCGGAGCGACCATGGGTTTCCTGCAGGGCAAGCGCGCACTGATCACCGGCATCGCGAGCCAGCGCTCGATCGCCACCGGCATCGCCGAAGCGATGCGGAACCAGGGCGCCAAGCTGGCGCTCACCTACCAGAACGACAAGCTCAAGTCGCGCGTGGAAGCCGCCGCCGCCGAATACGGCAGCGACATCGTGATTCCGCTCGACGTCACCTCCGACGAGCAGATCGCGCAGTGCTTCGAGCAGCTGGGGCAGCGCTGGGACGGGTTCGACATCCTCGTGCACTGCATCGCCTATGCGCCGCGCGAGGCCATTGAAGGCGAGTTCCTGGACGGCCTGACGCGCGAGAATTTCGCCATCGCCCACGACATCTCCGCCTACTCGCTGGCCGCCCTCGCCAAGGCCGCGCGCCCGATGATGGCCGGCCGCAACGGCTCGATCCTGACGCTGAGCTACCTGGGTGCCGAGCGCGCACTGCAGAACTACAACGTCATGGGCGTGGCCAAGGCCAGCCTGGAAGCCACCGTGCGTTATCTGGCGCTCAACCTCGGCCCGGAAGGCACCCGCGTCAACGCGATCTCCGCGGGCCCGATCAAGACGCTTGCCGCCGCGGGCATCGCGAACTTCCGCAAGATGCTGCACCACTTCGAGACCTACGCGCCGCTGCGCCGCAGCGTCACCATCGAGGACGTCGGCAACGCGGCCGCGTTCCTGTGCTCGGACCTTGCGGCCGGCATCACCGGCGAGGTCACCTACGTCGATTCCGGCTACAACATCCTCGGCATGACGGGCATCGGCGACGAGGACTGAGCCCTCGCCCCGCGTCCCAACGAAAAAGCCCGGCCTGAGCCGGGCTTTTTCTCATGCTGTGCCAGCCTCAGAGGTTGGTCTCGTCGATCTCGACCTTCATCCCGCGGCGCATCGCCTTCACCAGCGACTCCACGTCGCCCAGGCCACGCAGGTCGGCCATCTGCTGCTCGAAGGCCTCGCGCTGCGGCGGCGGCAGGTCCGCCAGCGTACCCGGCTGCACGCGGTCGACCACGAAGACGATCGCGCGACCGTCCTCCAGCACGCGCGAGCCCGCCTTGCCGGGATACGCGCTGAAGAAGGCCTCGGCCACTCCGTCGCCCAGCACCGGCGCGCCGCGCGGCACGCCCGTCAGGTTGCGCGGGGCGGGCAGGCCTTCGGCCGCGGCGACCTGCGCCAGCGAAGCGCCCGGCTGCACGCGCGCCACGAGGGCCTTCGCCCGCTGCTCCTGCGCCTTGCGGGCACGGTCGGCGCGCACCGCCTGCGCCACGCGCTCGCGCACCTGCGCCAGCGGCAGCGTGCGCGCCGGCGAATGTGCGGCGACGCGGACCAGCACGCTGTGGTTCGGCGCGATCTCGATCGGATCGCTCACCATGCCGTCCTCGATCGCCGACTCCGAGAACGCGACGCGCTGCACCGCAGGCGCGGCGATCACGCCCTGCCCCTGGCCGCGCGCGATCGGGCCCGTGCGCTGCACCTGCAGGCCGGCCTCGCGCGCTGCCGGCGCGAGCGACGACGGGTTCTTCAGCACGGCATCGACCACGCGCGTGCTCAGCGCATTGAAGGCGCGCTCGCGCTCGCTCTCCATCAGCTCGGCGGCGAGCGCCTCGCGCGCCTGCTCGAAGCTCTGCTGCTGGCCCGCCTGGACCTGCCGCAGCTGGATCACGTGCCAGCCGAACTCCGTGCGCACGGGTTCGCTGACCTGACCGGCCTGCATCGAGAACAGCGTGTCCTCGAACGGCCCGGCCATCATGCCGCGGCCGACCCAGCCCAGATCGCCGCCCGCCGACTTCGAGCCCGGGTCGTCGCTGCTGGCCCGCGCCAGGGCGGCGAAGTCGCCGCCGGCACGCGCCTGCGCCGCCAGCTTCGCGGCCTCCGCGCGCGCGGCCTGCACGGCCGCCGCGGGGGCGTCCTTGGGCACCTCCACGAGGATGTGCGAAGCCAAGCGCTGCTCCTGGACGGCAAAGCGGGACCGCTCGCGCTCGTACTGCGCGCGCAGCTGCGCCTCGTCGATCCGGGGCGCCGGCATGGTGGCGGCATTGAGCTCGACGTACTCGAGCGTGACCGTTTCCGGCGCGCGGAAGTCCTGCGGATGCGCGCGGTACCAGGCCTGCAGCTCGGCGTCCGTCACCGGCGTCGCGTCCAGTGCGGGCGCAGCGAGCTCAAGTACGCTCACGTCGCGGCGCTCGCCCATCAGGGCGACCAGACGCGTGAACTCACCCTCGGTCACGAAGTTCGACGTGCCCACCGCACGCGCCACCACGGTGCGCTGCAGGTCGCTGCGGACCAGTTCCTCGAACTCGCGCTCCGAACGCGGCGGCTGCATGGTCGAAAGCGCCAGCCGATAGCGCTGCAGGTCGAAGCGCCCGTTGACCTGGAAGGCCGGGATCTGCGCGATCGTCTGGCGCACCATGCCGTTGCCGACGGCCACCGCGTGCTGCTCGGCCCAGAGCTGCTGCACGCGCTCGTCGACCATGCGCTCGAGCAGGCGGCGCTTGTTCTCGATCGAATCGAAGGCACGCGCGTCGAAGCGCTGGCCCTCTTCGCGACGCCGGGTCTGGCGCTCCTGCTCGAGGCGCTCGCGGAACTCGGCCTGGGAGATCTGCACGTCGTCCCAGAGCATGCGCGCGGGCCACCAGGCCGGGGCCGAGGGCCACCAGCCCGGCGCCATGCGCACGGTCGCGACAGGCTGTTCGCGCACCCGGGTGAAGTATTCCTGCACGCCCACCAGCGCGAACGGCACGATCAGGATGCCGAGGATCACGGTGGCCATCCAGCCGGAGGTCTTGTCGCGAAGGGTCTGCAGCATGGGGAAGCGGCGTCGGTATCGAAGCCCGACAGTGTAGCCGCTTCCCGGCGGCGTGCCGGCGGCGAACACAAACGAAAAAAGCGCCTTTCGGCGCTTTGATCGTAGTGGCGGAGCGGACGGGACTCGAACCCGCGACCTCCGGCGTGACAGGCCAGCATTCTAACCGACTGAACTACCGCTCCGCATTTGGACTACCGCAGCATCGCTGCCCGGACTTCGCGCCTCGAGGACGCCCGGTGCCCGGACCGGAAAGCGAAGGCGCCGCGAACGGCGCCTCGGACAAGTGGCGGAGCGGACGGGACTCGAACCCGCGACCTCCGGCGTGACAGGCCAGCATTCTAACCGACTGAACTACCGCTCCGCGCTGAAACTTTCCGCCTGCCGGGCCGCCGTGGTGGGTGCTGAGGGTTTCGAACCCCCGACCCTCTCCGTGTAAAGGAGACGCTCTACCACTGAGCTAAGCACCCGGCGATGAACCGCGAGGCGGTTGCCGACCAGCTCCAACTCGGCGCCGGCGGGCGAGTTCGCTAGTTTACAGCGTCCTTGAGAGCCTTGCCAGCCTTGAACGCGGGATTCTTCGAGGCCTTGATCTTGATGGTCTCGCCCGTCTTGGGATTGCGGCCCTGGCGGGCGGCGCGCTTGCGCACCTGGAACGTGCCGAAGCCCACCAGCGTCACGGTGTCGCCCTTCTTCAGCGCCTTGGTGATCACGCTCACCATCGCATCGACCGCATTCGCGGCTTCGGTGCGCGACAGTTCGGCGGCATCAGCCACCGCCGCCACGAAATCGGCTTTGTTCATTCTTGTTGACTCCCTGGGCGGCAGAAGGCCGCGGACGTACTGAGGACCGGTGGAGGCACCCCGGCGGCAGGCTCCCCTGTTCGACCTGCCCGATCGGCGCATGCGCCGACGCGGTGCGCGCCCGTTATACCAGCGGCCCGAATCGGCAGGCAAGCCGGAAAGCCAGCAAGTACGCGGCTTTCCGGCTGCAGGCACGCTTTCCAAGCTGCCTTCAATGCGTCACTTCGACCGGCGTACTGCTCACCGGCGGTTCGAGTACCGGCATGTCCTCGGCGGGCGCCATCGGGCCGGCGGGCGGCGTGATCGGCTGCTCGAGCGCCACGTCGAGCACCTCGTCGATCCACTTCACCGCGACGATCTCCAGCCCCTTGGTCACCGACCTGGGCATGTCGACCAGATCCTTCCGGTTCTCGTCGGGGATGATCACCGTCTTGATGCCGCCACGCAGCGCCGCGAGAAGCTTCTCGCGCAGCCCGCCGATGGCCAGGACACGGCCGCGCAGCGTGATCTCGCCCGTCATGGCCACGTCGGCGCGGATCGGGTTCTTCGTCAGCAGCGAAACCAGCGCCGTCACCATGGCGATGCCCGCGGACGGACCGTCCTTCGGCACCGCGCCCTCGGGCACGTGCACGTGCAGGTCGTGCTTCGTCAGGAAGTCGATGTCGATGCCGAGCCGCTCCGCGCGGCTGCGCACGACCGACAGCGCCGCCGAGGCCGATTCCTTCATCACGTCGCCCAGCTGGCCCGTCAGCAGCATCGCGCCCTTGCCCGGCGCGAGCGCGGCTTCGATCTGCATCAGGTCGCCACCGGCCTGCGTCCAGGCCAGGCCGGTGACCAGGCCGACCTCGTTCTGCTCCTCCGCGCGACCGAAGTCGTACTGGCGCACGCCGAGGTACTTCTCCAGGTTCTTCGGGCTGACCAGCACCGGGCCCTTGCGCACCTTGGCACCGGCGAGCGCGAGTTCCTTCACCACCTTGCGGCAGATCTTCGCGATCTGGCGCTCGAGGTTGCGCACGCCCGACTCGCGCGTGTAGTAGCGGATCGTGTCGCGTAGCGCGTCGTCGGAGACCTTGATCTCCTCCGGCCGCAAGCCGTTGGCCTTGATCTGCTTGGGCAGCAGGTAGCGCTCGGCGATGCTGAGCTTCTCCTCTTCCGTGTAGCCCGGAATACGGATGACTTCCATGCGGTCCAGCAGCGGACCGGGGATGTTGAGCGAGTTCGAGGTCGCCACGAACATCACTTCCGAGAGGTCGAGGTCGACTTCCAGGTAGTGATCGTTGAAGGCGCTGTTCTGCTCGGGGTCGAGCACCTCCAGCAGCGCCGATGACGGATCGCCGCGGAAGTCCATCGCCATCTTGTCGATCTCGTCCAGCACGAACAGCGGGTTCTTGCTGCCGACCTTGTTGAGGTTCTGCACGATGCGCCCGGGCATGGAGCCCACGTACGTGCGGCGATGGCCGCGGATCTCCGCCTCGTCGCGCACGCCACCGAGCGACATGCGCACGAACTTGCGGTTGGTGGCCTTGGCGATCGACTGGCCCAGCGAGGTCTTGCCCACGCCCGGCGGGCCGACCAGGCACAGGATCGGACCGCGCATCTTCTGCACGCGCGACTGCACGGCGAGGTATTCGAGGATGCGTTCCTTGACCTTCTCCAGGCCGAAGTGGTCGGCGTCCAGCACTTCCTGCGCGGCCTTGAGGTCCTTGCGCACGCGGGTGCGCTTGTTCCAGGGCACGCCCAGCAGCCAGTCGAGGTAATTGCGCACGACGGCCGACTCGGCCGACATCGGCGACATCTGCTTGAGCTTGTTGAGCTCGGTGCGCGCCTTCGCCTCCACGGCCTTCGGCATGCCCGCCTCGGCGATCTTGCGCGCGTACTCGTCGATGTCGTTCGGCGCATCGTCGAGTTCGCCCAGTTCCTTCTGGATCGCCTTCATCTGCTCGTTGAGGTAGTACTCGCGCTGGCTGCGCTCCATCTGCGACTTCACGCGGCCGCGGATGCGCTTTTCCAGCTGCTGCACGTCGATCTCGCCGTCGACGAAGCCGACCAGCATCTCCAGGCGCGCGCCGATGCCATGCGTCTCCAGCAGCCGCTGCTTCTCCGAGATGCGCACGGACAGGTGCGCGGCGATGGTGTCGGCCAGGCGGCCCGGCTCGTCGATGCCGGCGAGCGTCTGCATCAGCTCGGGCGGCAGCTTGCGGTTGGACTTGACGTACTGCTCGAACAGGCCGAGCAGCGTGCGCGTAATCGCCTCGAGCTCGCGCTCGTCGCGATCGGCCTCCGGCTCGATGATCCGCGCGCGGCCCGCCAGGGCGCCATCGCGCTCGACCACCTTGTCGACCTTCGCGCGCGCCACGCCCTCGACGAGCACCTTGATCGTGCCGTCGGGCAGCTTCAGCAGCTGCAGGACGTGCGCGAGCGTGCCCACCGGATACAGATCATTGCCGGACGGGTCGTCGACATCCGCCGACTTCTGCGCGACCAGCAGGATCCGCTTGTCGGCCTCCATGGCGGCATCCAGCGCCCGGATGGACTTGTCGCGGCCGACGAACAGCGGAATGACCATGTGCGGAAAAACCACGACGTCGCGCAACGGCAGGACCGCCAGGTCCGTGAGCTCGCGTGCGGTGGATTCGGTCATTGAGGGACTCCCGGGATCATCGCGACCGCCAGCATGCGGCGACCGCTGAAAAAGGTACGTAGAGATGCCTGCCAGAGCCTAAATGGGGCCCCATGGGGCGCGATGCAAGCATGGTGCCACGGCCCGTAACGCCTGCGACCGGGTACCTGCCGCCCAAGCGGCCGCACTTGCGGAGCGCCCTCGCGCCCGCCTGGGCCGAACGGCCGACCGCTGCCCGATGGCCGGGGGCTCGCCCCGCGGGCCCGGCGGGGGCTCCAACGCAAACCGGCAGCCGAGGCTGCCGGTTTCGTGCGAGTCGCGGGGGGCCGGCCTCAGTCGCCGGAAGCGACCTTGGCCTGCGGCGGCGGCGGGTTCTGGTAGATCAGGTAGGGCTCGGCCTTGTGCTCGATGACCGTCTCGTCCACGACCACCTTGCCGACGTTCTCCAGCGACGGCAGGTCGTACATCGTGTCCAGCAGCACCGACTCCACGATCGTGCGCAGGCCGCGGGCGCCGGTCTTGCGCTTGAGCGCCTTCCTGGCGATCGCCGAGAGAGCCTCGGCACGGAACTCGAGCTCCACGCCCTCCATCTCGAACAGCTTCTTGAACTGCTTGGTGATGGCGTTCTTGGGCTCGGTGAGGATCTTCACCAGCGCCGCCTCGTCGAGCTCCTCGAGCGTGGCGATCACCGGCAGGCGGCCGACGAACTCGGGGATCAGACCGAACTTGATCAGGTCCTCGGGCTCGACGTCCGCCAGCACCTTGCCGATGTCGGCCTTGCGCTCGGCGCTCTTGACCTTGGCGCCGAAGCCGATGCCGCCGGCCTCGGTGCTGCGCTGCTGGATGATCTTGTCCAGCCCCGCGAAGGCGCCGCCGACGATGAACAGGATGTTGCGGGTGTCGACCTGCAGGAATTCCTGCTGCGGATGCTTGCGGCCACCCTGCGGCGGGACGCTCGCGATCGTGCCTTCGATGAGCTTGAGCAACGCCTGCTGCACGCCCTCGCCCGAGACGTCGCGGGTGATCGACGGGTTGTCGGACTTGCGCGAGATCTTGTCGATCTCGTCGATGTAGACGATGCCCTGCTGCGCCTTCTCGACGTCGTAGTCGCACTTCTGCAGCAGCTTCTGGATGATGTTCTCGACGTCCTCGCCCACGTAACCGGCTTCGGTCAGCGTGGTGGCATCGGCCATCGTGAACGGCACGTTCAGAAGGCGCGCGAGCGTCTCGGCGAGCAGTGTCTTGCCTGAACCTGTGGGGCCAACCAGCAGGATGTTCGACTTCGCGAGCTCGACATCGTCGTTGCGCTGGCGGCTCTCGATGCGCTTGTAGTGGTTGTAGACGGCCACGGCGAGCGTGCGCTTGGCGCGCTGCTGGCCGATCACGTACTGGTCGAGAACCTCGAGGATCTCCTTGGGCTTGGGCAGATGGCTGCGGGTGGACTGCGCCTTCTCCTGAAGCTCCTCGCGGATGATGTCGTTGCAAAGCTCAACGCATTCATCGCAGATGAATACGCTCGGGCCGGCGATGAGCTTGCGCACCTCGTGCTGGCTCTTCCCGCAGAACGAGCAGTAGAGGATCTTGCTGCTTTCGCCCGTGCGGCCCTGTCGGTCGTCGCTCATGTTCTGCCTGTCGATGCGGGCGCGGGCACGCGCCCCGGTGGGACAGCCCGAGAATAGCACGCGGTTCCGGGGCCCCAAGGGCCCCGGGCGGCGGTTTCCGGGTTATGTGAAGGCGGTCCGGACGCTTCCGGACGCGGACGGTTCAGCTCGCCTGGATCGACTCGTCCGGACGGCGCTCGAGCACCTGGTCGACCAGACCGTACTCCTTGGACGCCTGCGCGCTCTTGAAGTTGTCGCGCTCGGTGTCACGGGCGATGGTCTCGATGGCCTGGCCGGTGTGGTGCGCCAGGATCTCGTTCAGGCGCTGGCGGAGCGTGAGGATCTCGCGGGCGTGGATGTCGATGTCCGTGGCCTGGCCCTGGAAGCCACCCAGCGGCTGGTGGATCATCACGCGCGAGTTCGGCAGCGCGTAGCGCTTGCCCTTGGCGCCCGAGGCCAGCAGCAGGGCGCCCATGGAGGCCGCCTGGCCGACGCAGATCGTGCTCACGTCCGGCCGGATGTACTGCATGGTGTCGTAGATCGCCAGGCCGGCCGTGACCACGCCACCGGGCGAGTTGATGTACAGGTTGATGTCCTTCTCGGGGTTCTCCGCCTCGAGGAAGAGCATCTGGGCGACGATGACGTTCGCCATGTGGTCGTCGATCGGCCCGACCAGGAAGATCACCCGCTCCTTCAGCAGGCGCGAATAGATGTCGTACGCGCGCTCGCCGCGGCTGGTCTGCTCGACCACCATCGGCACGAGGTTCAGGGCCTTGATGCGGTTGTCCATGGTGCGGGGGTTCCCCTGGGGGTATCGATTTCGGTCCGGCCAACTTGGGGCCGGCCGGACCGTCGCGCAAGCCTCTGCGGCGGTTTACTGGCGGATCGCCTCGGCGAAGGTCAGCTGCTGTTCCGTGTGCTCGGCGCGCTCGGCGATCCAGTCGATCACCTGCTCCTCCATCACGCGCGCCTGCAGGCCCTGCATGAGGTTCTGGTCGTTGCGGTAGAGCTCGATGACCTGCTGGGGCTCCTCGTAGGTCGAGGCGATCAGGCGCAGGGTCTCGTTCACGCGGCGCGGGTCCAGGCGCAGCTCGTTGCGGCGGGCGACCTCGCCCACCAGCAGGCCCACCAGCGTGCGCTTGCGGGCCGGCTCCATGAACTGCTCGTGGGCGTTCTCGGGCAGGCCGCCCTGGTAGCCCTGGCGGCGGCTGTTCTCCAGCGCCTGCAGCGCCATCGAGCGCGCCTCGTTCTCGACCAGCCTGGAAGGCAGCTCGACGTGCTGGTAGGCGGCCACCAGCTGCTCGCCCACCTCGCGGCGCAGGCGGTTCATGAGCGCGCCCTTGAGCTCGCGCTCGAGGTTGCTGCGGATCTCGGCGCGGAACTGCTCCATCTCGCCGCTCTTCACGCCGAAGCTGCGGATGAAGTCGGCATCGACCTCAGGGTCCACCGGCTGCGCCACGCGCGTCACGGTGATGTTGACCTGCACGGTCTTGCCGGCGTACTCGGCCACGCGCCAGTCGGCCGGGAACTCGGCGTCGAACTGCTTGCTCTCGCCGGCCTTCATGCCGAGCAGGGCCTGCTCGATGGCCTCGAGCATCATGCCCGAGCCGATCACGTCGGCACCGCGCTCCACGCCCTCGGCGGGCACGCGGGTGTCACCGGCCTGCGACCAGGTCTCGAACTCGGCCATGTCGCCCTTCTCGACGCCGCGGTCGACCGCCTGCCAGCTGCGACGCTGCAGGCGCAGGTTCGCGATCATCGTGTCGATGTCGGCGTCGGTCACCTCGGCGGTGTGGCGCACCACCTTCAGCTTCGAGACGTCGATGTCGCCGAAGTCCGGCACCACCTCGAAGTCAGCCACGAAGGCGATCTGGCCGTCGTCGCCCTGGGTGGGCTGGATGCGCGGGCTGCCGGCGATCTGCAGGTCGTTCTCGCGGATGGCGTTGCGGAAGCCGTCGCCGAGCATGCGGTCCAGGATCTCGGAGCGGACCTGCTGGCCGTAGCGCTGCTCGATGACCTTGGCCGGCACCTTGCCCGGGCGGAAGCCCTTGAGCTTGGCGCCGCGCGCGATCTCGCGCAGGCGCTCGGCGACCGCCGTCTCCAGCTGCTCGGCCGGGAGGCTCAGGGTCATGCGGCGCTCGAGGTTGCCGACGGATTCGACCGAAACTTGCATATCCACTCCTGCGACCGCGGCCTTGCCGCGGGACGTATCTGGCTGACGGTTCGGGACGGACCGCCGCTGGGCGCCGCCACGTTAATGGAACGCGATAGTTTGGCGGATACGGCCGTGGGGCGCCAGCTGGCATGCAGGCCGCGGATCGGCGAGGCCGGGACGGGCACCCGCTGCGGGCACCAGCCCAACAGCGGGCCGTCGCTGGGGCGCATGCGGTCGAGCCGTTGAGCGGGCTGCCAGGGGCTGCGCAGGTGCGGCGCCGGCAGTCGATGCCTGGGCCGGCGCCGCGGGCGTGACGACGCCGCAGGACCCCGCGGCGAGTGCAGAAACCACCTTGCGTGGTGCGAAAGCCGGGACTCGAACCCGGACGGGGTTACCCGCTGGAACCTAAATCCAGTGCGTCTACCAGTTCCGCCACTTTCGCCTGCGGCCGCTTCGACCGCTCACACAAAAAAGCACCCGGCGAACCGGGTGCTTTCGAATTGGTGGGCCGTCAAGGATTCGAACCTTGGACCTATTGATTAAGAGTCAACTGCTCTACCAACTGAGCTAACGGCCCGTGCTGCGTATAGTAACAGCTATCGCCCCCGGAACAAGCGCGCGACAGTGAATTGGGGTGGCTGAGGGGACTCGAACCCCCGACAACTGGAATCACAATCCAGTACTCTAACCAACTGAGCTACAGCCACCGTAAAGCTTGTGTTTCGTGGCGGCTGTCGGAAAGCAACAGCACGCCGGTGTATCGATACCGCAGCGCGGCGGCGCGTTCATCACCGCCGGCGCCTCCAGTCTAACCTTGCGTGGCGCGCCCGGCAGGACTCGAACCTGCAACCACCGGCTTAGAAGGCCGGTGCTCTATCCGGTTGAGCTACGGGCGCGTGTCCGAAGCGGAACCGTGAGCAGGCCGGAGACGGGTGGTCGGGGCAGAGGGATTCGAACCCCCGACCCTCTGGTCCCAAACCAGATGCGCTACCAGACTGCGCTATGCCCCGGCCGGTGACTTCCGTCGCGCGCCAGCGCTGCGAAAGGCCCGCCATTCTCGGGCGCCGGGCGACGGGTGTCAATGCGGACGCGCCGCGGCGCGGCGGCTATGCTCGCCGCTTCGCAAACGATCAGGACCCGTCCCATGCGCAGCGGCAACCCCGCCCTCAAGGATTCCACCTTCCTCGACCTCAGCGAAGGCACCGTCGTGCGCGCCGAGCACGGCGTGATGACGCTGAACGGCGCCGTCAACAAGACCGCCTTCCTGCTGGTGCTGACGCTGGCGGCCGCGCTCTACCCGTGGAGCCTGTACTTCGCTAACCCGGGTTCGGCGACCGTGGGCGCGCTGGCCCTGGGCGGCGCGATCGGCGGCCTGGTGGTCGCGCTGGTGACCATCTTCAAGAAGGCCTGGTCCCCGGTCACCGCACCGCTCTACGCCCTGCTGGAAGGCCTGTTCATCGGCGGCGTGTCGGCCTCGTTCGAAGCGCGCTTTCCGGGCATCGTGATGCAGGCCGTGGCGCTGACCTTCGGCACGCTGGGCGCCCTGCTGCTGGCCTACCGCAGCGGCCTGATCCGCGCGACCGAGAACTTCAAGCTGGGCGTGTTCGCGGCCACCGGCGCGATCGCCCTGCTGTACCTCGTGAACATGGGCATGCGCCTGTTCGGCTTCGAGGGCATGGGCTTCATCCACGAAAGCGGCACGGTCGGGATCCTGTTCTCGCTGGCGGTGGTGGTGGTGGCCGCGCTGAACCTCGTGCTGGACTTCGACTTCATCGAGCAGGGCGTCGAGGCCCGCGCGCCGAAGTACATGGAGTGGTACGCGGCCTTCGGCCTGCTGGTCACCCTCGTGTGGCTGTACCTCGAGATCCTGCGCCTGCTGTCGAAGCTGCAGTCGCGCGACTGAAGGTCGCCGCGGGAACAAAAAAGGCCGCCCGAGGGCGGCCTTTTCCATGCCGGGATGCGGGCGGTCAGACGCGGCGCGCGATGGCCTGCGCGAACGACATCGTGTTGCCGGTACCGCCGAGGTCGGGCGTCAGCGAGTCCTTCTCCTCCAGCGTTTGCACGATGGCGCGGCGCAGGCGCTCGGCTTCCTCGCACTTGCCCAGGTGGTCCAGCATCTGGGCCGCGGCCAGGAGCAGCGCGCATGGATTGGCCTTGCCCTGGCCGGCGATGTCGGGCGCGGTGCCGTGGACGGCCTCGAAGATCGCCGCGTCGGTGCCGATGTTCGCGCCCGGCGCCAGGCCCAGGCCGCCCACCAGGCCGGCGCAGAGGTCGGAGATGATGTCGCCGAACAGGTTGGTCGTCACGATGACGTCGAACTGCTCGGGCCTCATGACCAGCTGCATGCAGCAGTTGTCCACGATCATCTCGTTGCACTCGATGTCGGGGTATTCCTGCGCGACGAGGCGCGCGGTCTTGAGGAACAGGCCCGACGTCGACTTCAGGATGTTGGCCTTGTGGACGACGGTCACCTTCTTGCGGCCGGTACGGCGCGCCAGTTCGAAGGCGTAGCGCACGATGCGCTCGGAGCCGCGGCGCGTGACCTTCTGCGTGAGGACCGCGGTCTCGCCGTCCTCCGACACCGACTGCCCTTCGCCGATGTACGCGCCTTCGGTGTTCTCGCGGACGGTGACCAGGTCCACACCCGAGGCGAAGCGCGACTTCGTGTTCGGGAACGACTTGGCGGGGCGCACGTTGGCGTACAGGTCGAAGCGCTTGCGCAGCTCGACGTTGATCGAGGAGAAGCCCTCGCCGACCGGCGTGGTCAGCGGGCTCTTGAGGGCGATGCGCGTGCGGCGGATCGACTCCATCGTGGCCGCCGGAAGCAGCTCGCCGTGCTTTTCCAGCGCGACGATGCCGGCGTCGGCGAACTCGTAGGAGAGGCCGAGATTCATGGAATCGAGGACGTGCAGCGTGGCGTCCATGATCTCCGGGCCGATGCCGTCGCCGCGGATGACCGTGATGGTTTGCGTCATGGGAAATTTCCGACAGAAGGGGCGCCGACCAACCGTACGGCGCCCGATGAACAGCCGCGCATTATGCCGGAAGGGCGACGAGGCCGCCCCTGGACGATGGTCGCGGAGGGAGATACGGCCGCTTCAGCCGTGGTCGTGGCCCGCGGGCACGGCCGCTTCGCCGGCCTCGAGGCGGTCGAGGAAGTCGACCGCGCGACGCAGGTGCGGAATGACGATGGAGCCGCCCACCACCAGCCCCACGGAGAAGGCCTCGAACATCTCGGCGCGGTTGACCCCGGCTTCCTTGCACTGCGCCACGTGGTAGCTGATGCAATCGTCGCAGCGCAGGACCATCGAGGCGACCAGGCCGAGCAGCTCCTTGGTCTTCACGTCGAGCGCACCGGCCTGGTAGGTCTGGGTGTCGAGCGCGAAGAAACGGCGCACGACCTGGTTGGGCTCGGCGAGGATGCGCTCGTTCATCCGCTTGCGGAAGGCGGTGAACTCGGCGACGCGGTCCTTTTCGTTCTGGATGCTCATATCGTCTCGTAGCTGGTAGGGGCGGCCGTCAGTGGCGCGACGGTTTCAGCCCGGAGCCCCGCCGGCCGCTTCCGGGCCGGACGGCAGGCGGCGGCGCCTCAGCCCGGCGCCTGGCCCTGCAGCAACGGATCGAGCCCGCCCGCGCGATGCAGGGCGATCATGTCGTCGTAGCCACCGACATGGGTGCCATTGATGAAGATCTGCGGCACGCTGGTGCGGCCGGTGATCTCGGTCATCTTCCTGCGCAGCTCGGGTTCGAGGTCCACGCGCACCTCGGACCAGGTCTGGCCCTTGCTCTGCAGGAAGTTCTTGGCCGCCACGCAGTAGGGACAGACGGCGGTGGTGTAGATGACGATGTTCGCGGGCGTGCTCAACGCGGGTCTCCGTCGGGAATCCACCGACTATGGCGGCCGCCCGGAGCGTTTTCCACCCCTGGTCGCGGAACACTGCGGCATCCGCGCGGTCCAAGCGGTTTAACCGCCGGTTCACGCCGCGGCGGCCGCCCCGCGTCATGCTCGCCGGGCCGCCGCGGCCACTCACGAGGTTCCGCCTTGCTCCGCATCGTCCTCACCGCCGCCGCCCTCGCCTGCTCCACGGGCCTCGCCCTTGCGCAGGACAATCGCCTGCCCGATATCGGCTCCTCGGCCGGCGAACTCATCACGCCGGCCAAGGAGGCCGAGTACGGCGCCATGCTGCTCGCGCAGCTGCGCCACTACGACTACCTGCTCGAGGATCCGCTGGTCGACAGCTGGCTGGACACCCTCGGCCAGCGGATCGCCGGCGCCAGCGACGATCCGCGGCGCGGCTACACCTTCTTCATGATGCGCCAGCGCGAGATCAACGCCTTCGCCACGCTGGGCGGGTACGTGGGCGTGAACTCGGGCCTGGTGCTGGCGGCCGAGCGCGAGGACGAGGTGGCCGGCGTGCTCGCGCACGAGGTCGCGCACGTGACGCAGGAGCACGTGCTGCGCGGCGTCGAACGTGCGCAGCGCGACCAGTTGCCGATCCTCCTGGCCATGCTGGGGGCCGTGGCGGTCGCCAACGCCTCGGGCGGCAACTCGGCCGACGACGCGGCGCAGGCGGCCATCGTGGGCGCGATGGGGCTCGCGCAGCAGCGCCAGATCGACTACACGCGTTCGAACGAGTCGGAGGCCGACCGCCTGGGCATCCAGGCACTCGCGCGCGCGGGCTTCGACCCGGCCGGCATGGCCGACTTCTTCGCGAAGATGCACGCGCGCTCGCGCACCAATGCGGCCAGCCTGTACGGCGAGACGCCCGACTACCTGCGCACGCACCCGATGACCACCACGCGCATCACCGAGGCGAAGGAGCGCATCGAGCGCGTGCGTGCGGCGGGGCCTTCCTTCACCACCGACCTGCGCAGCGACAACCCGCTGCTCCCGGGCGGCATCGACATCTCGACCCGCCTGGCCAACGGCCGTACCGGCGTGTTCGAGCTCGCCCGCGAGCGCCTGCGCGTGCTCAGCGCACCTACGCCGGCGGAGGCGATCCGCGAGTACGAGGCGCTGGCCCGCGCGCGCAGCCTGACCGCGGCCGAACGCTACGGCATGGCGGTGGCGCAGCTGCAGGCCGGGCAGGCCCGCCGCGCGCTGCCCGCACTGGCGGCGCTGGCAGGCCAACGGCCGGGCGATGCATGGATCGAGCTGACGCTGGCCGAGGCCGAGGCGCGGGCGGGCGACCATGGCGCCGCCGATGCGCGCTTCGAGGCGCTCCTGCGCAAGACCCCGACCAGCCGCCCGGTGGCCCTGACCTACGCCCGTGCCCTTGCCGAGCGCGGCAACGCCACGGCGGGCCGGCGGGCCCAGGCCGTGCTGCGCCCCCTGATGGCGGGCGCGGGCGACGATGCCGTGTTCCAGCGCACCTTCGCGCGGGCCAGCGAAGTCGCCGGCGACCTGGTGCGCGCGGGCGAGGCCCATGCCGAGGCGGCCTACCTCGGCGGCCGCCCGGAGCTGGCGCTGGTGCAGCTCAACAACCTCAAGAAGCGCGAGGACCTGGACTACTACGCCCGCGCCCGCGTCGAGGCGCGCATCGCCGCGATCACGCCCACGGTGCTGGAGCTGCGGCGCCAGGGCATCCGCGACGAGGACGCCAAGCGCCACTGAAGCGCGCCCCGCCGCGAAACCGCGCCGCCCGGCGGCGCGTGCCCCGCCACGGCGCGGCAGTGCACCCGCGTACGGCCCGGCGCTGTCATCGCCCTGTCACCAAACCGTAGTCTATTGACCGCGTCCGGCAATCCGCCCCTGGTGACCGCGTGCACAAGCGCATCCTGATCGTCGAGGACGAGCCCGCCATCCGCGACATGGTGGCCTTCGCCTTGCGCAAGGGCGAGTTCGACCCGGTGCACGCGGGCGACGCCCGCCAGGCGCAGGAGGCCATCGCCGACCGCGTCCCGGACCTCATCCTGCTCGACTGGATGCTGCCCGGCACCAGCGGCCTGGAACTTGCCCGCCGCTGGCGCCGCGAGCAGCTCACGCGCGAGGTCCCGATCATCATGCTGACCGCCCGCGGCGAGGAGAACGATCGCGTGGGCGGCCTGGAGGCCGGCGTCGACGATTACGTGGTCAAGCCGTTCTCGGCACGCGAGCTGCTGGCCCGCATCCGTGCCGTCCTGCGCCGCACCCGCGAGGACGACGAGAACGGCAGCATCACGGTGGGCGATCTGCGCATCGACGGCGCGGCGCACCGAGTGCTCGCGCGCGGGGCCGGCGGCGAGCAGGCCGTGCAGATCGGCCCGACGGAGTACCGCCTCCTGCACTTTTTCATGACGCATCCCGACCGCGTGTATTCGCGCTCGCAGCTGCTCGACCACGTCTGGGGCGGCAGCGTCTACGTCGAGGAGCGCACCATCGACGTCCACATCCGCCGCCTGCGCAAGACGCTGGAGCCGCACGGGCTCGACGGCATGGTGCAGACGGTGCGCGGAGCGGGCTACCGGTTCTCGGCCGCGCCCGAAGCCTGAGGTGGCGCTGCCCTCGCGGCGTCGCCGGCGGCCGCCCTACACTGCCGCCATGCCCCTCGTCTCCGAACGCGCCTGGTGGCGCACGCTCGGCCATCTCGGCCTGCTGCTGGCCGCCGGCGCCCTGCTCGGGGTCGCATTGGGCGAGCCGTGGGCAGGCTTGGCGGCCGGCGCGATCGCAGCGCTCGCGTGGCAGGCCTGGAACCTTCGCCGGCTGCTCCTGCGGCTGCGCTCCCAGCGCCAGCTCGTCGCCGACGATGCCGGCGGCGCCTGGGCCGAGGCGGACCGCCTGCTGCAGCGCCGGCAGGCGAGCGCGCGGCGCCGCCGCCGGCGGCTGGTCGAAATGCTGCGTGCCTATCGCGCCGCCGCCACGGTGCTGCCCGACGCGATCATCGTCGTGGACCGCCTGACCCAGCGCATCGTCTGGTTCAACGAGGCGGGCACGACGCTGCTGGGCCTGCGGTATCCGCGCGACGTGACGGCGCCCGTGGTCGAGCGCCTGCAACCGCTGCCGCTGGCCAACTGGCTGGCGCGCGGCCGCAATGCCGAGCCGCTGGAAGTCGCTTCGCCGCTGCAGCCTGGGTCCACGCTCAGCCTGCGCCTGCTGCCCTATTCCGACGACCTCTGGCTGCTCGTCGCGCGCGACGTCAGCCGCCTGCTTGCACTGGAGCAGATGCGCCGCGACTTCGTGGCCAACGTCTCCCATGAATTGCGCACGCCGCTCACCGTGCTGCACGGCTACCTCGACATGCTCGACCCCGCGGACCAGCCCGAGTGGGCGCCGATGATCGCGGAGATGCAGCGGCAGTCGCAGCGGATGACGCAGCTGGTCGAAGACCTGCTGATGCTGTCGCGCCTGGAGTCGCGCGAGGAGCTGCCCAGCGAGGAGACCGTGCCGATGGCGGGCATGCTGGCCGCGCTGCGGCGCGAGGCGCAGGCGCTGAGCCAGGGCCGGCACGAGATCCGCGTCGAGGACGCGGCGAGCGTGGATCTTTTCGGCTCGCCACCGGAACTGCACAGTGCGTTCTCCAACCTCGTCGCCAATGCGGTGCGCTACACGCCCGAGGGCGGCAGCGTGCTGATCGCGCTGCGGCCGGAAGCCGATCCGGACGGGCGCATGGGCGCGGCACTGTCGGTCACGGACACGGGCTACGGAATCCCGGCATCGCACCTGCCCCGCATCACCGAACGCTTCTACCGCGTGTCCAACAGCCGCTCGCGCGAGAGCGGCGGCACCGGGCTCGGGCTTTCCATCGTCAAGCACGTGCTCAACCTGCACCAGGCGCGGCTGGACATCGCCAGCGAAGTGGGCGTGGGCAGCACCTTCTCCTGTCATTTCACCGCCGCGCGCGTGCGTGCGCGCCGGCCCGTGGAGCACACCGCATGACTTCTGCCGAGGTCGACGACGACCTGCTGCGCGACCCCGCGCTCTACTTCAATCGCGAGCTCTCGCACCTGGACTTCAACTTCCGCGTGCTGGCGCAGGCGCAGGACGAGGGCGTGCCGTTGCTGGAGCGCCTGCGCTACCTGTGCATCAGCTGCACCAACCTGGACGAGTTCTTCGAGATCCGCGCAGGCACCCTCCAGCACGCGCAGGAACTGGGCCTGGCGGCCGGACCGGATGGCCTGGTGCCCGCGGCCACGCTCGCGCGCATCCACGACCGCGCCGCCGATCTCGTCGCGCAGCAGTACCAGTGCTGGAACGAGGTGCTGCGCCCGGCACTCTCGGACGCGGGCGTCCGCGTGCTGCATCGCGATGCCTGGACGCCGACGCAGACCGACTGGCTGCGTGGCCATTTCCGCGACGAGATCCTGCCGGTGCTTTCGCCGCTCGGGCTCGATCCCGCGCATCCGTTCCCGAAGATCCTCAACAAGTCGCTCAACATCGTGGTGATGCTGGAGGGCATCGACGCTTTCGGCCGTGCCGGCCACCTGGCCATCGTGCGCGCGCCGCGCTCGCTGCCGCGCATCATCCAGCTGCCGGAACAGGTGTCGGGCGGGCCGAGCGACTTCGTGTTCCTCTCGGCGGTGCTTTCGGCCTTCGTCGACGAGCTCTTCCCGGGCATGACGGTCAAGGGCGCGTACCAGTTCCGGGTCACGCGCAACTCGGAGCTGCTGGTCGACGAGGAGGAGGTCGAGAACCTCGCGCTGGCACTGAAGGACGAGCTCCTCGGCCGCGGCTACATGCGCGCCGTGCGGCTGGAGATCGCCGAGCAGTGCCCGCCCGGGATCGTCGCGATGCTGCTGGAGAACTTCGAGCTGGGCGAGAACGCGGTCTACCGGATCAACGGGCCGGTCAACCTCAACCGCGTCATCCAGGTCTACGACCTCGTCCGCCGCCCGGACCTCAAGTTCCCGCCGTTCACGCCGCGCATTCCCTCCGGCGTCGATGCGATGTTCGACACGGTGGGGTCGCACGACATGGTGCTGCACCACCCCTTCGATTCGTTCACCCCGGTGCTGGAACTGCTGCGCCAGGCGTCGGAAGACCCGCACGTGCTGGCGATCAAGCAGACGCTCTACCGCGCCGGCAAGGACTCGCCCATCGTCGAGCACCTGATCCAGGCCGCGCGCAACGGCAAGGACGTGACGGTGGTGGTGGAGCTGCGCGCACGCTTCGACGAGGAGGCCAACCTGGGCCTTGCCGACCGCCTGCAGGCCGCCGGCGTGCAGGTGGTCTACGGCGTGGTGGGCTACAAGACGCACGCCAAGATGCTGCTGATCGTGCGGCGCGAAGGCACGAAGCTGCGTCGCTACGTGCACCTGGGCACGGGCAACTACCACTCCGGTACCGCGCGCGCCTATACCGACATCGGCCTGCTCACCGCCGACGCCGACATCGGCCACGACGTGCACCTGATCTTCCAGCAGATCTCCGGCCTGGCCCCGTCGCTGGAACTCAAGCGCATGCTGCAGGCGCCGTTCACGCTGCACAGCGGGATGCTGATGCGCATCGAGCGCGAGGCGCGGAACGCGAAGGCGGGCCTGCCGGCGCGCATCGTGGCCAAGATGAATGCGCTCAACGAGCCGCAGGTGATCCGCGCCCTCTACCGCGCTTCGCAGGCGGGCGTGAGCATCGACCTGATCGTCCGCGGGGCCTGCTCGCTGCGCCCGGGCGTGCCGGGCGTGTCGGAGAACATCCGCGTGCGTTCGATCGTCGGGCGCTTCCTGGAGCATTCGCGCGTGTACTGGTTCGCCAACGGCGGCGAGCCCGAGCTGCTCTGCGGCAGCGCCGACTGGCTGGAGCGCAACCTGCTCCGGCGCGTGGAAACCGGCTTCGTGATCCTCGACCCGCGCGTGGCCGCACGCATCCAGGGCGAGGCGCTGGACAACTACCTGGCGGACAACTGCAACGCCTGGGAGCTCGATGCCGACGGCACCTACACGCGGCTTCGGCCGGCCGAGGGCGAGACGCCCCATTCGGCCCAGGCACGCCTGCTGAGCAGGATCTGCGGATGAACGGCCTGCTGCACACCGCACGGCTGCCGCTGCGCGACGGCGACCTGCTCGCGGCGGTCGACATCGGCTCCAACAGCTTCCACATGGTGGTCGCCAGCTACGTGCTGGGCCAGTTGCGCATCGTCGACCGCATCAAGGAAACGGTGCGGCTGGCCGAGGGCCTGGATGCCAGGGGCGGGCTGGACGCCACGGTGCGCGACCGCGCGCTGGAGTGCCTGGCACGTTTCGGCCAGCGCCTGCGCGACATCCCGCCCCAGCGCGTGCGCGCGATCGCGACCAACACGGTGCGGCGCCTGGCGATGCCGCAGGGATTCCTGATGCCCGCCGAGAGCGCGCTCGGCCACCCCATCGAGGTGGTGTCCGGCCGCGAGGAGGCACGCCTGATCTACCTGGGCGTCGCCCACGAGCAGCCGCCCAAGCCTGGGCATCTTCGCCTGGTCATCGACATCGGCGGCGGCTCGACCGAGTTCATCATCGGCAGCGGCTTCGAGGCGATCGAGCGCGAGAGCGTGCAGGTGGGCGCCATCGCGACCACGCGGCGCTTCTTCTCCGACGGCGAACTCGGCCGCAAGCGCTGGAAGGCGGCGGTCGCGGAAGTCAGTGCCGAATTCCAGCAGTTCGCCGCGACCTACCGCTCGCTGGGGTGGAACGAGGCGCTCGGCTCTTCGGGCACGGCCAAGGCGATCGGCGAAGTCTGCGCCGCCATGCAGCTCACCAAGGGCGCGATCACCGCCGAGGCGCTGCCGAAGGTGCGCGACCGCCTGCTCGCCGCCCCGCGCATCGACGCCATCGACCTGCCCGGCCTGTCCGAGGAGCGGCGCCCGATCATCGCCGGCGGCCTGCTCGTGCTGGAAGCGGCGTTCGAGGCACTGGGGCTGGAACGGCTGGCCGTGAGCAAGGCCGCGATGCGCGAGGGCGTGCTGTACGACATGCTCGGCCGCGGCGGCAGCGACGACCCGCGCGATGCCTCCGTGACCGCGCTGATCGAGCGTTACGGCATCGACCGCGCCCAGGCCGCGCGCGTGGAGGAAACCGCGCTCCGCCTGTTCGACCAGGTCGCCGCGAGCTGGTCGCTCGACGAGGACGACCGCCTGATGCTTCGTCGCGCGGCGAAGCTGCACGAACTCGGCCTGGCCATCGCCCACAGCCAGTACCACGTGCACGGCGCCTACGTGATCGAGCATTCGGACATCGCCGGCTTCTCGCAGCAACAGCAGCGCTTCCTTGCCGCACTGGTCCGCACCCATCGACGCCGCATCCCGAAGTCCGCCTTCGACGCGCTTCCCGAGCGCCTGCTGCCGTCCGCCCGCCGCCTCGCTTCGCTGCTCCGGCTCGCCGTGGTGCTCCATCGCGGGCATGCGGGCGAACCGATCCCGCAGCTCGCCGCGCGTGCGCGCGGCGACTCGCTCACGCTGACGCTGTCGGCCCGGTGGTTCGAGGGCCGGCCCCTGCTCAAGGCCGACCTCGGTGGCGAACCCGCCTACCAGCAGGCGCTGGGGATCACGCTGGCAGTGGCGGCGGAGTGAGCCGGGGCTTCTGCCGGGACGCAGCCCGGTTCTTCGCCACGGATGAACACGGATAGACACGGATGAAGGGCGGGCTGGCCCGGTGCCCGCTGCGATGGCCGGCGCCGCGTGACGGCCAGCCTCCCCATGGATCCGTGTTCATCGTCGGGAAGAGGAATCACGACTTCGACACGCCGAACTGCGCGCCGGCGCGGTACCAGTCGAGCCTGCGGGTCACCGTCATGATCGTGGCCAGCACCAGGAACAGCAGGCCGGAGCCGAGCACCAGGGCGTTGTCTTCCGACACCAGAAGGCCGTAGAGCGCGGCATACAGCAGCGCGAGCATCGTGGCGAAGCCCGCACCCCGTGCCGCGCTGCGCAGCACCGCACTCACGTAGAACCCGATCAGTCCCACGCAGGCGGCACCCGCGAGGAGATAGGCGACACCGAAGCGCAGGTGCTCGCTGAGGCTGACCAGCAGCAGGAAGAAGATGGCGAGCGCCAGCCCCACCAGCGCGTACTGGATCGGGTGGATCGGCAGCGCGCGGATCACCTCGAACATGAAGAAGCCCACGAAGGTGAGAAGCACAAACAGCAGGCCGTATTTGGTTGCACGGTCGGCCTGCGTGTAAGTGTCGACCGGATCGGCGAGCACCACGCCCAGCGCGTCCACTCCACCGGCGGCGGCCGCTTCCACCCGCGCCGAACGCGACGGGGTCAGCGGGAGCGGGCTGCGGCCGGCCGACAGCTGGCGCTGCACGTCGGTCGCCACAGATGCCACGCGCCACTCCGCTTCGAAGCCGCGGCCGGCGACGCTGCTGCGCCAGGGCGAGATGCCCTGGAAGCTCGGATGGGGCCAGCTCGAGGTCAGCGCCACGCGGTTGCGCTTGCCGAGGGGCACCACCGCGAGCGATTCCGCGCCGCCCAGCTCGATCTGCAGGCGCGTGTCCAGCCGCCACCTCGCGCCCGGCGCAGGCGCGGGCAGCCGCACGTGCAGGCCGCTGCCCTCGCGCGCGCCCTGCCCCTCGCGCGGTTCCAGCTCGCGGCCGTCGACCGTGAGGCGGGGCGTTCCGCGGATGCCGCGCACGTCGGCGATGGACCAGCCAAGCCACGGCTCGCCGACCACGCGCCCGGCGCCCGCGGGTGCCGGCGGGATGAGGACGTCGAAGCTCCCGCGCACGCTGCCGTTCCATACGTACAGGTGCACCTCGTGGATGCCTCGGCGCCGCGTAGTGGGCGCCAGCGGGCCGTAGACGTCGAGACTGGCCGGGAAGAAGGTCCACTGCCGCTGCACGCGGCGGCGCACCTTGACGGGCAAGCCCGCGCGATCGGCCTCCTCGACCTCCACCATCTCCGAGTACGGCACCGTGAGCACGGGGCCGGCCACGACCTGCGGGCCGGCGAAGGCGCGCTCGACATCGGCCACCGCCTGCGCGCGCCAGGCCTGTCGCTCGGCGATCACTTCGCGCACGAGCGAGAGGGGTATCAGGATGGCCAGCGTGAGCGCCACCACCATCGCCATCTTCAATCCGATCCGCATGTCCGTCCGCCTGGTCTGGGTCGCGGCAGCGTGGCCCCGACGCGTGCGGGGGCGATGGCGGCTCGGTGAGGCGACGGTGAAGTGCGCCGCGGTGCGCGGGGCCGGTCAGGCGGGCAGCTCGATCACCGCATCGGTGCCGCCGCCTTCGCGATCCTGCAGCCGCGCCGATCCGCCGTGCAGGTCGGCGACCTCCGCGACGAAACTCAGGCCCAGGCCGCTGCTGCGGCTGGAACCGTCGGGCCGTGGCAACGAATAGAACCGCTCGAAGACGCGATCGCGCGCGAAGTCCGGCACGCCGGCGCCGCGGTCGCGCACGCGCAGGGCCACGCGCCCCCCGGCGGCACGGGCGTCGACCTCGATCACCCCACCCGGTGGCGAGAAGTCCGAGGCGTTCTCGACCAGGTTCACCAGCGCCTGCCGCAACAGGAACGCGTCGCCCCTCACCGCCACGCCGGCCGGCGCCTCCACGTCGAGGCGCTGCGCGCGGGCGGCGAGCCGCTCGCGCACGTCCGCTTGCACGACGTCCAGCAGGGCGGCCAGGTCGACCGGCCTCGGATCGTCGAGGCGGCGGCGATGCTCCACCGCGGCCAGGGCGAGCATGCGGTCGATCATCGATGCCAGGCGCTCGGTCTGCGCGCGGATGGCGCCGGCGAAGCGCGCATGGTCGGCCGCCGGAAGCGGCTGCTCCAGCAGCTCGGCGCCGGCACGGATCGCGGCGAGCGGACTCTTCATCTCGTGCGTGAGCGCGTGCACGTAGCGTTCGACGTACTGCCGGCCCTCGAGGCGGTCGCGCATGGTGTCCAGCGCGCGCCCGAGATCGGCGAACTCGCCGGCCGTGCGCGGCAAGGGCGCGCGTTCGCCCGCGGTCACCGCCTGCGCATAGCGGCGAAGCTTGGCCAGCTCGCGCGAAAGCCACCATGCGGCCAGCATGCCCACCGCCAGCGCCACGCCCAGCAGCACCGCGCCCCAGCGCAGCACCACGCCCTGGCTGCGCTCGATGAAGGGGTCGATCAGGCGGTTGGGCTTGGCCACCGTGAGCACTCCCACGATGCGCCCACCCGCATCGCGAACCGGCGCGGCCACGTGCATCACGCTGGAGCCGGGGGCGTCGGGATCGGGGCTCGAGCGCGCGCCGTAGCGGCCCTGCAGCGTGAGCAGGACGTCGTTCCAGCGCGAGTAGTCGCGGCCCACGTCGCGCCCCTCGCTGTCGAAGATCACGATGCCGCGCGCGTCGGTGACGTAGATCCGGTAACCCGCCGACCGCTTGGGGAAGCCCCAGATGCGCGCGCCGAGGTCGCGGCGGCCGAGCGCCCGCACGCGCTCGGCGAAACGGCCGCGGTCGATGCGGCCGGCAATGAGATCGTCGGCGGCGAGCTCGGCCAGCACGTTGGCCATGTCGACCAGCGTGTCCTCCATCGCCTGGCGCACGCCGGGCTTGACCTGCGCCACGAAGACCTGCGAGAGCAGCAGCCCGGCCAGCGCGACGATCGCGAAATAGCCCAGGAAGATGCGCAGGCCGATGCGCACGTCAGTCGGCCTGCAGCGAGTAGCCGAGACCTCGCCGGGTGCGGATGGGGTCGGTGGTGGGGTCGACCTCGCGGAGCTTGGCGCGCAGCGTCTTCACGTGGGTATCGACGGTGCGGTCGGAGCTGTCGGAATCGTTGCCCCAGACACGGTCCATGAGCTGCGCGCGCGAGAGGATGGCGCCCGGGCGCTGCAGCAGCGCGGCCAGCAGCCCGTATTCGTAGCGCGTCAGGTCGAGCAGGCGGCCACGGTAGTGGATGCGGTGGCCCTCGGCGTCGTGCACGAAGCCCGGCACCGGTGCCGCGGGCTGCACACGCCGCAGCACGGCACGCACGCGGGCGACCAGTTCACGGGGCGAAAAGGGCTTGGCGACGTAGTCGTCGGCGCCGATCTCCAGGCCCAGCACCCGGTCGGCCTCGGCGTCGCGCGCGGTGAGGAAGATGACGGGCATGTCGCGCAGGCGCCGCAATTCGCGGCACAGCGCGAAGCCGCCGATGTCGGGCAGGCCCACGTCGAGGATGGCGAGGTCGAAGCCGCCCTGCCGGGCCAGCGCCAGCGCCTGCTGCCCGGTGAGCGCATGCGCGGTGTCGAAGCCGTCGGCCCGCAGCGCGAACTCCACCGTGCCGGCGATGGCCGTCTCGTCTTCCACCAGCAGGATGCGCGTCATCGTCCCCTCCTTGCGCGGCAGGATAGTCGAGCCCGCGACGGGAAGTGCGTAGGCTTGCCGGCATGAGCTATCGCCACGCCTTCCATGCCGGCAACCATGCCGACGTCCTCAAGCACGTCGCGCTGCTCGCGCTCTGCGACGCGCTGACGGCCAAGCCGTCGCCCGTTTTCGCGCTGGACACCCATGCCGGACGCGGGCTCTACCGCATCGACGACGAGTCCGCGCGGCGCACCGGCGAGGCCGAGGGCGGCATCGTGCGCCTCGACGGCCAGGGCAGCGGGCTGCCCGCGCCGGTGCTGCGCTACGTGCAGGCGGTCGACGACTGCCGCCGCCGGCACGGCGCCTACGCCTACCCCGGCTCGCCCTGGCTGCTGGCGCATGCGCTGCGCGCGCAGGACCGCATCGCCTGCTGCGAGCTGCAGCCGGAGGAAGCCGCCGCGCTGAAGGCGAACTTCGCTGACGATCCACGCGTGGCCGTGCACGCGCGCGACGGCTATTCCGGGATGCGAGCGCTGCTGCCGCCACGCTCGGGCAGCGAGCGGTTCGGGCGCGGGCTGGTGCTGGTCGATCCGCCCTTCGAGAAGCAGCTCGACGAGTACGACGACGCCATCCGCGCCCTGCGCGAGGGCCTGGAGCGCTGGGCGCAGGGCACCTTCGCGCTCTGGTACCCGATCAAGCAGCGCCGCGCGCTGCAGCCGGCCTACCGGCGTTTTTCGACGCTGCCGGCCCGGTCGGTGCTGGTGGTGGAACTGCTCGTGCGTGCGGACGACTCGCCGCTGCGCATGAACGGCAGCGGCCTGCTGGTGCTCAACGCACCCTGGCGCTTCGACCTCGCGATGCGCGAAAGCCTGCGCGCGCTGGTCGCCCTGCTCGGCGAGGCGGGCGCGTCGTCCCGCGTGGACTGGCTCAAGCCCCCGGCCTGACGCCCAGGGCACACGGACGGTGCCGTGACGTCCGTATGCGAAACTGCCGCCCCCTTTTCCAGCGCCGGATCCCATGCCCGCCTCCAGCCTGCTTGCCCTGATCGACGACATCGCGACCATCCTCGACGACGTCTCGGTGATGACCAAGGTGGCGACGAAGAAGACGGCGGGCGTGCTGGGCGATGACCTCGCGCTCAACGCGCAGCAGGTGCAGGGCATCGATGCCGACCGCGAACTGCCCGTGGTCTGGGCCGTCGCCAAGGGGTCCCTGGTCAACAAGGTCATCCTCGTGCCCGCCGCGCTCGCCATCAGCGCGCTGGAGGGCTGGCTGCGAAGCCGCGGCACGGACATCCCCCTGGTGCTGCCGCTGATGATGATCGGCGGCGCCTACCTGTGCTTCGAGGGCGTGGAGAAGCTGGCGCACAAGTTCCTGCACAGCGCCGCGGAGGATGCCGCGCACCATGCCGCGCAGGTCGAGGCGCTGAAGAACGAGCGTGTCGACATGGTCGCGTTCGAGAAGGACAAGATCAAAGGCGCGATCCGCACCGATTTCATCCTCTCGGCCGAGATCATCGTCATCAGCCTGGGCGCGACCGCCGGCCAGGCCTTCGCGACCCAGGTGGGCACGCTGGTCGCCATCGCCCTCATCATGACGGTGGGCGTCTACGGCCTGGTGGGCGGCATCGTGAAGCTCGACGACGCAGGCCTGGCGCTCAGCCGCCGCGCCTCCGCCGGCGCGCAGGCGGTGGGGCGCGGCATCCTTCGGCTGGCGCCGATGCTGATGAAGTTCCTGTCGGTCGCCGGCACCGCGGCGATGTTCCTGGTGGGCGGCCACATCCTGGTCCAGGGCGTGGACGCCATCCACCACGCGAGCGAGTCAATCGGCAAGATGCCCGGCGGCTGGCTGCTCACCAAGCTCTTCGATGCCGCCGTGGGCATCGCGGCGGGCATCGTCGTGCTGCTGGCGGTGAAGGCCGTCTCCAAGCTGCGCGGCAAGGCGGCCTAGGTGTGGAGCTTCAATAGGTTGTTTTGCCCGAGCGGCAAACGGCTGATGGGCGCACGGCTGCCAATCGCGCTGTGTGGGCGGTGGCAGTTGTAGTGATGCAGCCAGTCCTGCAGGGCCTCGCGGCGCTG
>JBMOOW010000164.1:0-42001 GCA_049323195.1 Pseudomonadota bacterium | reverse complement strand
CAGCGCTTGAGTTCACGTGCACGCATTGCCGGCTCCTGCCGCCCGAAACCCTCGGGCGCAGGAGTCAATCTGCGGGGAGACCGAATCACCCGCTGAGATTGTCACTACCCAACGCGAACAGAGCCAAGAAGAATGTCCATGAACAAGAAGCTGCTCGTCGCAGCTATTGGCGGTCTGCTGGTGTCGGGCAACGCCGCTGCAGTGAACCTGCAGAGTGGCCCGGCCCTCGTCTATGCCAACGAGATCAATGCGCCGTTCACCGTCACGACGGTCAATGCCAGCCCGCAGGACCTGAACGACGACATCGCGTTCAACCTCGGCTACAACTTCAGCGGCGGCGAAGTCCGTTACGGTCGTCTGGAGTGCTCCTCCAACATGACCATGAGCAACCCGGTGATCAGCGAGGCTTCGGCCGACATCACGCTGGGCGCGGTCAACGGTGCGGGCACGAACGCCCTCTTCTTCTCGATCACGGCTACCAACCCGGTGTCGGGCCCGACCACGGGGGTTCAGCTGAACGTCGACGCCGACATCGCCTTCGCGAACAAGCTCGGCACGAACTGCGAGTTCTCGATCTACGACCAGCCGTCGCAGGCGCAGTCGGGCGGCGCCACGGGTCGTATCTACAGCACGGGCTCGCGTCCGTTCGCCACGTTCGCCGACTCGATCGTGTTCACCACGAACGGCGGCCGCTCCACTGCCGACGTGCTGGCCAACCCGGCCTACTCGGCGTTCACGGGCAGCCCGGAAGACGACCTGTTCGGCTCGTTGACTTTCGGGCTGGTTGCCTCGACGCCGCTCGACAAGGACGGTCTGGCGATCACGCTGGCTGACATGCTGCAGCCGAGCACGTCGGTGACTCTGACTGGTTCCTTCAGCGCGATCGCGGCTGCTGGCGACGTCACGTGGAACGGCGTCGGCGCGAGCTCGATCAACGCCGGGAAGACCGTGGTGACGTTCGTCGGCAACTCGGCCAACTCGGGCGACTTCGGCTACACCGACGACCTGAACACCGAGATCGCGACGGCCAACTTCACCGCCGCCCTCGTGCCGGTGAACCAGCTCGGCTACACGGTCGCTGCGCGCAGTGTCAGCAACGCTGGCGAGATCGACCGCAACGGGACCCAGATCCAGGCTCCGCTGGTCCACGTTCCGGCGTCCGGCTACGTCTCGCGCATCGCGTTGACCAATACCGGCTCGGTGGTCCGTCCCTACACGATCCGGGTGCTCAAGGAAGACGGTACGACGCTCAGCACCGGTACGCTCACGGGCACGATCCCCGCGAATGGCACCAAGGTGGTGGAGCTCAACACCGTCATCACGGGCTTCACCGCCGGTGCGCCTCGTGCCACGGTCATCGTGACCGCTGACGCTCCGAGCACGGACATCCAGGGTCTCTACCAGATCGTCAACCCGGCTTCGGGAGCGATCAGCAACCACGTCATGGTGCGTCCGAACACCAACTGATCGCCGCGGCGCTTGGTCAGTGACTTGGGAGGGCCCGCTTCGGCGGGCCTTCCTTTTTTTCCGCGCTTGATTTCGTGAGAATGGCGTGAATTCCCGGAGGGGCGAGCGATGGTGACGGTGTCAGTGGAGAACTCCAGGCGCGGGTGGCGTCCGTGGCTTGTCGATGCGATCTTCGGCCATCCCGAACAGCGACACAGTCACCTGGATGCCCTCGACGGCCTTCGGGGCCTCGCACTCATCATCACCATCTGTTCACACCTGGGGAACGGCGGGTTCATGACGCCCGCCCTCAAAGGGTCGGGCAAGCCCGGGCTGTTCCTGTTCTTCGTCCTCAGTGCCTTCCTGCTCGGCGACGCTTTGCTGCATCGCGGGCTTGGCGGCCTAATGAATGTCCGCATCTGGGGCAACTTCGCTTGGCGCCGCAGCCTGCGGATCTGGCCGCTCTATCTTTTTCTGCTGGGCCTCAGTTGGGCCCTCACCATGGCAGGCGTAACGAGTTGGCACTACCAGGTCGACACCGGCACGTTCTGGCGGCATGTCGCCCTCATGGAAGGCCAGAGCGTGTTCTGGAGCATTCCGGTCGAGTTTAAGTTCTACTTCTGGCTGCCGCTGGTGGTGATCATGCTTGCGTGGATGCTGCCACGGCGGTGGCCGCTATGGGCCGAGGTTGCCGTGTTCGTCGTAGTGCTCGGCAGCCTGTACGTGGCGTGGCCGCAGCAGGCTGCGCCCACCAACAGCATCCAATTGCGCTGGTACGTCAACATCTTCTTGCTTGGGGCCATCGCCGCATACGTCAAACACCGCTACGGCGAGCTGCTTGCAGCTGCACCCCGGCTGTGGGCCGCGGCTGGCATCCTCGGGCTGCTCGGGTGGTTGCTCACCATACCCTCGGTGTGGGCCGCGGTCACCGGGCGGCCGTTCCAGATCGACGTGAATCACCGCTGGTTCACCTACTTCGGCGTGTGCTGGGCCCTCGTCCTCCTCGCCGTCCTGTATGGGCCGCGCTGGTTCAGCGCCCCTTTCGCTTGGAAGCCGATGCGGTACCTGGGTGTGATCAGCTTCAGCGCCTATCTGTGGCACATGCCTGTGCTCGAATACCTGCGAGCGGCTGGGATAATCGGCGGGCTGGGCGACCTGATGATCGCGATCACCGGGATACTTGCAGTCGCGACCGTCTCGTTCCTCTTGATCGAGTACCCCTGTCGTGGTCTATACCTTGCGCCGCGCGCCAAGCTGAAGCCCGAACTCGCTGGCCAAGCGGCGGAAGGACCATAGGCGAGAACCACGGTATCTGGTCCGTTCAGCTGGCGCAGGCGTATATCGCAGCAGCGGTGGCGGCGTCAGAGGGGCGCGACCGGTGGTGGGCGCCGTTGACGCCGGCGATAGTGGCCTATTCGGTATGATGATGGCTTCCCCTCCCAGGCTGCCGACGTCGATGCCGATGCGTCCCGGAACTCTCGCGATCCATGCCGGACAGTCGCCCGACCCGACCACGGGCGCGGTCATGACGCCGATCTACGCGACATCAACCTATGCGCAGGCCAGCCCTGGGGAACACCGGGGTTTCGAGTATTCGCGCAGCCATAATCCGACCCGTTTCGCCTACGAGCGCTGCGTCGCGGCGCTCGAAGGTGGAACCCGCGGGTTTGCTTTCGCTTCCGGCCTGGCCGCGACATCGACCATCCTCGAACTCCTGGACAGCGGCAGCCACGTCATCGCGATGGACGACGTCTACGGGGGTACCTATCGCCTGTTCGAGCGCGTACGCCGTCGCAGCGCCGGCCTCGATTTCACCTGGGTCGACCTGACCGATCCGGCCGCGTTCGAAGCGGCGATCCGTCCGGGAACGCGGATGGTGTGGATCGAGACGCCCACGAACCCACTGCTCAAGCTCGTCGACATCGAGCGGATCGCCTCGCTTGCCCGCAAGCGCGGCCTGATTGTCGTCGTCGACAACACCTTCTGTTCGCCGATCATCCAGCGCCCGCTCGCGCTCGGCGCGCACATCGTCATGCACTCGGCGACGAAGTACCTCAACGGGCACTCCGATATGGTCGGCGGCCTGGTAGTTGTCGGCGACGATGCGGAATTGGCGGACAAGATGGCCTTCCTCCAGAACGCGATCGGCGGGGTGCAGGGGCCATTCGACAGTTTCCTCGCGCTGCGCGGACTCAAGACTCTGCACCTGCGAATGAAGGCCCATTGTGAAAACGCGCAGGTCCTCGCGGAATGGCTGGAGACGCATCCGGCGATCGAGCGTGTGATCTTTCCAGGCCTCAGGTCGCACACGCAGTACGATCTCGCGAAGCGCCAGATGGCGGGCCCTGGCGGCATGATCAGCATCTTGGTGAGGGGCGGGCTTGAGGGCGCCAAGCGCTTCTGTCAGCGCACGGAGCTGTTCACGTTGGCTGAATCGCTCGGTGGCGTCGAAAGCCTCGTCAACCACCCGGCGATCATGACCCACGCGTCCGTTCCCCCGGAGCGGCGTGCGCTGCTTGGACTGTCAGACAATCTCGTGCGGCTGAGCGTGGGAGTCGAGGACGCCACGGATTTGCAGAAGGACGTCGCCGCGGCCCTCGGCTGATACCGAGCTACACCCGGCGGCGCACAATCGGAAGACAGCACGTTGAAACCCGCAGGCATCCTCGGGCCGTTTCTGGCCTTGTCCAGCAACCGGTCCCTGACGTTGGAGTTCGCGAGGCGCGATATTCTGGGGCGTTATCGCGGCGCAAACTTCGGTCTGTTCTGGTCCTTGATCAGTCCCTTTCTGTTGCTGTGCATCTATGCGTTTGCGTTCGGCTCCGTGATGGGCGGGCGGTGGCCACAGGTCGGGAGCGGGCAGGCGAGCTTCGCCATCGTCATATTCAGCGGCCTGATCGTGCATGGCTTCTTCGCCGAATGCTTGACGCGTTCGCCCCTGCTCATCACGTCAAACCCGACCTTCGTCAAGCGAGTCGTCTTTCCGCTCGATATGCTGCCGTGGTCGATGGTGCTGTCCGCACTCTTTCACACGATGACCAATGTGCTCATCTTCATCGTGCTTCGCCTTGCACTTGACGGCGCGTTCGCCTGGACTACGATCCTCCTTCCCGTCATCCTCGTTCCACTCGTCGCTCTCACGCTGGGTGTTTCCTGGTTTCTCGCATCGCTCGGTGTGTATATCCGGGACATTTCGCAGGTTACCGGCGTAGTTTCCACGGCATTGCTGTTCCTCTCGTCCGCGATGATCCCGCTTGACTCGGTGCCGGAGCGGTACCGATGGATTCTTCTCGCCAATCCGCTCACGTTCATCATCGACCAGGCCCGGGAGGTGATGCTCTGGGAACGGATGCCGGACTGGAGCGGCCTGGCTGTATACATGGTCGTTGCGCTGGTGGTCATGATCACAGGGCACGCCTGGTTCCGGGCCACGCAACGGGGCTTCGCGGATGTCCTCTGAAGTCGCGATCCGCGCCCACGGGTTGTCGAAAGTCTTCCCGATCTACGACAAGCCGATCCACCGCCTGCTCCAAACGTTGCCATTTGGCCACAAGGCACGCTGGCACCGCGAGTTCCAAGCGCTCCGTGGCATCGATCTCGAGATCAGCCGCGGGGAAACGGTCGGTATCGTGGGGCGCAACGGCTCAGGGAAGTCGACACTCCTGCAGCTGATCTGTGGAACGCTCACGCCGACGGAAGGCCGGGTCGAGGTCAATGGCCGGATCGCGGCCTTGCTCGAGCTGGGAACCGGCTTCAATCCCGAGTTCACCGGTCTGGAGAATGTATATCTGTACGGCTCGGTGCTCGGCCTGACCCGAAATGAGATCGACCGGCGGTTCGACGCGATCGCCGCGTTCGCCGACATCGGTGATTTCATCCGGCAGCCGGTCAAGAGCTACTCGAGCGGCATGTACGTTCGATTGGCATTTGCCGTGGCGATCAACGTCGACCCCGAGATTCTCGTGGTCGACGAAGCACTATCGGTGGGCGACGAGGCGTTCCAGCGCAAGTGTTTTTCGCGGATAAACGACATTCGCGACGCGGGTGCTACCGTCCTGTTCGTGTCGCACTCCGCTGCGACGGTTGTTGACCTGTGTGACCGCGCGGTACTGCTCGATCATGGTGAGTTGCTGACAACCGGTGTGCCGAAGTGCGTGGTTTCGCTCTACCAGAAGCTCCTCTACGCACCGCCGGATAGCGTGGAGGCGATACGTTTGGAGATACGCAACGGAAGCGCATTGTCCAGGCGTATCGACAGCGTCAGCAACGCCGCGCCTACGCCGCCGCCACCGTTGCCCGATACTTCGAACGTGGATGATCCCGCCCACTGGGTCGACGGGCTCGTGCCGGCGAGCACCGTCGTCTATGCGGGACGCGGAGCGACAATCGAGGACGCGCACCTGTCCACTCTGGATGGGCGTCGTGTCAATGTGCTGTCCGAAGGGCGCGAGTACGTCTACTCGTATACGGTGCGGACACAAGCGGCGCTGGCCGCGGTGCGTTGCGGGATGATGATCCGTTCGCTGACGGGCATAGACATCGCGGGAGCGGCAACGGCGCCGTCGCGACTCGAAGCGGTGTCTTTCGTGGAGGCAGGGACAACGTTCCATGTGCAGTTTCGTTTCCGCTGCATGCTCGCGCCAGGAACCTACTTTCTGAACGCTGGCGTACTCGCATCGGTAGGTGCCGGCGAGGAATATGTCGCCCGGTACCTGGATGTGGCGATGTTCAGGGTGATGGCCGAACCGGGGCGCGTGGCAACGGGATTCGTCAATCTGGACGTCCTTCCCAACCTGTCGGCCGTGTCGTGAGCGCCCGCGCTCCCGTCGCGATCCTGGTGCTTGGCATGCACCGCAGTGGCACCTCGGCTCTTACCCGGGTGCTCAACCTGCTGGGCGTCGAACTGGGGTCGCGCCTCATGCGTGCCGCGGGCGATAACCCGCTCGGGTTCTGGGAACACGAAGAGGTCGTCGGGATACACGACCGTTTGCTCGCATCGCTGGGCCGCGCCTGGGATGACCCGCGCGAGTTGCCTGCTGGCTGGCTGTCGGGGCGCGCTGCGCGTGACGCGCGGGCCGCCTTGGCGCGGCTTGTCGACCGTGATTTCTCGGGAGCGGCGCTGTGGGCAGTCAAGGATCCGCGACTTTGCAGGCTGGCACCGCTCTGGTTCGAGCTGCTGGCGGAGAAGGGCATCGCGGCGCGTGCGCTACTGGTCATCCGCAACGGGGCAGAGGTGGCGCGTTCACTCGTTCACAGGGACGGGCTACCCCCGGCCGTGGGGCAGCTGTTGTGGGTGCGTCATCTGCTGGATGCGGAGGCTGCGTCTCGCGGCGTTCGCCGCGTCGCCGTGAGTTATGAGGCTCTGCTCAAGGACTGGCGTTCGGTGGTGGCCGCTGTCGCTTCCACCCTCGCGATTGATTTCGAGGGCGTCGACGCGCGTGCAGCGGAGATCGACTCGTTCCTTACCCCGCAGCTGCGGCATCATCGAGTCGCGGCCGAGGACGAGCTCGAGGAGTTCGCCAAGCCGTTCGCCTCGGTCGATCTGGGCGCGGCGGAGGCGATGGAATCGGCCGCCAAAGCATTCGACACGGTGCTTGCTCCGACCGCGCCTTTGATCGACGCGCTGTGCGAACTGCTGTCGCGGGCCCGAGCTGGAATCCTGGCGGCTCGCTCCGAGTTGGCTGCCGCGCGGGTCGAACTCGACGAGCGAACGCGTTGGTCCGTTGCGTTGAGCAACGAGGTCGATGCCGCCCGGGAGCAGTACGCCGCGCTCGTCGGGCAGCACGAGGCTTCGGTTCGCTGGGCCCAGTCCCTTGACGCGGAAATCGCCGAGCTGCGGCGAATCTACGATAAGACCAGTTCCGACCACCACGCGGCCGTGGTATGGGCCCAAGGGCTCGATCGTGAAGTCGAGCAGTTGCGTCGAACTCTGGGCGAGAGACTGGAGCAGGAATCCATGATTGAAGAGCGAAGCCGCGACATCCTCGAGAACTTCGATCGGCTGAAGGCCCAAGCGGCCGATGCCGTTGAACAGATTGCATCGATCGGTGCGGCGTTGGCCCAGCAACGCCAGGCGGCGGCAGCCAGCCTCCAGGATGTTCTCGAGATGCAGGAGACGACACAGCGCGAGCTCGAAGCGCACCTGCAACTCGCCGCACATAGAGAAGCGGATATGGAGGTGCGGCAGAAGATTATGGACGCGACGCTGCGCGAACTGGAGTCGCAGCGGGCGCTCCTCGCGAGTCGCGAGCGAGAGCTGGTCAGCGCTCGCGCGGAGGCGCACAACTTGCGTATCGCCGGCGAATTCGCCAACGCGCAGGCGCGAGCCTACCAGGACTATGCGTCCATGCTTCACAGTTCATTGGAGCGCATTCTCGCGTCCCGCGCCTGGCGGCTGACGGGGCCGATACGGCGTGTCCTTGCAGCACTTCGTGGCACCCCGGCGGAACTGCAGATTCCGCCACCCCCGCGCCTGCCACCGCCCGCCATGCCCCCGCCGATGGTGCTCGAGCCGCCTGGCGACGGCGCCTACCGCGCGTGCCACGATCCGCGCGTTGCTGGCATTGCGTTTCCACGCGTCCGGAGCCCCGACGTATCCGTCGTGATTCCGGCCTACGGAAAGCTCGACTACACCGCGATGTGTCTGCGTTCACTTCAGCGAATGGGGGGGGGCACGTCGTTCGAGGTCATAGTGATCGAGGACTGCTCAGGTGATCCGGAGGTGCAGTGCCTGCGGGACGTCCCGGGGCTGCGCTACTACGAAAACCCGGAAAACCTCGGGTTCGTGCGCTCGTGCAATCGGGCGCTCGAGTTCGTAAAGGGTCGATATGTCTGCTATCTCAATAACGACACGGAGGTCTCGCCCGGCTGGCTGGATGCGCTGATGCGGGTGTTCACCACGCATCCGGATGCCGGCATGGTCGGTTCGAAGCTCGTCTATCCAGACGGTCGCCTGCAGGAAGCGGGCGGCATCATGTGGCGTGACGCTTCGGCGTGGAACTACGGCCGGCTTCAAGACGCCGACGCGAGTGAATTCAACTACGTGCGTCGGGTCGACTACTGCTCTGGCGCGTCGATCATGATTCCAGCGCCTCTCCTGCGGGATCTCGGTGGTTTTGATGAGAGGTACGCGCCCGCATACTGTGAGGATTCCGATCTCGCTTTTCGCATCCGCGAGCTTGGCTTCGAGGTCTACTACACGCCGTTTTCGGTCGTCGTGCACCATGAGGGTGTCTCCCACGGCACCGACACGGCACAGGGTGTCAAGGCCTACCAGGTCGTCAACCAGGCCAAGTTCCTTGAGAGGTGGCGCTCGGAACTCGAGTCCCACTATCCCAATGGCGCCAACGTGCTGCGCGCGCGCGACCGCGCGTGGGGGCGCCCCGTGGTGCTCGTCGTCGACCACTACGTCCCCCAGCCGGACCGCGATGCGGGCTCGCGAAGCATGTACGCGTTCCTGCGGTGCCTCGTCGAAGCAGGCTGCGTGGTGAAATTCTGGCCGGCAAACCTCCACAACGATCCGCACTACACTCCGATGCTGCAGGAGATGGGTATCGAGGTCTATTACGGCGTGCGGTGGCTCGACCGGTTCCCGGTGCTGATGCAGGAGTATGGCAGCGAGTTTGATGCCGTACTGGTTTCGCGTCCCGACGTTGCGGACGCGGTCATCGGCGAAGTCCGACAGTACAGCCGGGCCCGCATCGTCTATTACGGCCATGACCTCCATTTCGAACGCATGCGCGCTGAGGCTGCACTCAAAGGTGCACCGGCCAGGCTGGTGGTCGACGCGGACGAGATGGAGGCATTGGAACGCTCCATCTGGCGCCGCGTGGACAAGGTGTTGTATCCATCTTCGGACGAAGCTGCGCGGGTTGTAGAGCTCGAGCCTGCCGTCGACGCGTCGGCCGTGACGCCCTACGTATTCGATCGCTTTCACGAGGATGCCCGGCCGGAGGGGCGCGGCGGCGTGCTGTTCGTTGCAGGCTTTGCGCACCCCCCCAATGTGGATGCGGCGTGTTGGCTCGTCAATGAGGTGATGCCGCTCGTGTGGTCGAAACATCCTGGCGTGCATGTTGCGTTGGTGGGCACTAACCCCAATGGGGAAGTTCGCGCGCTTGCCAGCGACCGGGTCGAAGTAACAGGCTTCGTCTCCGATGACGAACTGCAGAGGCGATACGCAGGTGCCCGTGTGGCGGTCGTACCCCTGCGCTTTGGCGCCGGAGTGAAGAGCAAGGTCGTCGAGGCCCTGCAGCAGGGCGTGCCGCTGGTGACCACCGCGGTGGGCGCGCAGGGGCTTCCGGGCTTGCACGGAGTCAGCAGGATCGCCGATTCCGCTTCGGAGATCGCTGCGCATGTCCTTGACTTGTTGAGTGACGATATGGGCTGGTTGATGAGCTCGACCGCGGGCGCGCGGTATGCGAAGAATGCCTTCTCGGCCGAGGCTATGCGCCGCACGTTGCTGCAGGCTTGCGGACTCCGTCAGCCAAGGGACATGCCATGATTGTTCGTGCGCGCGCGCCGCTGCGTTTGGGCCTCGCCGGAGGTGGAACGGACGTCCCCCCCTTCTGCGATAGTTACGGCGGTTACGTGATGAACGCCGCGATCGACAAGTACGCGTACGCTATCGTCGACGATTCGCCGAGCGGAGATGTCGAGTTGTACGCGCTCGATCGCAATGCGGGCCGAGCGTGCTCCCCCGGTGACGTAGCGAGTGGGAAAGACGAGGTGGCGCTTCTCGCTGGCGCTTACCTGCGGATCTGCACTGACTACTTGGGCGGCCGTAGGCCCCCACTGCGGATACGCACGTTCTCCGATGCGCCGCCGGGGTCGGGCCTAGGCTCGTCCTCCACACTCGTCGTCGCGATCGTCACCGCGCTGGCGGAGTATTTCTCCTTGGCGCTCGGGGAATACGAAGTCGCTTCGCTGGCCTACCGGATCGAACGACAAGATCTGATGCTCGCGGGTGGCAAGCAGGACCAGTACGCAGCGGCATTCGGCGGCTTCAACTTCATGGAATTCCATGCGGCGGACCGTGTCATCGTCAATCCCCTGCGTATGAAGGACTGGGTGCTGGCGGAACTCGAGGCCTCCCTGCTTCTATACTTTACGGGCGTATCGCGCGAATCGGCACGCATCATCGATGAGCAGGCTCGCAACGCGGCATCGGGGGTGCAGTCGTCACTCGATGCCATGCACGAACTGAAGCGCGAAGCGGTGCGGATGAAGGAGGCGCTGCTGAAGGGTGATCTCCCGCTGTTTGCGGCGACCTTCCAGCAGGGTTGGGAAGCCAAGAAGCGCATGGCGACCAGCATCACGAATGAAGCCATCGATGGAGTCGAGCGTGTCGCTGTTGCGCATGGCGCGCGTGCAACCAAGGTTTCAGGCGCCGGCGGCGGAGGGTTTATGATGTTTGTTTGCGATCCGTCGGATCGGGTGCGTCTTTCTAGCGCGCTTCAATCACATGGCGGGTCGTTGATGGACTTCCATTTCACCGCTCAGGGAGCGATCGCGTGGAGAGCGCCGGGATGAGGACATTTATCGAAGCCGAGTACAAAAAGGCCATCAACGCTCTACGCACCATGGCGACGGACGCCGCGCTAACCGATCTGCTTGTGAAAGCGGTGGCCATGAGCACGGCCGCGTTGCGGGCCGGTGGCAAGATCATGTTCGCAGGCAACGGCGGCAGCGCCGCCGACGCCCAGCATTGGGCCGGTGAGCTGGTCAGCCGGTTCTATTACGACAGGCCGGGGCTGGCCGGGGTCGCATTGACCACGGACAGCAGCATCATCACCGCGGTCGGAAACGACTACGGCTATGATTACACGTTCGCCCGTCAGGTCGAGGCGCTTGGGCGGCCTGGGGACGTTCTCGTGGCGATCACGACCTCTGGCAACTCGCCGAATGTACTCCGGGCGGCACAGGCGGCGCGGCAACGCGGCATCCGTGTGATCGGCTTTACGGGTGAGGGGGGCGGTAAGCTGCTCGCGCTCTGCGACGTCTGCCTGCGCGTGCCATCGAACGAGACACCGCGCATCCAGGAGGGGCACGAGTTCCTGGGGCACCTCATGTGTGCCCTCATTGAAGCAGAAATGCATCCGGCTCATGGCATGTAGGGAAGCGATCGTCCTGGTAGGGGGCGCGGGCACGCGCCTTCGCGCCGTTGTGAGCGATCGGCCAAAGCCCCTCGCCATGGTCGCCGGAAGGCCGTTTCTGGCCTGGATTCTGGACCAGCTCGAACGTTGCGGCATGCGCCGCGTGATCCTCGCTACCGGGTACGGCGCGGATCTGGTCCAGGAGACGGTCGGGCACCGCTGGGGGCGGTTGACCGTCGCATACTCGCGGGAGGCCGAACCCTTGGGCACGGGTGGTGCCATCCGACTCGCGCGCTCGCAGCTGTCAGAGGCGGAAGTTCACGTGCTGAACGGCGACACTTTCCTCGAATACGAGCCTGTGGCGCTCGAGGAGCGGACACGAGCCTGCCAAGCGCTGCTCGGCGTGTGCCTCGCGGCGGTGGCTGATGTGGCCCGCTACGGCGCGGTAACGCGTGAGGGCTGCCGGATCACCGGCTTCCGCGAAAAAGGCGCCGCCGGAGGCGGCTTGGTCAATGCTGGAAGCTATTACCTCACGGCTGAGGCCTTGGCCGAATTGCCCGACCGGCGGGCTTACTCGTTCGAGCAGGACTTCCTGGTTCCCCAGGTGCTAGCCGGAAACGTCATCGGCTTCGACGCGACCGCCCGCTTCATCGATATCGGCGTACCTGAAGACTACATCGCCGCGCAGTCTCTCTTCCGTTCGCCATGAGCCCCGCGTGTCCCGGATGCGTTCCGGACCCCGAACTCGTGCTGGCTGCCACGCTGTCGGGCGTGTCGCGCAGAGCGCTTTTTCTTGACCGTGATGGCGTGGTGAACGTCGATCATGGCTACGTCCATTCTACCGACCAGACAGAATGGGTTCCGGGAATATTCGACCTGGCTCGTGCGGCGCACGATGCGGGCTGGGCGGTTATCGTCGTCACCAACCAGGCGGGCATTGGGAGGGGATATTATTCCCTCGACCAGTTCGTCACCTACACCGAGTGGGTCCATGATGTGTTCCGGCAGCGGGGGGCGCGAGTTCTCGCGACGTATTACTGTCCCCATCACCCTTCCGAAGGACTGGACGTCTATCGAAAGGCATGCGGTGCCAGAAAGCCCGGGGCCGGTATGATCCGCAGGGCGATCGCGGACTGGAACATAGACGCCCGTCGCTCGATCCTGATAGGCGATAAGCCGACTGATGTTGAAGCCGCATCGGTCGGAGGCATCGGCACTGCGCTGCTCATTCCCTCCAACGACCTCGTCGGATCCTTGGAGGCCCTGCGCTCGCTGCTCTGAAGCGGGCCTTCCGGCATCGCCAGGTGGCGAGCTTCGCAGTGCTACCATTCGAAGAGTTCGGCGCGCTTCATCTCGGTCGCGCCGGCATGTGCAGCAGGTGTTGGAAAATGGTTGCCTGCTTCGATCGAGCGTGGCAGAACGACCCGGCAATTGGCCGGCCTCCGCAGCGACTACCCGACTAGCCATGAATCAGGTCGTCCTTTGTCCAATCTGTATCGAAAGCCCGAGTCGTCACTATTCGACGATCGACGGCTACGACTACTTTGCCTGCGAGACGTGCGGGTCGCTGCATATCGATCCGGCGGTGATCGCGCGCATGGACCTCGGGGGATCCGTGGTCGGCGGGTACGCGGACGAGTACTGGGAGCAGGAGCGCAGGGCGGCGGCGGATCGCGCGGCCGGGCTGTCACTCTGCCGTGCGGGTGAGGCCATTCTCTACTGCCGCAGGCCGGTCCGGCGCTTCCTTGATGTCGGCAGTGGTCCCAACTACCTGGCTTCGAACCTGCAGCACCTAATTGATCCCGACGAGGAGATCGTGCATTCGGTGGAGAAGTTTCCTCCTCCCTATGCGAAGCGCCATCCGAATTTCCACATCGGCGAAGTGGGCTCATTGCATGGAACTTTCGATGCTGGCGTATGCATCGAAGTCGTTGAGCACCTTACCCCGTCGATGCTCGCGGGCGTGGCGGCGGGACTGGCGAAAGTAAGCGCACCGGGCAGCTACTGGCTGTTCAACACCGGAATGCCTGGTTACGTACTCAACGAGGACCCTGCGTATATGGATCCTACGCGACGCGGTCACATCGTGAGTTATTCGCTAGCCGCAGTCGAGCGAATCTTCTCGCCGCTCGGCTTTCGGGTGGGGACGCTGCCGGGAAAGTCGTTCGCATTCTTCGCCGAGTATCAACCAGTTGAAGAACTCGACTTCGATCGAAGAATCTACGCGCCTGTCGCCGAGAATGCCGCGCTCCTGAAGCGTAATGGTTTGCTTTTCCACGCAGCGTTCGAGACCGCGAGGTCCTATCTTTACTACTCCGGTTACATGGAGCGGACGGCATGGGCACTTGCTCTCGATGGCGAATTGCACGCCTTGCGCGCCACGTATTCCGAGAAACCCGAAACTATCGACCCGAATGGAGTTTGAAATGCGCAACCTCCCTCTGACTCTGACGATCACCGCGGTACTCGGTCTTGCCGCGTGCCAGCAAAAGACGCCGCCGGCCGACAGCGTTCCCGCACCTGCGTCCACGGAAGCGGAAAGTGCCGCCAAAGCGACCGCTGCGTCGCCCGTCGACACTGGCGCCACGCTGATCGTGGAACCCGGGTTCGTCACGACCTGCAAGGACGGCGACCGGACGACTTCCAGCGTGCGGTGGCAGGTGACCAAACCAGGCGTTTCCACAGTCAGGATCGAGGTCAACGGCCCCGATGATGCGGCGCGTAAGACATTCGCCATGGGCGGTGCGACCGGCGAGGCTCAGACCGGAAACTGGGTCGGTGCAGGCGTGCGGTTCCATCTGGTCGACACTGCGTCGGGGGCCGAACTCGCGAGCTACACCGTCGGGCTCAAGCCTTGTGAAGCGTCGGGTGCTTGATCGTGCGCACTTACAAGGGTGACAGGATTCGGCTATGGAACCGATGACGGCCGCGAGCAATGGCTCGAAGTCCGCGCCGGTCGCGTGGGCCGTCGGACTCGCCCCTATTGCGCTGGCCCTGCTCCTCGTCGCTGCGAACGTCGAGTTCCAGTCGGCCCTGCGGGGCGCGCTGCCGCTGCTGGTGCGTTATTTGGTCCTGTTGGTCGTATTGCCGCTTGCGGTTGCGTTGGTCCTGCAAAGGCTCGGGCAACCGACGGGCTACGGAGCCGTTCTCGCTACTGCAAATGTGGTCGCGTTTCTGGCTTTCGCGGGCCCAGGACTTGCGCTTGCCGCAGTGCTGGTCGTCGGAGCCAGCCTTTCCATCGGCGGCGTGCTGCTGCGTGAACGACTGCATGACGCTACCATCGCGCAAGTTATGGCGGCGGCCGTGGCCGGTCTGGCGCTATTGCTCGGCGCCGTCGCCTGGTGCCTCCCGCTTCCCGTCCATTCCGGTCTTGTCTATACCGTGTTCGGAAGCATCGCCATATACCTGGGACGCAGACGCACTGCGTTGATGGTCGGGTGTGTCTGGAGCGGCGCTCGACAGCTGATGGCACGGCATCCCGGCACGTCCACGTTATGCATTGCCGTCGCGGGCCTGAGCTCGGTCTTCTCGTGGCTGCCTAGCCTGAACTACGACGACAACTCGGGCCACCTGCTGATGGCGTATCAGCTCAAGGTCTCCGGCTATTACCGCATGGACGTGTCGACGCATCTGGGGGCGTTGACGCCTTGGCTCAATAACGTCCTGCACAGCGTGCTCACCCTGATTGGGGGTGTCGACGCGCGGCCGCTCGTAGGGACGCTGTGGCTGGTCTTGGGTTTTACCGGCAGCTATCGGCTTGCGCGGTCGCTCGGTGGCAGCGAATGGGCCGGATTGACGTCGGCGGTTCTCTACGCAAGCTATCCGCTTACCGCCTATTTTGGTACGACGCTGCAAGTAGACGCGGCCTCGACGGCCGTGACGTTCCATCTTCTCGCCGCGACATTCGACAGCGCTGGGCGATCGGAACGCTTGCCTGCCGCTATCGCTGGAGCGCTGATGGGGCTGCTGGCCGGCCTCAAGATGACGAATCTCGTGTTCGTCGCGCCTATTGCCCTGGTACTCGTGTGGCGTTGGGGGAGGCAAGGCCGTTTTCGCGACATCGCGGTCGCTGCCGCGGTCGCGGCATTCGTGGCAGGGTCTTGCTACGCATATGCCTTGTTTATCACTGGCAACCCGGTGTTCCCGTTCTACAACGCACTTTTCGCATCGCCCTACATGCCCGCGGAAAACTTCGTCGATCCGCGGTGGCAGGGTGGCTTCGAACTGCGTTCGATTTGGGACATCACGTTCGCCACGAGCCGGTTCATGGAAGCCTACACCGGCGCAGCGGGGATCTCGCTGATCGCGTTCAGCGGCGCCTTTGTGTTAGCGCTTGTCGGCCGCGGGCGGCAAGCGCTTGTGACGCTCGGTGCGTTGGCGATCGGGCTGTTCTTTTTCTACCAGGTCCAATACCTGCGTTACCTGTACCCCGTGATTGCAGTCCTGGGCACGGTAGCGGTTGTTGTCCTCTTCGAACGGGTGGGTGAGCGCATCGCGTGGCTCGCGATCGTGGCCGTGGTGGTCGTGCAGTGCGGCTTGGTCAGGACGACCAGCTGGATGTTCAACGACGGTGCCGTCGATCGGCTACTGGCTGAGGGCCCGTCTGTGCGCGACGATCTCGAACGGCAGTATGTGCCGGAGCGCGTGCTCCTTCAGAGGCTGCTCTATCGGGATCGCCCAGTCTGTATTCTTAATACATCACGTGGCGCGCCGTATATCGCGGCGGGCGCGGGAAATGCGATGTCGACGGCGTGGTATGACGTCCGGATGTCGCGCGCCGCCGACTGGGCCAGCCGAGATGTATCCGGCGCGCGCTGGAAGCAGGTTCTGTCATCGACAGGGGTCAGTCACGTGCTGGTCCGCCAGTCCGAACTCGATGCAGGCGCTAGGCGCGCGCTCGGCGCCGCCCGGTATCGACTGACCGATGTCGAGGGTGACGCGCAGCTATGGAGCCGACCGGATGCGGATGCCTTGGCCTGCCAGCAACGGCTGTTCGCGCCTCGCGACGAGGCCCGACGTATGAGGGCCGGTTGAGTGGGACCGGGCCACGTGATCGCCGCAAGAGTTGCGTGTATGCCGCTCCGAGTCGCGGGGGCGGATGGGCTCAACGAGGCGCGGGTCGGGGCATGACTTTGGTAAATGCGTGTCGACGCGCGGGCGTCGGTCGCCAGGTCGTTCTATTCGCATTCTTCGGCGCAGTACAGCTTGCGGTCGACTGGTTGGCCTTCGTTTTGCTGACATGGGCAGGCGTGCACGTTGGCGTGGCCAACCTGTCTGGCCGCGTCTCCGGTGCGCTTGCCGGCTATTGGTTGAACGGGCGCTTCACGTTCGGGGCGTCCGCTCGACCGGGTGTCGAGCGTCGCATGCAGGCGGCGCGTTTCCTGATCGGGTGGCTGACCACTGCGGGCTTAAGCACAGCCGCGGTATGGTTGGTGGAGCAGCAGGTGGGCTTGCATGCGGCATGGATCAGCAAGCTGGCAATCGATCTCGTAATCGCGGTACTCGGTTTCGTTTTGTCGAAGTACTGGATCTTCCGATGACGGCGGACATTGTAGAAGTCGAGGGATTGCTTGGCGCGTACGGCGTGTGCGTCGTAATCCCATGCTACCGGGTCACTCGACATGTCGGGGATGTCATCCGGGCAATAGGCCCGGAAGTACAGCGCATTTACTGTGTCGATGATGCTTGTCCCGAGGGGAGTGGCGACTGGATCGAGCGCGAGATTGCGGACCCCCGCGTTCGCGTCCTGCGCCATACCATCAACCAGGGCGTGGGCGGTGCAGTCATGACGGGATACCGGCAGGCGATTGCCGACGGCATGGGGGTCCTCGTCAAGATTGATGGTGATGGGCAGATGGATCCCTCGCTCATACCTGCGTTCGTAGCTCCTATCGTGCGGGGCGACGCGGACTACACGAAAGGCAATCGCTTCTGGGACCTGCGCGAAATCCGCCAAATGCCCATCATTCGGCGCTTTGGTAATCTTGGACTAAGCTTCATGGCCAAGGCGAGTTCAGGCTATTGGGACGTCTTCGACCCCACCAATGGCTACACGGCAATCCATGCGTCGGTTGCCGCCCGGCTTCCGTTCGAATCGGTCAGCCGGCGGTACTTCTTCGAGACGGACATCCTCTTCCGCCTGAACACACTGCGCGCTGTCGTTGTCGACGTTCCCATGGACGCGCAGTATGGAAACGAAGTGAGTAACCTGCAGGTCACGCACGTGGTCGGGGAGTTTCTCGTCAAGCACATTCGCAACACGTGGAAACGCACGATCTACAACTACTTTCTCCGTGATTTTTCCGTGGCTTCGCTGGAGTTGGTGCTCGGCATTGCGATGATAGCGTTCGGGGGGATCTTCGGCCTGGCGCACTGGTGGCACTCGGCGGCCATCGGCAAGCCGACGCCCATTGGTACGGTCATGATCGCCACTGTTGCCTTGGTAAGCGGTTTGCAGTTTTTGCTCGCGTTCGTCGGTTACGACATCAGCGCCGTGCCAAAGCGTGCGTTGCATCCACTGCTCAAACGCCGCGGGGCGGCTTTGCCGCCAGGCAACGGCAGATGACGAGGCTAGCGGCCCAGACAATCGCGTTGTTCGCGCATCCGGATGACGAGATCGGTCTTTACCCTTGGGTGGTCGCCGCGCGGGCGCAACAACGGAAGGTCATCTGCGTATGGCTGACGGATGGCGGATGGGGTGGTCAGAGTGTTGAGCGCCGGTGTGCCGAGAGTCGGAAGGTGTTGGCCAGGTTGGGTGTGGACGTCGGCTCGATGTTCTTCGCGGGCGTAGAACTCGGTATAGCGGACGGCGGACTGCATCTTCGTCTGGACGATGCGGTTGACTGGCTCTTGCGCCACTTCGATGAGCTCGCGCCCGACACGCAGTTGTGGCTTCCCGCGTGGGAGGGCGGGCACGCCGACCACGATGCAGCGCACCTGGCTGGCCAGGCGTTGGCACATGCACGGGGATTGACCCCCATGCAGTATTCGCTCTATCAGGGGAAAGGTCTGCCGCGACCGTGGTTCCGCGTAATCACGCCGCTAACGGACAACGGGGAGCTCTACACGATCCCCGTGTCCGTTATCGAGCGGGTGAGATGCATCCTTCGATGCTTCGCATACCGGTCTCAGTGGAGGAGTTTCATCGGGCTGTTGCCTTTCTACGCACTGCGTATGCTGCATCGGTATCCGTTCGCTCTGCAGGCCGCGCCTTGGGGGCGAACTGCCGAGCGCCCGCATGACGGGGAGATGCTCTACGAGCGGCGTGGCGGGCCAACCTGGGAGGAGTTTGCGCGAGTAACGTCGCGTTGGCGCGCTAGCGGCAGGACCTAAAGATCGTCCGAGTCGATCCAGAATACGTGCCAGCGCCTGGCGTCGTAGACTTCTTGGTCTGACACGACGTCACTGAGCCGCTTGACGATCAGCGAAAATACTGCTGGTGTCCTAAGGTATCCGGAGCGGCCGAAGCGGTACTCGCGCGCCCGTTCGCGGCTGCACATGCACGCGACGCCGTCCATTCCCCTATGCATGGCGTGTCGCGCGATCTCATGATGCAACGTCGGTGCACCCGCTCGGTGTGCCGGGTCGACAATCACATCGAGTACCGCCAGGCAATCGATCCCCTTGAGAGAGGTGGCGCGTAGCGGCGCGCTGCCCACGAGCATGTCGCCCCGGAACAGAAGCGCGAATTCATAGGTCGTGTCCGGGGCACCTGTGCGCCAGGCGAGGAAGCGGGCATCCTTTTCCAGAGCATTCGGGACGCTCCCCTTCCATCGATCGAGTAGCTGTCGATACGCCGGTGTGCTTGCGACCTCCGCGAGAAAATGCTCTCGGGAAACGATCTGCGCACGATAGCCGCGCGCCGGCCGGGCCCATGCCAACGCCAGTCGGAGGAGTGGGTTGAGCAGCCTGCTGGCCCGTCGCAGCGGGCGCGGGAGCAAGGTGCGCAGCCCAGTAGGCCGCAACCACACTGGCAGCGGCTGTACGATCTTCCAACCGACTTTGAGGTGCCCAGGAATGACCTCAGGGCGGATGGGATAGCCAGTCACGAATGCGATACCTTCGTCCTTCAGAGCCTCGGTCGCGTAGCGACCCATGGCCGTGAAGAGCCCGCGCCCGCGCAGCGCGGGATGGGTCATGACATCGCACACCATGCCGGCTGTCAGCGACCGGCCGTCGACCGTATATCGATACGGAAGGGCGGCGTAATAGGCGGCGATGACGCCGTCCTCCGTGCCAACGTACTCGTAGGACGCTGGTCTGCCTTCCGCAGGAAAGTGGCGGAACTTCCACTGATAATGCGGATGTTGCTCGACCGGGGTTCCGGCCGCTTCAGGAAAGCTGAGGCGGAATAGGTCACGTTGCGCGGCCAGATCGGCTTCGCGCATTGCGCGATACTCCACCGTCATCCGAATTGACCGCCGTTGAGGTGAATCACCTGGCCGGTCAGGAAGGCGGCCTCGTCACTGATGAGGTAAGCGACCGCAGCCCCCACGTCCGCTTCGCTACCAAAACGGCCGACCGGAATGCGCGCCTGGATATCCGACCGCAGGGCTTCCGGCACCGAGTGGATAAGTCCCGTGTCAAAGTAGCCGAGAGCGAGTGCGTTGGCAGTGATGCCGCGTGACGCCAGCTCTTGGGCTATCGACTTGGTGAAGCCCGCAATGCCTGCTTTGGCGGCTGCGTAATGGGACGCGCCGGCAATGCCGGTGGCGCCTACGATGCTCGAGAAGTTCACTATTCGCCCGTGACGCTGCTCACGCATGGAGGGCGTGAATGCCTTGCAGCAGAGGAATGTTGATAGCAGGTTGTCGTTGACCACGCGGATGAAGTCCGAGTAGTCGAGTTTCCAGGACATGCCGTTGGACGACGATCCGGCGACGTTGACCAACGCGGCCACCATGCCATGGCGAGCCTCGATCCCGTTCCGCATGCGTACAACAGAGTCTTCGTCGCAAAGATCTGCCTGCACCGCATGGTGCTCCGGAAGGCCGAATTCAGCCAGAGTCGCATCAACGCGATCCCGCTCGCCGCGGAAATGCGCCACGACATTCCGATGCCCCTTCTTCAGAAGGTAGCGGAGGACGTGCTGCGCGATACCGCCGTTCGCTCCCGTAATGAGCGTTACCCCGTTTGCCATGCTTAGTTCCTCTGTCGCGGACTGTCCGTCGAGGCCGCCTGTATCGGCAGCGCCGAACGTGGCATTGAACTGGAGTCGCGGACAGCGTATCGCTTTGCCACGGTACAGGTCATCGCCCGCGCGCCTGCGCGGCGTGCGACATGTCGACAGTAACGGCCACAGCTTGCGGGCACGAGTGGCATGCGGTCCAGGCGCGGTCAGTTCTCAAGGGCGTCGGCAAGCTGCGGCAGGATCTGGAACAGATCCCCCACCAACCCGATATCCGCGATCTCGAAGATCGCCGAATCCGGATCCTTGTTGATCGCGACGATCGTACCCGCGTCCTTGATGCCGGTCAGGTGCTGGATCGCGCCGGAGATGCCGACGGCGATGTAGAGCTCGGGTGCGATGATCTTGCCGGTCTGGCCGACCTGCATCTCGTTGGGGCAGTAGCCGGCATCCACGGCCGCGCGCGAGGCGCCGACGGCGGCGCCGAGCTTGTCGGCCAGGTCGTAGATGACCTTGAAGTTCTCCGCCGAGCCCACGCCGCGGCCGCCGGAGACCACGCGGCGGGCGGACTGCAGGTCCGGGCGGTCGCTGGAGCCGGCGGCGAGGCCGACGAAGCGCGTGTGCGTGGGCAGCACGGCCTCGACCGTGAGCGCCTCCACCGGCGCGCTGCCGTCGCGCGGGGCTTCCGCGAACGAGGCCGTGCGGATCGTCGCCACCACCGGGCGATCCTGCGGCGCCTCGACGGTGACGATGGCGTTGCCGGCGTAGATCGGACGCTTGAAGACGTGCGTGGCCTCGACCACCATCACGTCGGAGACCTGCGGGGCGTCGAGCAGCGCGGCGATGCAGGGCATCAGGTCCTTGCCGAACGTGGTGCTCGGGCCGAAGACGTGGCTGTAGGCGGCGGCGATGCCGGCGACCTGCGGGGCCAGCACCTGCGCGATCGCCTGCGCGTTCGCCGGATGGGCGATCGTCAGCACGCGGGTGACGCCGGCGAGCGTGGCGGCCTCGGCGGCGACGGCCTCGGGGGCGTCGGCCAGCACCAGCACGTCGATGGCCTCCGGCGAGAGTGCCTGCGCGGCGGTCACGCACTTGGCGGTGGAGGCATTGAGGTGGCCGCCGAGGTGTTCGGCGACGATCAGGACCTTCGACATCAGGGGATCCTCGTTTCTTGCGGGGTTCCCGCACCGCCGACGTCGGCGTCTCGCAGTGCGGAAGTCGCTGGGTCCCCGCCTGCGCGGGGACGACGGATTACAGCAGGCCGCGCTGCTTGAGCGTGGCGACGAGCTCGGCCGCGTCCTTGACCATGATGCCGCGCGAGCGCTTGGCCGGCGGCGCGTAGGACGTGGTCCTGAGCCCCGCGCCGGACTCGACGCCCAGATCGGCGAACGCGAGCGTCTCCAGCGGCTTGCTCTTGGCCTTCATGATGTCGGGCAGCTTGATGAAGCGCGGCTCGTTCAGGCGCAGATCGGTGGTGATCACCGCGGGCAGGTCGACCTCGAGCGTCTCCAGGCCGGCATCGACCTCGCGCGTGACGGTCGCCTTGCCGCCCTCCACGTCGACCTTCGAGGCGAAGGTGGCCTGCGGACGGCCCCAGAGCGTGGCCAGCATCTGGCCGGTCTGGTTGGCGTCGTCGTCGATGGCCTGCTTGCCGAGGATGACGATGTCCGGCTGCTCGCGCTCGACAAGCTTGAGCAGGGTGCGCGCGGCGGTCAGCGGCTGGACCTCGGTGCCCGCGTCGACGACCACGTGGATCGCGCGGTTGGCGCCCATCGCGAGGCCATTGCGCAGGTGCGCCTGGGCATCGGCCGGTGCGATGGTGGCGACGACGACTTCGGTCGCCACGCCCTTGTCGCGCAGGCGCAGGGCCTCTTCCAGGGCGATCTCGTCGAACGGATTGGGCGAGAGCTTGACGCCCTCGGTGACGACGCCGGTGCCGTCGGGCTTGACCTGGATGCGGACGTTGTAGTCCACCACGCGCTTGTAGGCGACGAGGATCTTCATCGGATGGGGCTTCCGTGAGCGGCGCGCCCTGCGCGCCCGGGAACCGCCGATTTTAGCCTAGGCCGGCCGCCCGCGGCGGCGCGGCGGAGCCGGAGCGGTATCCTGCCGGGCCAACCGACCTCGCGGACGATCCGATGCTGCATCCCGTGGTGCTCAGCGGCGGCAGCGGTACGCGGCTGTGGCCGCTGTCGCGCCAGAACCAGCCCAAGCAGTTCCTCGCGCTCATGGGCGACCACTCGCTCTACCAGGAGACCGTGCTGCGCGCGAGCCGCCTGCCCGATGCCGCGCCGCCCGTCACCGTCTGTGCCGGCGACCACCGCTTCATGGTCGGCGAGCAGCTCCAGGCCGTGGGTATCGCCAGCGGGGGCATCCTGCTCGAGCCCGCCGCGCGCAATACGGCGCCGGCCATCGCGCTGGCCGCGCTGCACCTGGTCGCCCGCGACCCCGACGGGCTCATGCTCGTGCTGCCGGCGGACCACCTGATCGAGGACGAGGCCGCCTTCCGCCAGGCGGTGGGACATGCCGTCGGGCTGGCCGCGGACGGGTGGCTGGTCACCTTCGGCATCCGTCCCGACTACGCCGAGACCGGCTACGGCTACATCCTCGGCGGCGCGCCGCTGCGTGATGGTGCGGGCTTCGCCGTCGAGCGCTTCGTCGAAAAGCCCGACCGGCCGACGGCGGAGAGCTATCTCGCGCACGGGGGCTACTCCTGGAACTCCGGCATGTTCCTGTTCCGGGCGTCGCGCTACATCGAGGAGCTGGAGCGCCATGCGCCGGCCATCGCGCAGGCCGCGCGCCAAGCCTACGGCGATGCGCGGCGCGACCTCGATTTCGTCCGCATCGACGCCGCCGGGTTCGCCGCCAGCCCGAGCGACTCCATCGACTACGCGGTGATGGAGAAGACCGATCGCGCTGCCGTCGTGCCGGTGAGCTGCGGCTGGAGCGACATCGGGTCCTGGTCGGCGCTGTGGTCCGTGGCCGAGCGCGATGCGGACGACAACCGCATCGACGGCGACGTCATCGCCGTGGACAGCCGCCGCAATCTCGTGCGCGCGGCCGACCGCCGGATGATTGCGACGCTCGGCGTCGAGGACCTGGTGATCGTCGACACGCCGGACGCCACCCTGGTCGCCCGCAAGGAACGCGTGCAGGACGTGAAGGTGCTGGTCGACCGGCTCAAGGCCGCGGGACGTACCGAGCACCTGGTGCACCGCAAGGTCTACCGACCGTGGGGCAGCTACGACTCGCTCGCCGTCGGCCCGCGATTCCAGGTCAAGCGGATCGTCGTCAATCCCGGCGCGGCGCTCAGCCTGCAACGCCACGCGCACCGCGCCGAGCACTGGGTCGTGGTGTCCGGCGTGGCCGAGGTCACCTGCGGCGAGCGCGTGTACGAGGTCGCCGAGAACGAGAGCACCTTCATCCCCCGCGGCGTCGTGCACCGCCTGCGCAATCGCGGGAAGACGCCGGTCGAGCTGATCGAGGTGCAGTCGGGCGGGTACCTGGGCGAGGACGACATCGAGCGGCTCGAGGACGTCTACGGGCGGTCCTGAGCGCGGCCGGCCGCATCCCATCCTTCCGTCGCAGGCCGAGGGCCCGCGCTCGCGACGGCGCGGCGGGCGGCCCCGCCCCTTTCGAAGCCTGCCCGGTCCACGCGGCCGGTGCGTCGCGGGCATCCACCCGGCGCATCGTCCGAACGTACGGTGCGGCGCAGCATGCGCGTCGCTAGAATCCATCGGTCCCGAACATGGAGTGCCTGCATGGCCGCGCGCAGCAAGGTCTATCCCGACGCCAAGACGGCGCTCGCCGATCTGGTCGCCGACAACCAGACACTCGCCGTCGGCGGCTTCGGCCTCTGCGGCATTCCCGAGGCGCTGATCGCCGCGCTGCGCGACTCGGGCGTCAAGGGCCTGACCGCGATCTCCAACAACGCGGGCGTCGACGGCTTCGGCCTGGGCCTGCTGCTGGAGACGCGGCAGATCCGCAAGATGATTTCGTCGTACGTCGGCGAGAACAAGGAATTCGAGCGCCAGTTCCTCTCCGGTGAGCTCGAGCTCGAGTTCAATCCGCAGGGCACGCTGGCCGAGCGCCTGCGCGCCGGCGGCGCAGGCATCCCGGCCTTCTTCACCCGCACCGGCTACGGCACCGTGGTGGCCGAGGGCAAGGAGACGCGCGAGTTCGACGGCCACATGTACGTCATGGAGACCGCGCTGCGCGCCGACGTCTCGCTGGTCAAGGCATGGAAGGCCGACGAGGCGGGAAACCTCGTGTTCCGCAAGACCGCACGCAACTTCAACCCGGCCTGCGCGATGGCGGGCAAGGTCTGCGTGGCCGAGGTCGAGGAGCTGGTGCCGATCGGCGCCATCGACCCCGACCACGTGCACCTGCCGGGCATCTACGTCGACCGCATCGTCGTCAATGCCTCGCCCGAGAAGCGCATCGAGCAGCGCACGGTCCGCGCGGCCTGAGCCGTCGTCCCACCGCCTACTGAATCTACCGGCGGGCAACGCCGCCGAACGGAGAAACGACATGCCCTGGACCCGCGACGAGATGGCGCAGCGCGCCGCCCGCGAACTCACCGACGGCGCCTACGTCAACCTCGGCATCGGCCTGCCGACGCTGGTGGCCAACCACATTCCCGACGGCATGCACGTCTGGCTGCAGAGCGAGAACGGCCTGCTGGGCATCGGCCCGTTCCCGACCGAGGACGAGGTCGACGCGGACCTGATCAACGCCGGCAAGCAGACCGTGACCGCCATCCCCGGCGCGAGCTTCTTCGGCAGCCACGACTCCTTCGCGATGATCCGCGGCGGCCACATCGACCTGGCCATCCTCGGCGCGATGCAGGTCACCGACAGGGGCGACCTGGCCAACTGGATGGTGCCGGGCAAGATGGTCAAGGGCATGGGCGGGGCGATGGACCTGGTCGCCGGCGTCAAGCGCGTGGTCGTTCTCATGGAGCACACCGCCAAGAACGGCGAGCACAAGATCCTGCCCGAGTGCACGCTGCCGCTGACCGGCGTGGGCGTGGTCAATCGGATCATCACGGACCTCGCGGTGATGGACGTGACGGAGCAGGGGCTGAGGCTGGTGGAGCTGGCGCCCGGGGTCACGGCGGACGAGCTCGCCGCCCGCACGGGGGTCGCGGTTCGCTGAACGGGGAGCTTCGGGGCGCTGAATCAGGCGCGAGCGGCCGTCCGGAACCGTTGCACGGGTCACGCTCGGGGCCGTCACGCCGCGTTGATTTGAGGCGTGGCTGTAGGCAGGATCACGGGTAGCCCGGGGCGCCGCCCTGGAGGCTTTCGGGGATCCGCAATGAAGTCTCGCCTCGCCCTTGTGCTCACGGCCGCCCTCGCGGCCGCCGCCTGCTCGTCGCAGGACGATGCTGCCGTCGCTACCCCCCGCCCGGGCAGCGGGGCGAATGCCGGCTCCGGCCCCGCGGCCGCAGCGATGACGGTCGGCCGGTTCGCGATGAGCAATGCCGCCACCGCACACCGCTTCGCCGCGATCCCCGACCGCGGGGTACTCACCGTATACCCGAAGGCGCGGGTCGTCCGCCGCGATGGCGCCTATACCTGGCACCGCGCGGACCTGAGCGAGGCGCATGCGCGCTCCGCGGTCGGAGGCGTGCTCGCATTCACGACGCCGGCAGGCGAACTGCTGCGCTTCCGCTACGAGCGTCATGTCGAGCATGCGAACGGCGACTGGACGTGGATCGGTTCGATCGTCGGCCGCAAGGCCGAGGAAGCCATCATCACCTTCGGCGCGAAGGCGGCGTTCGGCACGATCGCCCAGCCGGGCAAGGAGCCGCTGCGCCTGACGATCCGTGACGGCGCGTCCTGGCTGGTCGAGACCGACCCGCGCGAAATCGCCAAGTTGCAGAACGTCGGAACACGTCCGACCGAGCCAGACTTTATCGTCGCGCCTTCGCTTGCGGCTCAGCCGCGTACCACTGGGGGCAGGGCGGCGGGCGATGCGCCACCGACCGCCGGGGCGACCGCGGTCCCTGCCGGAGTGACAGCGGCCAACACGATCGACGTCGTACTCGGGTACACGCCGGGCTTCGTCTCCTACTATGGCGGCGACTCGCAGGCTCTCACGCGCCTCAACAACATGGTGGACATCACCAACGAGGCCTATGTGAACAGCCAGGTCGATGCGCGCGTGCGGCTTGTGCGCACTCTGCTGGTGAACTACACCGATGCAAACGACAACAAGACCGCCCTCCAGGAGTTGACGGGCTATCAGAACGGTAGTCGCACAGCGCCAGCGGCGGCATTCTCCGAGTTGCGTGCGGCCCGCGAGCAGCATGGCGCGGACCTCGTGTCATTGGTCCGCCGCTTCAATACGCCCGAGAATGATGGCTGCGGCATCGCATGGCTGCTCGGCGGGGGGCGCGCCGGCTCCATCTCGGCTGGCAGCGAGTACTTCGGTTACTCCGTGGTGAACGACGGTCGGGATGCGGGCACCGACGGGAAGACGTACATCTGCCGTGACGAGACGCTCGCGCACGAACTCGGCCACAACCTGGGTTCCGCGCACGACCGCGATGCCGCCGATGGCGACGACAACGTGCTGCAGAACAGCGAGTACGGTGTCTTCGAATACTCTTTCGGCTACAAGACGACGTCGAGCGAGGGCAACTTCTACACCATCATGGCGTACGGCGATTCGGGCCAGACGCGTTATCGCACCTTCTCGAATCCGCGCACGACCTTCTGTGGCGGACTGGCGTGTGGCGTCGACAATCAGGCCGATAACGCACGGACGCTGACCCAGACGATTCCGATCGTTTCGACGTTCCGCGCGGCCGTGCAACCTGCTGAGCCGCCTACGCCGCCCGCTACGGCGAAGGCTGTCAATGACGTCGACGCCGACGGGAAGTCCGACCTCCTCTGGTACAGCGGCGCGGCGATCGCGTGGTGGCGGATGAACGGGGCGTCCGTATCCGGCTCGGGTGGCCAGGGCGTTCCCGCGGGCTATTCGGTGCTCGCCACCGGCGATCTCGACGGTGACCGGCGGGCCGACATCGTCTGGCAGACCGACGCTGGGCAGTTGGTGCTCTGGCGCGGGGCGAGCGACGGTTATACAGCTACCGTTATCGGCACGTATCCGACCGGGTGGACGCTTGCAGCCGCGGCGGACATCAACGGCGACAGCCGAACCGACCTTGTGTGGCAGAACGCCGCGACGGTTTCATGGTGGCTCATGCAAGGTCCCACGATCACGAGCAGCAATGGTCGTGCGGCCGCCACGGGAAGCGATGTGCTAGCGGCGGCCGATTTCAACGGCGATGGCAAGGCAGATCTCGTCTGGCAGAACGAGTCCGGGATGCTCACCATGTGGCTGTCGACAGGTAGCGACTTTTCCGTTGCCACCCTGGGTGATTATCCGCGTGGATGGTCGTCGGTGGGCGCGGGGGATGTTGACGGCGACCGCAAGACGGACCTCATCTGGTCGAATTCGACAACGGTTGCCTGGTGGCGGATGGATGGTGCGAGTGTCGCGGGGTCCGGCGGGCAGGCATTGGCTTCGCCAGGTACGCGCGTATCTCTTGCCGACTTCGATGGTGATGGGATCAGCGACATCGTATGGGTGAACCAGGCCTACGGAATGTCGTATTGGCGCGGCACGGGCAGCGGCTTCTCGGCGGTTGCGATGCCCGAGTATCCAGCGCAGTGGAGCGCCATCCGCAGCGGCGCGCGCGCGCAGTACGTCGCGGCGCCGTCCGATCGCAACTCCGATGGCCGGTCCGACCTGCTGTGGCACAACGGCGCGACGCTTGCGTGGTGGCACCTGCGCGGCGCCTCGATCGTTTCCAGTGGCGGCCAGTCGACCGGCGCCGGAGCATCGATGCTGGGGCTTGGGAATTTCGACGGTGACGGCCGTAGCGATGTTCTCTGGCGGGACGGCGCGAACCGCCTGCAACTCTGGCAGGCTGCCGGGAGCGGTTTCCTCGCGTCCGAGATTGGTGGGTATCCGGTCGGTTGGACGCTCGCGGGGATCGGCGACATCGATGGCGATGGTCGGGCCGACGTGCTGTGGCACAACGGTGTGACGCTTGCTTGGTGGCATATGGACCAAGCCGCGGTCCGTGCGTCGGGTGGGCAAAGCATGGGCACCGGCTCCGAGGTGCTGGGTATTGGTGACATCGACGGTGACGGTCGTGATGACGTGGTCTGGCGCGATGCGTCGAACCGTGTGCTGGCGTGGCTTGCCCGCGGCAGCGGGTTCGCCCAGGCGGCTATCACTGGATTCCCGACTGGTTGGACGCTCAGGGCTGTCGCCGACGTGAACGGCGACGAGCGCGCCGATCTGCTTTGGCACAATGGGACGACACTCGCCTGGTGGCATCTGCGCGGCGTGTCCATCATTGGCTCGGGCGGTCAATCGATGGGTGCGGGCTCGAGCGTAATCGGCACGTATGACGTGGATGGAAACGGTCGGGCCGACGTCGCATGGCGCGATGCCTCCGGTAACCTTGTCCTCTGGACGGCATCCGGGCCAGGCTTCGCGCAGGCGACACTCACGTCCTTCCCTGTCGGCTGGACTGCGGTCAAGCCCTGACAACAAGCTGCGGATGCATAGCGGCCGGGCGTGGCAAAGGATGCCGCTTGCCCGGTCGCGTCGTTCGCGTTGAATCGGCTGGGCTGGTTAGGGCCTACGCCCCTCGAAGCCAGCTCGAGGGTGACGGCGTTGCAGGACGAGATGCGCCAGGCGCAGCGAAAGCGCTTCGGGGGCACTGAGCGCCGGCGACCCCTGGAACGGGATCGAGGCGTTTTCGATCAGAGCATCTGGTAATTCGGCCCCGACCCACCCTCCGGCGTCACCCAGTTGATGATCTCGTAGGGGTCCTTGATGTCGCAGGTCTTGCAGTGCACGCAGTTGGCGGCGTTGATCTGCAGGCGGCGGCCGGTGCCTTCGCTGCTGGCGTCCTCGACGATCTCGTAGACGCCGGCGGGGCAGAAGCGGGTGCAGGGGTTGCCGTACTCCTCGACGCAGCGGGTCACGCAGATCGAGGTGTCCAGGACCTTGAGGTGGACGGGCTGGTCCTCGTCGTGCTCGGTGGCGGCGAAGTAGACGCCGGCGAGGCGGTCGCGGGGCGCGAGCGTGCGCTCGCCCCAGCCGCGGTCGGGCGAGTCGTACTCGGCCAGTTTCTCCATCTGGCACCAGTCGGGCTTGTTGCGCAGCGTCCAGGGCGACTTGCCGCGCGTGACCGTCTCCCAGGCCGCGTTGAGCAGGCCGAGCCACAGGCCGCGCTTGAAGCCCGGCTTGACGTTGCGGACTTCGCGCAGCTCGGCCATCGCCTCCGAGCCACGCAGTTTCGCGTCCCAGCCCGCGGGCGAGAGCTGCGTCGCGGCGAGGTGCTCGGCGGCGAGCATGCCCGAGCGGATGGCCTGGTGCGTGCCCTTGATCTTGGGGACGTTGAGCAGGCCGGCGGTGTCGCCGATCAGGATCGCGCCCGGCATGTCGCAGGTGGGCAGCGACTGCCAGCCGCCGGTGACGATGGCGCGCGCACCGGCCGAAACGATCGAGCCGCCCTCGAGCAGCGGCTTCACCGTCGGATGGTTCTTCCACTGCTGGAAGGCTTCCCAGGGCTTGTACTCGGGGTCCTTGTAGTCGAGCCCGCTGACGAAGCCCAGTGCGATGCGGCCCTTGTCCAGGTGGTAGAGGAAGCTGCCGCCATAGGTGGCGTTGTCGGCCGGCCAGCCCAGCGTGTGGACGATCTTGCCGGGCGTAACGCGTTCCTCCGGCACCTGCCAGAGCTCCTTGATGCCGATCGAGTAGGTCTGCGGGTCGTGGCCGTCGTCGAGGCGGAACTGCTTGACCAGGCGCTTGGTCAGGTGCCCGCGCGCGCCCTCGGCGAGCACGGTGACCTTGGCGCGGATGTCGATGCCGGGGGTGTAGCCAGGTTTATGCGATCCGTCCTTCGCCACGCCCATGTCGCCGATGCGCACGCCGGTCACGGCGCCGGACTCGTCGTGCAGCGTTTCGGCCGCGGCGAAGCCCGGATAGATCTCCACGCCCAGTGCCTCGGCCTGCGGTGCGAGCCATGCGCACATCGCCGACAGGCTCACGATCACGTTGCCGTGGTTGTTCATGCCCGGCGGCACGGGCAGCTTGCGCGCGCCGGTCTTCGACAGCAGCCAGAACTCGTCCTCGGTGGCGGGCACGCAAATCGGCGGCGGGTTGTCGCGCCAGTTCGGCAGCAGGGCATCCAGCGGGCCGGTCTCGATCACGGCGCCCGAGAGGATGTGGGCGCCGATCGTGGAGGCCTTCTCGATCATGCAGATCGAGATGTCGGGGTTGAGCTGCTTCAGACGGATCGCGAAGGACAGCCCCGCCGGCCCCGCGCCGACGGTGACGACGTCGTACTCCATCACGTCGCGTTCGATCTCGGGCTGGCTCATGGGGCTCTCCGCGGGCTGGCCGGACATTGTCGCGCCTTGCGGGGTGGTCGCCAATCACGGCACGGCACGGCACGGCGCGGCTGCGGCGGCGGGCCTGCCGTGGCTGCAGGTGCCGTGGCCGGCGGGCCGGCCCGCGGCGCGTGCTAGCGTCGCCGCATGCTCGAGCCGTTGACACTGCCGGGCGCCGAGCTGCGCCTGGATCCTGTGTGGCTGCCGGCGGCCGAGGCCGACCGCCTGTTCGACCTGCTGCGCGCGGGCCTGCCCTGGGAGAACCACCCGGTGCGGCTGTTCGGCCGCGAAGTGCCCGCGCCCCGCCTGAGCTGCTGGATGGGCGACGCCGCCTACCGCTATTCGGGGCTGGTGCGCGTGCCCCGGCCGTGGACGCCTGCGCTGGATGCGCTGCGCGCGCGCCTGGCGGCCGAGCTCGACGTGCCCTTCAACAGCGTGCTCGCGAATCTGTACCGCGACGGCGCGGACGCCATGGGTTGGCACGCGGACGACGAGGCCGAACTCGGGCCGGCCCCGGTGATCGCATCGGTGAGTCTCGGCGCGACCCGGCGGTTCCTGCTGCGTGCGCGCCACGGGCCTGCGCGGCTGGCGCTGGATCTGCCGCACGGCAGCCTGCTGGTGATGGCCGGCGCGACGCAGGCGACCTGCCGGCATGCGCTGCCGCGAACACGCCGGCCCGTCGGGCCGCGGATCAATCTCACGTTCCGGCACGTCGTGCATGACGCGGATGCATCGCGCCGGGAGCTTTCGCATCCACGGGGCTCCGGACGGGGTGCGCCGCGGACGTGAGCCCGCGCGCCGCCGGAGGACGACACGCACCTACGAAGACGGGTGGCGCCACGGGGTGCGGTGCGGTCGCGGGTCCGGGCGCACGTCGGTTGCGACGGTCCATACACCGTGACAACCGGGCGCTGATCGCGACGCGCTGCGGCGACCGCGGGGACGCGCCGCATCGACGTTCCAGGCAGGCGCGTCATGCAATACGTCCGCGCCCGTCCCGCATGCCGATGCCGGCCCGCGCTACGGATGCCGCGTTCCGTCGTGCGCGCTGCCCGTGGCCAGCGTCCAGCCTGCCACGTCACTGGCGATCGCACCCAGCCCGCTCTCGAAGGCCTCCACCACCTGCGGCACGGCAGTGCCCGCGGCCGGCGTGGCCTGGAGGAAGGTGCGGCTGGCCACCACGTCGCGGTCGTGCGCGTGCAGCAGCTTGGCATTGACCTCGATGACCGCCGACGGTACCTGCGCGCCGGCGTAGTCGGCCTCGAAGCGGCGCACGTCGAGCACGAGGCGGTAGTCCGCGCCCACGCCGGCGCCCGCGCGGGCGACGGCGGGGATCTTTCCCGAGTCCTCCAGCAGGCGCAGCAGCGTGCGCTCGAGCATCTCCGCCGGGCGCTGTGCCCACTGCGCGCCCTTGTAGACCTGCAGCTCCTGCGGCGTGGGACGCACGGCGATGCGCACGCTGTCGACCGGTCGCGCGACCTGCACCGTGGCGAGCACGAGCTGCCAGTCCACGCGGGGCCAGGCCGCCTCGGCCCGAACCGCCGGCTGCGGCGCGTACAGCGTCGCCGGGTCCTTGCCCCCGCCCAGCAGCGCGCAGCCCGGCGCGGCCGCGGCCATCGCCAGCACGCCCACGAGTGCTGCATGCGGCCACGCACGTGCGCGTCCGGCTTTTCGGTTCGAGGTTCCCGGCTTCATTTCGGTTCGAACTCCTTGGGCGAATCGCGGCCCAGCAGATAGCCCGCCGCGCCGCCTTCCAGGCGATCGGTCACCTGCCGCAGGTCGCGTGCCAGCGCGTGCAGCTCGGTGAGCGTCGGGCCGACCTGGCTCAGCCCGCCGGTGGTGAAGTCGCCGATGGCGGCGCGGTTCTCGTGGACGATCGCATTGGCGCCGCCGGCGGCCGACTCGAGCTTCGAGAGCGTGCTGTCGAGCTTGCCCACCAGTCCCGGCAGCTTGTCGGCGAGCTCGCGGTCCACGTCGGCGACCACGTCGTCGGCGCGCGTGAGCGTGGACCTGAGCTCGGCGCTGGAGACGCGCGCGTCGGCGATGATCGCGCGCAGGTCCTCGCGCTGCGCGGCCAGCGAGCCGGTGAGCGACTCGATGTGGGCCAGCGTGTTGGAGACGCGCGCGATGTTGCGTTCGCTCAGCAACGCATCCAGGCGCGCGACCAGGCGGTTGGCGGTATCGGCGATGTTCTGCAGCGCCGAGGCCTCGGTGCGGATGACGGGAATCTCGTTGCGGTCGACCGCGGCCAGGTGCGGCGCCTTGGGCGAGCCGCCGGTGAGCTGGATGAAGGGCGGGCCGGTGATGCCGCTCTGCGACATCTTGGCGCGGGTATCGGTCTTGATCGGCGCATCGGCCTGCACCCGCAGCGTGGCGATGACGCGACGCGGGTCCTCGGGCGCCAGCCGCAGGGTCTCCACCGTGCCGACCGAGATGCCGTTGTACTGCACGGAGCTGCCTTCCGACAGGCCCGTGACCGGCTCGTTGAAGATCACCGCGTACTGCTGCCATTCCTTCTCGGAGGAGTACTTGGCGGCCCACAGCGCGAACAGCAGGAGCGCCACCGAGGCGATCAGCGTGAACGCGCCGATCAGCACGTAGTTGGCCTTGGTTTCCATTCAGCGCGTTCCCCCGTTCTCGCGGGCCGTGCGCGCGGCGCGAGCGCGCGGGCCGTGGAAGTATTCCTGCACCCAGGGATGGTCGTACCGCTCCACGTCCCCGATCGGCGCCGCCACCACGACCTTGCGGTCGGCCAGGACGGCCACCCGGTCGCAGATAGCGTAGAGCGTGTCCAGATCGTGTGTGATGAGGAACACGGTGAGGCCCAGCGCCTGCTGCAGCGTGCGCAGCAGGTGGTCGAAGGCCGCCGCGCCGATGGGGTCGAGCCCGGCGGTGGGCTCGTCGAGGAACAGCAGCGGCGGGTCCAGCGCCAGCGCACGCGCCAGGCCCGCGCGCTTTCGCATGCCGCCCGAGAGCTGCGAGGGCAGCTTGTCGATGGCGTCGGCGGGCAGGCCCGCGAGCTTGACCTTCAGCAGCGCGAGCTCGTACCGCAGGGAATCGGGGAGCTCGCGGTAATGCTCCTTGAGCGGTACCTGCACGTTCTCGCCGACGGTGAGCGAGGAGAACAGCGCGCCGTCCTGGAACAGCACGCCGGTATTGCGCTCGATGCGGCGCCGCGATTCGGCATCGTCGCTGCGCGCGTCCACGCCCAGCACCTCGATCTCGCCGGCGTCGGGCGTGCGCAGCTGCAGGATCGAGCGCATGAGCACCGACTTGCCGGTGCCCGAGCCACCGACCACGCCGATGATTTCCCCGGGCATGACGTCGAGGTCGAGCTCCTCGTGCACCACCTGCTCGCCGAAGCGGTTGACCAGGCCGCGGATGCGGATGACGGGGGCGGGATCCGGGCTTCGGGATTCGGGATTCGGAAAAGCGCTACCCGCCTCGCGCGGTGTCTCGCGCGATGTCATGGCGTTCTCCGGCGTTGACGAATCCCGAATCACGAATCCCGGTCCTAGAAATCCATCACCATGAACCACAACGCCGCGCACGCGTCGAGCACGATCACCAGCGCGATGGCCTGCACGACGGCCGACGTGGTGCGCTCGCCGACCGACTGCGCCGTGCCCTGCACCTGCAGGCCCTCCAGGCAGCCCACCAGCGCGATCACCGCGGCGAAGACCGGCGCCTTCGCCAGGCCCACCCACAGGTGTCGCACCTTGATGGTGTCGTGCATGCGCGCCAGGTACTGTTCGGGCGGGATGTCGAGCGCGTAGGCGCCCACCACCAGGCCGCCGAGCAGGCCGGCGATGTTGGCCACGAACGTGAGCAACGGCAGCATCACCAGCAGCGCGAGCAGGCGCGGTATGACGAGCAGGTCGATCGGGTCCATGCCCAGCGTGCGGATCGCGGCGATCTCCTCGCGGCTCTTCATCGAGCCGATCTGCGCGGTGAACGCGCTGGCCGTGCGGCCTGCCAGGATGATCGCGGTGAGCAGCACGCCGAATTCGCGAAGGAAGGCGACGTTGACCAGTTCGACGACGTAGATCTCCGCGCCGAAGTCGCGCAGCACGTCGGCGCCGAGGAAGGCGATGACCGCGCCGACGAGGAAGGAAAGCACCGCCACCAGCGGCACCGCGTCGAAGCCCACCTGCTCCATGTGGTGCACGAGCGCGGTGGGCCGGAAGCGGGCCGGCTCCTTCACGGCGCGGACCAGCTTGGCCAGCGTCTCGCCCAGGAAGCCCACCAGCGCGATCACCTCGCGCGCGTTGTCCTGGACCCCATGGCCCATGCGCTCGAGCGCGGCGGCGACGCCGAACTCGCGCCGGCGGCGGGGGCGGTCGTCGGCCACGTCCTCGATGGCGCTGACCAGCGCGCGATGCTCCTCGCGGAAGTCGAAGGCCTGGAAATCGGTGCCGCCGCGATGGGCGAAGCGCAGCAACTGCAGCACGCCGAGCGAGTCCAGCCGCGCGATGCGCGTGGCGTCCACGGCGTCGAACGCGGCGGGCGCGGCATTGAGTGCCTCCGACAGGGCGGCAGCGTGCTCGATCGTCCACTCACCCGACAGGCGCAGTCGCCCCGGCGTCGCGTCGTCGACGTGGGCGGCGGGCGGCGCGTGCGGGCGGGGAGAGGTCGTCATGCGTTCGCGCGGAGCATACAGGGCGGCCGTCGACGCACAGAACACGCGGCCTGCATGCCATCCTGTCCGCATGCCCGAACCCCTGAGCGCCGCCAGCTACGCCGAACGCGTCGACTTCATGGTCGAACTGGCGCAGCGCCTGCACCGTTACGGCACCACGGCCGACCGCCTGGAAGGCGCGCTCACCGCCGTGGCCTCGCGGCTGGGCCTGGCCTGCGAGCCCTGGTCCAACCCGACCGGCCTGATCCTCACCTTCAGCGATCCGGTGCGGGCGACCGGCATGCGCGACACCACGCGCGTGCTGCGCCTTTCGCCCGGCGAGCACGACCTCCACCGCCTGGCCGAGACGGACCGCATCGCCGAGCAGGTGCTCGCAGGCGAACTCGACCTGCCCGCTGCGCTGGCGCAGATGCGCGCGCTGGACGCGCCGCCCACGCGCGCCGCGCAGGCGCTGGAGGTGGGCGCGTTCGGACTGGCGGCGGCGTCGGTGGCGGGGCTGCTGCGGTTGCCCTGGCTGGACATCGGCGTGGCCGGCACGACGGGGTTGCTGATCGGCGCACTCGCGGTGGCCTCCGCCACGCGCCCGCGCCTCGCGTCGGGGCTGGAGGCGGTCGCCGGCATGCTGGCGGCGGGGATCGCGGTGCTGGTGGCGAGCCTGGTGGCGCCGCTGAACCAGAACACGGTGATCATCGCCTCGCTGATCGTTCTACTGCCCGGGCTGACGCTCACCAATGCGATGAACGAACTGACGGGCCAGCAGCTTGTGTCCGGCACCGCGCGCTTCGCGGGCGCGCTGACCACCGTGCTCAAGCTGGCGGTGGGCACGCTGGTGGCGGTCGAGCTGGCGGCGCTGCTCGGGCTGGAGCCGCAGGTCCGCGGTTCGCGCCCGCAGCCGGACGTCGTGGAGTGGATCGCGCTGGCGCTGGCCTCGCTGGCCTTCGCGGTGCTTTTTAGGGCGAGCCGGCGCGACTACCTGCGGGTGATGTGTGCCGCGGCCTCGGGCTACCTCATCGCGCGCTGGGTGGGCGAAGTGGCCGGCAGCCCCGCCGGCGTCTTCCTCGCCGCGCTGGCGATGACCGCGGCGGGCAATGCGTATGCGCGCTGGTGGCATCGCCCGGGCGCGATCATCCGGGTGCCGGGCATCATCATGCTGGTGCCCGGCAGCACCAGCCTGCGCGGGCTGCTGAGCCTGATCCAGCACCAGGACATGGGGGCCGGGCAGGCCGCGGTCGTGGCGGTGCTGACAGCACTGGCCGCGCTGATCGCGGGCGTCCTGTTCGGCAACCTGCTGCTGCCGCCGCGACGCAACCTCTAGCTCAGCCCCGGCGCGGAAGGCCCACCGTCCACGCCAGCACGAGCGCGACCACCGCCAGCCAGAGGGCGACGATCGCCACCGCCATGCCGCGGGCGACGGGGCGTTCGGCGGCCGCTTCGGCACGCAGGCGCGCGTCCGCCCGCACCTCGGGCGGCGTCAGGCGCATCACCAGCGCCACGCCGAGCGGTACCAGCACGAGGTCGTCGAGCAGGCCCAGCACGGGGATGAAGTCGGGAATCAGGTCGATCGGGCTCAACGCGTAGGCGGCCACGAGCAGGGCGAGCAGGCGGACCGTCCAGGGCAGGCGCGGATCGCGCGCGGCGAAATGCACGACCAGCGCCTGGGCCTTGAGGCGGCGAGCGATCGGGCGGAGGCGGTCGAGCATGCGGGACTCCGGAAGGGGGCGGGTCGCGGAGGCGGGCAGCGGTCGACGCGCCCGGCGCCGCGGAGGACGCCCTGGGGAGGCTGGCCCGCGCGCGGTGAGCGGCCCGTCGCGGCCCGGAAAACGACGACGCCGGCACGGGCCGGCGTCGATATCGGATCCGCTTCGCCTCAGGCGATGCGGAACTCTTCCAGCGCGCGCCCCTGTGCGGTGTAGGACGCCAGCCAGCGGGGCTGCTTGCCGCGGCCGCTCCAGGTATTGGCGGCGTTCGCCGGATCGCGGTACTTGGGCGCGACCTTGCTGCCGGCCATCTTCGAGGGCTTGCGCGTGCCCTTGGCGGCGCGCGGCGCCGGCGCCGGGGCCGGGGCCGCGCTGCCGCGGCTGCCGAAGAGTTCGGCGATCGAGTAGCCCTCGGCGCGGGCGATCTGCTCCAGGCGCTTGCGCACCGTGGCCACCGGCTTGCGCTTCTTGAGTACCGCACGGCGCTTGTTGGCCTGCGCGATCAGCGCCTCGAGTTCCTTCGCCGACATGCTGTTCAGATCGAATGCCACGGGATTCTCCGGAAATGGAAATGAAAATGGGCCGCCGATAATCGCGGGCGGCCCATCCTAACCGGCAGGATTAATGCGGTAAATCGCGGCGCGATTATCCGGGCCGCGTCACGCGCGCGATCGCCGCCTCGCGGTCGAGCTGCTCGGCCTCGCTGGCGCGGCGGTGGCGGTATTCGTAGCTTCCGGCGGCCAGGCCGCGTTCGGAGACCACGATGCGGTGCGGAATGCCGATGAGCTCGATGTCGGCGAACATCGCCCCCGGGCGCAGGCCGCGATCGTCCAGCACCACGTCCACGCCGGCCTGCTGCAGCTCGCGGTAGAGCGCCCGGGCGGCCTCGTCGACGGCCTCCACGCCCTTGGGATTGATCACGCAGACCGCCACCTGCCAGGGCGCGATCGCCTCCGGCCAGATGATCCCGTTCTCGTCGTGGTTCTGCTCGATCGCCGCGGCGACGATGCGCGAGACGCCGATGCCGTAGCAGCCCATCGCGGGCGTGACCGCGCGGCCGGTCTCGTCCAGCACGGTGCACTTCATGGCCTCGGCGTACTTGCGGCCGAGCTGGAAGACGTGGCCGACCTCGATGCCGCGCGCGATGCCCAGCATGCCGGTGCCGTCGGGCGAGGGATCGCCTTCCACGACGTTGCGGATGTCGGCGACCAGGTCCGGCTCCGGCAGGTCGCGGCCCCAGTTCACGCCGGCCAGGTGCGCGCCGTCCTCGTTGGCGCCGACCACGAAATCGGCCATGGCCGCGACGGCGCGGTCGGCGAGCACGAAGATCGGCGCCGCGGGCTTGACCGGCCCGAGGAAGCCCGGCGAGGCGCCCAGGTGCGCACGGATCTCGTCCTCCGTGGCGAGGCGGTATTCGCCCATGCCCGGCAGCTTGGCGAGCTTGATCTCGTTGACCACGTGGTCGCCACGCACGAGCGCGAGCACGAAACGCGGGTTGTTCTCCGGATCCAGGCCCATCAGGGCGACCGACTTGACCGTGCGCGCGAGCGGGATGCCCATCAGCGCCGCGACGTCCTCGCAGGTCTTCTGCGTGGGCGTGTCCACGCGCCGCATCGTTTCGGACGCGCTCGCCCGCTCGCCCGGCGAAACCGCCTCGGCCAGCTCGACGTTGGCGGCATAGTCCGAGCCCGTCGAATAGGCGATGGCGTCCTCGCCCGAGTCGGCCAGGACGTGGAACTCGTGCGAGGCGCTGCCGCCGATGGCGCCGGTGTCGGCGAAGACCGCGCGGAACTTCAGGCCCAGGCGCGTGAAGATGCGCCCGTAGGTGTCGTACATGTTCCCGTACTCGCGGGCGAGGTCCTCGTCCGTGGTGTGGAACGAGTAGGCATCCTTCATCAGGAACTCGCGCGCGCGCATCACGCCGAAGCGCGGGCGGATCTCGTCGCGGAACTTGGTCTGGATCTGGAAGAAGTTGACCGGCAGCTGCTTGTAGCTGGACAGCTCCTGGCGCGCGAAGTCGGTGATGACCTCCTCGTGCGTGGGGCCGTAGGCGTACCAGCTCTCCTTGCGGTCCTGGATCTTCAGAAGCTGGCCGCCGAACTTCTCCCAGCGCCCGGTCTCCTCCCACAGCTCGCGCGGCTGGATCGACGGCATGAGCACCTCGATCGCGCCCGCGTTCGTCATTTCCTCGCGGACGATGCGCTCGACCTTGCGCAGCACGCGCAGGCCCAGCGGGCTCCAGGTGTACACGCCGGCGGCGAGCTTGCGGATCATGCCCGCGCGCAGCATCAGCCGGTGGCTGACGACTTCGGCGTCGGCGGGGGTTTCCTTGGCGGTGCGGAGGTGGAACTGCGACAGGCGCATCGGCGTGGCTTTGAAGGCGCGGAAGCCGGCCATTCTGCCATGCGGATGCCGCGGGCCCGGCCATGGCCGGGCGCGGCCCTTACGCGCGGGGCTTGCCGCCGGTGGCGTTCGCGGCGGGGGCGTCGCAGTAGGTGTCGATCTGCGCCTCGGCCAGCTTCAGGCGGCTGGCACGCTCGGCCGCGGTGAGTTCGCGGTCGGGCTTGCCGTCCTTGTTCTCGTCCACGCCCACCTTGCCGGTGCCCTGCAGCAGCGCGAGGTTGCTGCGGGCATTGCTGCAGTCGGCATTCACCACGGCCTTGGGCGCCGCTGCGGGCGGCGGGCGGCGGTCGTCCATGGGACGCGTCGTCGCCTTGCGGCCGGGTGGTGGCGAGTCCGAGTAATGGGTGACGCCGCGGGCGTCCTTCCACGTGTACACCTCGCCGGCGGAGGCCGCCAGCGGCAGCAGGGCGAGGGCGAGGGCGAGGAGCAGGGCGGTGCGGTCGGGCCGGCGCATGGCGGAGTCCGGAAGGGCGCGGAATGGCCCGATTGCAGCACCACGCCCGGCGCGGGGCAAGCGATACACTGCCGAAATGGAATCCATACCCCCGCAGGTTCAGGCTCGGCCGCGTGCCCGCGGCATCTACCTGCTGCCCAACCTGTTCACCACCGGCGGCCTGTTCGCGGGCTTCTACTCGATCATCGCCGCCTCGCAGGGCCACTGGGCCGATGCCAGCATCGCCGTGTTCGTCGCCGCGATCCTCGACGGCGTCGACGGCCGTGTCGCCCGCCTGACCAATACCCAGAGCGAGTTCGGCGTGCAGTACGACTCGCTGGCCGACCTGATCAGCTTCGGGCTGGCGCCGTCCATGCTCATGTACCACTGGGCGCTGGCCGCCCTGCGGCTGGACGGGCCCACGCCCGGCAAGCTCGGCTGGGCCGCCGCCTTCCTCTACGCCGCCTGCGCCGCGCTGCGGCTGGCGCGCTTCAACTCGCAGGTCGGACAGGTGGACAAGCGATGGTTCATCGGCCTGGCGAGCCCGGCCGCGGCGGGCCTGGTCGTGAGCTTCGTCTGGACCTGCACCAGCTTCGGGCTCGGCGGCGAGGACCTGCGCTACCCCGCGCTCGCCGTCACGGTGGCCGCCGCGATCCTGATGGTCAGCCGCCTGCGCTACTTCAGCTTCAAGGGCGGCGGCCCGCGCAATGATCGCGTGCCCTTTTTGGCGCTGCTGGTGGCGGTGGCGGTGCTGGTGGCGATCGCCATCGACCCGCCCACCGTGCTGCTGGGCATCACCGCGCTGTATGCGCTGTCGGGCCCCGGCTACTGGGTCTGGCGCCGCCTGCGGCGCCAGCCGGAGGTCGCCGGGTGAGCCTGCCCTGGTCGGCTCAGCAGCTGGAGTGGCTCAGGGAGATGGGCCTGGACGTGTTCGCGCGGCGCGTTGGGGACGGGCCCGCGCTGCCCGTGCCCGCCGACGGGGCGGTGCGGGCGGATGCGTCCCTGCCGGCTTCGCCGATGGCCGAGCCGGGCCCCGGCGGCGACGCGCCGCGCATGCCGCTGGCCCTCGAGCGCATCGCGCACGGCGTCGACCTGGCGCCGCTGCTCGCCCTGCATCCGCCGCGTGATCCCGCATCCCGGCGCGCGCTCTGGCGCGCGCTCAGGCCCCTGCGGAAGGCGGCGCGCAGGCGATGAACGCCGCGCTGCAGGCCGGTCGCGACGCCGCCGCGCTGCGGCCCATGCGCGAGGCCGATGTCGAGGCGGTGCACGACGTCGAACGCCGCGCCTACGAGTTCCCCTGGACCGCGGGCATCTTCCGCGACTGCCTGCGCGCGGACTACATGGCCTGGCTGCTCGAGCGCGACGGCGCGGTCATCGGCTACTTCCTGATGAGCCTCGCCGCCGGCGAGGCGCACGTGCTCAACATCGCGGTGGCCCCGGAGCACCAGGGTCGCGGCCATGGCCGCCGCATGCTGCGCTCGCTGGTACACCTGGCCCGTGCGCGCGGGGCGCAGCGCATCTTCCTCGAGGTGCGGCCGTCCAATACGGGCGCGATCGCGCTCTACCACGAGGAAGGCTTCAACGAGATCGGGCGCCGGCCGCGCTACTACCCCGCGCGCGACGGGCGCGAGGACGCGATCGTCATGGCGATGGAACTGCTCGCCGAACCATAGGTCCACGCGGGGAACTCATATGCGGAACGCAACTGGATGGCTGTTGGCGACGATCATGCTGCCGGTCGCGC
>JBMOOW010000163.1:0-42955 GCA_049323195.1 Pseudomonadota bacterium | reverse complement strand
CGCGAAGTTGCTTCAATCGCACCCTCGCAAGCGCCGCTCCCGGCAAGTCGAACGCATCGAATCCACTCGCTTCGACGCCATCGCATCGCCTGGAACTCATCCCGCACCCGGCAGCAGTACGGATTCTCTTCTGCCGCGCAGGCTCCTAGGAGCCGCCCATCCCCTCGCGGATGCCGCCGCGGGTGAGCGCTGCGGGATCGAGCAGCGCGCGCAACTGCGCCATCGGCAAGCCGCTCCCCTCCGCCGCGACCTCCAGCACCGGCCGCCCTTCGCGGTAGGCCTGCTTGGCGATCGCGGCGGCTTTCTCGTAGCCGATGATGGGGTTGAGCGCGGTGACCAGGATCGGGTTGCGGTCCAGGGCCTCGCGCACGCGCTCCTCGCGGATCTTCAAGCCGGCGATGGCGCGATCGGCCAGCAGCCGCATGGCGTTCGCCAGCAGCCCGATCGAGTCGAGCAGGTCGTACGCGATCAGCGGCAGCATCACGTTGAGCTGGAAGTTGCCGCTCTGCCCGGCCACGGTGATCGCCGCGTGGTGGCCCATCACCTGGGCGCAGACCATGGCCACCGCCTCGGGCACCACGGGGTTGACCTTGCCCGGCATGATCGAGCTTCCCGGCTGCAGGGATGGCAGCTCGATCTCGCCCAGGCCCGCCAGCGGCCCCGAGTTCATCCAGCGCAGGTCGTTGGCGATCTTCATCAGCGCCACCGCCAGCGCATTGAGCTGGCCCGAGAGTTCGACGGCATCGTCCTGCGAGGCGATCCCCTCGAAGCGGTCGTCCGCCGCGTCGAAGCGCACGCCGGCGCGCTTGCTCAGTGCGCGCGCCATCCGCCCGGAGAAGCGCGGGTCGGCATTGATGCCCGTGCCCACCGCGGTACCGCCGATCGGCAGGCGTCGCAGCCGCCCCAGGGCGTCCTCGATGCGCATGCGCGCCGATTCCAGCTGCGAGGCCCAGGCGCCGAACTCCTGGGCGAACGTCAGCGGCATCGCGTCCATCAGGTGCGTGCGCCCGGTCTTGGTGACCCTGGCCAGCGGCCGGGCCCGCTTCTGGATGGCCCCGCGCAGATGCTTGAGCGCCGGCAACAGGTCGCGCGCGCAGGCAACCGTCGCCGCGACGCGGATCGCGGTCGGGATCACGTCGTTGCTGCTCTGGCCCAGGTTGACGTGGTCGTTGGCATGCACGCGGCGGCGCGACGTCGAGGCCAGGTGCGCGATGACCTCGTTGGCATTCATGTTGCTCGAGGTGCCGGAGCCGGTCTGGAAGACGTCGATCGGGAAGTGCGCGTCGAACTCGCCGTCCGCCACGCGCTGGGCGGCCTGCGCCACCGCGCGGGCCACATCGGCGTCGAGCAGCTTCAGCGCTCCGTTGACGTCGGCGGCGGAGGCCTTGATCAGCCCCAGTGCCTCGATGAAGCCGCGCGGCATGGGCCGCCCGGAGATCGGAAAATTCTCGACGGCGCGCTGCGTCTGCGCGCCCCAGAGCGCATCCACGGGCACCTGCAGCTCGCCCATGCTGTCGCGCTCGATGCGGTAGTCCTGACTCGCCTTCGCCATGGCCGCCTCCGGTGGGAACGCCGCGAGCCTACGCCCAGGGCGATGAAGGCGCAGCGGGCCGTCTGCGCCGGCGCTGTAAAATCACCGCCCCACCGCCGCCGCCCCGCCCATGACCCCGTCCGTCGAAACCCAGCTGCTCGCCCTCTCCCCGCTCGACGGCCGCTACGCCGGCAAGGTGGACGCGCTGCGGCCGATCTTCTCCGAGTTCGGGCTCATCAAGGCGCGCGTGAAGGTGGAGGTGGAGTGGCTGGTCGCGCTCGCCGCCGAGCCCGCCATCACGGAGCTGCCGGCCTTTTCCGATGCCGCCGCCGCCCGGCTGCGCGCCTTCGCCGACGGGCTGACGGCGCAGGACGCGGCGCGCGTCAAGGAGATCGAGCGCACCACCAACCACGACGTCAAGGCGGTGGAATACCTCATCAAGGAGCGGCTGAAGGACGACGCCGAGCTCGCGCCTTCGCTGGAGTTCGTGCACTTCGCCTGCACGTCCGAGGACATCAACAACCTCAGCTACGCCCTGATGCTGCGCGAGGCGCGCGAGGAGGTGCTGCTGCCGCGCCTGCGCGAGCTGATCGCGAAGCTGCGCGGCATGGCCCATGCCCACGCCGAGCTGCCGATGCTCTCGCGCACGCACGGACAGACGGCCTCGCCGACCACCGTCGGCAAGGAGATCGCCAACGTCGTGGCGCGCCTGGAGCGCCAGCGCGAGGTGCTGGAAGCCCTGCCCATGCCGGGCAAGATCAACGGGGCAGTGGGCAATTACAACGCGCACCTGGCCGCCTACCCGGACGTGGACTGGCACGCGTTCTCGCAGCGCTTCGTGGAATCGCTGGGCCTGGCCTGGCAGCCCTACACCACCCAGATCGAGCCCCACGATGGCGTGGCCGAGATCGCCGACGCGATGAAGCGCATCGGCACGATCTGCATCGACCTCTGCCGTGACGTCTGGGGCTACATCTCGCTGGGCTATTTCAAGCAGGCGGTGAAAGCCGGCGAAGTGGGCAGCTCGACCATGCCGCACAAGGTCAATCCCATCGACTTCGAAAATGCCGAGGGCAACTTCGGCATCGCCAACGCGCTCTTCGAGCATTTCGCCGCCAAGCTGCCCATCAGCCGCTGGCAGCGCGACCTCACCGACTCCACCGTGCTGCGCGCCCTCGGCACCGCGTTCGGCCACGCGCTGATCGGCTTCGACGCCCTCATGCGCGGCCTCGGCAAGCTCAGCGCGAATCCGGAGCGCCTGGCCGCCGACCTCGACGCGGCCTGGGAGGTACTGGCGGAGGCGGTGCAGACCGTGATGCGCCGCTACGGCCTGCCGCAACCCTACGAGCAGCTCAAGGCGCTCACGCGCGGCCACGGCATCAGCGAAGAGGCCATGCGCGGGTTCATCGCCGGCCTGGAGCTGCCGGCCGAGGCCAAGCAGCGCCTGGTGGAGATGACGCCGGCCACCTACATCGGCCGCGCGGCCACGCTCGCGCGCGAGGTCTGATGCGCGCGCTCGCGCTCGCGGGCGTTCTCGCCGCCACGGGTTGCGCCGCGACGCCCGCGTCCCCGGCCGCCGGCACGACCGCGGCGGGCGCGACGGGAGCCGCCACTGGGCTGCAAGCGACCGCGAGGGCCGCCACCGCACCCGGGCGCTGCGCCGACGACGCCGGCTGGAACGACCCCGCCACGCCCCGCCACGTGCACGGCAGCACCTGGTACGTCGGCACCTGCGGCATCACCGCCCTGCTGGTGACCTCGGATGCCGGCCACGTGCTGCTGGACGCGGGCACCGCCGAGGCCGCCCCGCAGGTAATGGCCAACATCCGCGCGCTCGGCTTCCGGGTCGAGGACGTGCGTTACCTGCTCAGTTCCCATGCGCACGTGGACCACGCCGGCGGCTTCGCGGCCCTGCAGCGCGCGTCCGGCGCCACCCTCGTCGCCCTCGACGCGGCCCTGCCGGCCCTGCGCAGCGGGCTCAGTACGCCGGCCGACCCGCAGCACGGCGCGCTGCCGGATTTCACCGGCGTCGGCACCGGCGCGACGCGTCCCATCGCGGATGGCGACGTGCTGCGCCTGGGCCCGCTCGCCTTCACAGCGCACGCCACGCCGGGCCACGCGCCAGGCGGCACCAGCTGGACCTGGCGCTCCTGCGAAGCCGGCGCCTGCCTCGACATCGCCTTCGTCGACAGCCTGACCGCCGTCTCCGCGCCGACCTACCGCTTCAGCGACGCCGCCTCGCACCCGCAGGTGCTGCCGGCCTTCGAGGCCAGCTTTGGCCGCGTCCGCGCCCTGCCCTGCGACCTGCTGCTGACGCCGCATCCGCGGGCCTCCGCGCTATGGTCGCGGCTGGGCCCGGGCGCGACCCGGCCGCTCGCCGAACCCGGCGCCTGCCTTGCCTATGCCGACGCCGCCGAGCGCCGGCTGGAGTTCCGCCTCGCCGAGGAACGCGCCACGCCATGATCGAGATCGACGCCCGCAAGCGCCCCCCGCTCGGCATGCCGCCCGCCCGCTTCCTGCGCGAGTTCTGGCAGAAGCGGCCGCTGCTGATCCGCAACGCCTTCCCGGGCTTCGTCACGCCCATCGAGCCGGAGGACCTCGCCGGCCTGGCCTGCGAGGAGATGGCGCTGTCGCGCATCATCAGCCACGACCGCGCCACCGACCGCTACACGCTGCGCACCGGCCCGTTCGCGGAAGACGAATTCCCCGGCATGCCGCAGCGCGACTGGACGCTGCTGGTGCAGGACGTCGACAAGTGGGACGCCGACGTCGCCGCGCTGCTGGCGCACTTCGCGTTCCTGCCGCGCTGGCGCATCGACGACGTCATGATCTCCTTCGCGGCGCCGGGCGGGTCGGTGGGCGCGCACGTCGACCAGTACGACGTCTTCCTGCTGCAGGCCAAGGGCCATCGCCGCTGGCAGATCGACGCCTCGCCCAGCCCGCCGCTCGATTTCCGCGACGATGCCGAGATCAAGCTGCTGCGCGAGTTCACGCCCACCCACGACTGGGTGCTGGCGCCCGGCGACATGCTCTACCTGCCGCCCGGCGTACCGCACCACGGCGTCGCCGAGGACGCCTGCCTCACGTTCTCCGTCGGCATGCGCGCGCCGTCCGCCGCCGAGCTGCTGGGCGACTTCGTCGACACGCTCGCGGCCGACGCCGACGAGGCGCTGCGCTACCGCGATCCCGACCTCGTCCCCGCCCGGGACCCCTTCGAGATCGACGCCGCGGCGATGGGCCGCGTGGTCGAGGCGCTGAACATGCTGCGCATGAACGATCCGGAGCGGCTGGGCGACTGGTTCGGGCGCTTCATCACCACCTACCGCAGCGCCGGCATCGCGGCCGCGCCGGATGCCGACGTGGATCCGGCGCGCATCGGACGCGCCATGGCCGAGGGCGCACGCCTGCTGCGCAATCCCTTCTCCCGAATGGCCTGGCGCCGGGCCGCGCGGGGGGCGCACCTGTACGTCGCCGGCCAGGTACTCGGGCTGCCACTGGCCGACGCGCGCCGCCTGGCGAATGCGGAAAGCATCGACGGGGCGGAATGGGCGGCGCTGTCGCCGCCGGGCCGGGCCGCCGTCTGCGACCTGGCGGCGGGCGGCCATTACCACCTGGACGAGGAGGCGGCATGAGCCGTTTCGACGTCGCGCTCGCCGACTACGCGGCCGACCTGCAGGCCCTGCGGGCCGTGCGCGATGCCGTCTTCGTCGAGGAGCAGCAGGTTCCGGCCGACCTCGAACGCGACGCCCTCGACCCGCTGTGCACCCACGTGATCGCACGCGATGCCGAGGGCCGCGCGATCGGTACCGGGCGCCTGGCGCCGGACGGGAAGATCGGCCGCATGGCGGTGCTGCGCGACTGGCGCGGCCGTGGCGTCGGGCTCGCGATGCTGCGCCTGCTGCTTCGCCGGGCGGCCGAGGCGGGCCTGGCCGAGGTCCACCTGCATGCGCAGGTCGATGCCGAAGGTTTCTACGCGGCGGAAGGCTTCATTCCGGTCGGCGAGCGCTTCGAGGAAGCGGGCATCCAGCACCAGGCCATGCAGCGCCCGCTGGACCGCCCGGCCGCCATCGAGACCGCCCCGCAGGCACAGGCAGCAGTCATCGGCGTGCTCGCCTCGGCCCGGCGCGCGGCTTTCGTCTACTCGCGCGACCTGGACCCGGGGCTCCTCGACCGCCCGGAGGTGCTCGCCGCCTTCCGCCGGCTGGCCGTGCGCGGCGGCGAGGTGCGCCTGCTGCTGCAGGACGTGGCCACGCCGCAGCGCGCCCATGCCCCGTTGATCGCCCTGGCGCAGCGGCTGCCCACCGCCTTCGCCATCCGCGTGATCGACGAGCCCGTCGACCTGAACTACCCGTCCGCCTTCGCCGCGAGCGACACCGGCGGCTGGTATTTCCGCCCGCTGGGTCACCGCCTGGAGGGCGAGGCCATGCTCGACGGCGCGGCGCGCATGCGCCAGCTGCGCACGGTCTTCGATGCCGCCTGGGAGCGCGCACGGCCGGCGACGGAGCTGCGCGCGCTCGGCATCTGAGCGTTCCACCATCGGACGATGGCCGCCTAACCTCCCGCTCCCGCTATAATTCGGCTTCTTTGGCGCCCCGTTTCCGTCCGGCCCGCGCGCATGTCCCGGCGCGGCCTCCACGGCGCCTCCCGCCGCCCCCTCCGAGATCCCGACCCTCATCGTGGACAGCCTCCTGAAGCAGTTTGCCCAGTCCTCCCAGCTCGGCGCGAATGCCGCCTTTGTCGAGGACCTGTACGAGCAGTACCTGGTCGCGCCGGACAGCGTGGACCCGAAATGGAAGGCCTACTTCGATGGCGTGAGGAGCGGTTCGACCGCCGAGGTCCCGCATTCGGCCGTGATCGAATCCATCGCCGAGGCCGGCCACCAGGCCTCCCGCGGGATGGTCGCCGCGGGCGGCAGCGAAGCCGGTGACGAGCGCCAGCGCGCCGTCGGCAAGCTGATCATCGCCTTCCGCTCTCGTGGGCACCTGGCCGCGCAGCTCGACCCGCTGGGCCTGGAGAAGAAGCCCGAGGCACCCGACCTCGAACTCGGCTTCCACGGCCTGTCCGAGCGCGACCTGTCGGCGGAATTCAGCACCGGCGGCGTCGCCGGCCGCGACCGCATGAAGCTCGGCGACCTCGTCTCGCTGCTGAAGTCGACCTACACCGGGTCCGTCGGCGCCGAGTTCATGCACATCGCCGAGGCCGAGCAGCGCCGCTGGCTGTACGAGCGCATGGAAAAGGCCGGCGGGCGCTATGCGCCCAGCGCCGAGGACCGCAGGCGCGTACTCGAGCGTCTCACCGCGGCCGACGGCCTGGAGCGGTACCTGGGCACCAAGTACGTCGGCCAGAAGCGCTTCTCGCTGGAAGGCGGCGACGCGCTGATCCCGCTGCTCGACGACATGATCCGCCGCGCCGGCACCCAGGGCGCGAAGGAAGTCGTGATGGGCATGGCCCACCGCGGTCGCCTCAACGTGCTCGTCAACACGCTCGGCAAGCCGCCGCGCCACCTGTTCGACGAGTTCGAGGGCAAGTTCGAGCACATGCACACCGACCTCGCCCACCAGGGCGACGTCAAGTACCACATGGGCTTCTCCGCCGACGTCGCCACGCCCGGCGGCCCGGTGCACCTCGCACTCGCGTTCAACCCGTCGCACCTGGAGATCGTCGACCCCGTGGTCGCCGGCAGCGCGCGCTCGCGCCAGACGCGCCGTGGCGACGATTCGCGCCGCCAGGTCATCCCCGTGCTCATGCACGGCGACGCCGCCTTCGCCGGCCAGGGCGTGGTGATGGAACTGTTCCAGATGTCGCAGGCCCGCGGCTTCGCGGTCGGCGGCACGGTGCACATCGTCATCAACAACCAGGTGGGCTTCACCACCAGCGAGCGGCAGGACGCGCGCTCGACGCTCTACTGCACCGACGTCGCCAAGATGGTCGGCGCGCCCGTGCTGCACGTGAACGGCGACGACCCGGACGCCGTGCTGTTCTGCGGCGAGCTCGCGCTGGACTTCCGCAACACCTTCGGCAAGGACGTGGTCATCGACCTGGTCTGCTACCGCCGCCACGGCCACAACGAGGCTGACGAGCCGGCGGCCACGCAGCCGCTGATGTACCAGGTGATCCGCAAGCACCCGACGCCGCGCGAGCTCTACGCGCGCCGCCTCGTGGCCGACGGCGTCATCGGCGAGGCCGACGTGCAGGCGGTCGCGGATGCCTACCGCGCCAGGCTCGACGCGGGCGAGGTCTCGGCGGAGCTGGTCGACGTCAAGCCGGACGAGTTCACCCCCGACTGGTCGCGCTTCCTGGCCGGCAAGCTCGCCGAGCCCGTCGACACGAGCTTCGACCGCAGCCGCCTGGTCGAGCTCGCGACGGCGATCACCACGATTCCCGAGCGCATCAAGCTGCATCCGCGCGTGGCGAAGATCTACGAGGATCGGCGCCGCATGACCGCGGGCGAGCTCGCGGGCGACTGGGGCTTCGCGGAGAACCTCGCCTACGCCACGCTGCTGGACCAGGGCTACCGGCTGCGCCTGGTCGGCCAGGACTGCGGCCGCGGCACGTTCTTCCACCGCCACGCGATCCTGCACGAGCAGGCCACCGACGAGTACTACCTGCCGCTGCGCGGCCTGGTGTCGAACCCGAAGGACGTCGAGATCATCGACTCGCTGCTCAGCGAGGAAGCGGTCATGGCCTTCGAGTACGGCTACTCCACCGCCGATCCGATGACGCTCGACATCTGGGAAGGCCAGTTCGGCGACTTCGCCAACGGCGCGCAGGTGGTCATCGACCAGTTCCTGTCCTCCGGCGAGGCCAAGTGGGGCCGCCTCTGCGGCCTGGCGCTGTTCCTGCCGCACGGCTACGAGGGCCAGGGCCCGGAGCACAGCTCCGCGCGCCTGGAGCGTTACCTGCAGCTGTGCGCGCTCGACAACATGATCGTCTGCACGCCTACCACGCCGGCGCAGGCGTACCACATGATCCGCCGCCAGATGCTCATGACCACGCGCAAGCCGCTGGTGGTGATGACGCCGAAGTCGCTGCTGCGCCACAAGCTCGCCGTGTCCTCGCTGGACGAGCTGGCCACCGGCACCTTCCAGAAGCTGATTCCGGACGTCTACGCGAGCCCGAAGAAGGCCAAGCGCGTCGTGCTCTGCGGCGGCAAGGTCTACTACGACCTCATCGAGGACATGCAGAAGCGCGGTGCCGACGACGTCGCCATCATCCGCATCGAGCAGCTCTACCCGTTCCCGCGCGCCGAACTGCGCGCCGAGCTCGCCCGCTACGCGGCCAAGGACGTGGTGTGGTGCCAGGAGGAGCCCATGAACCAGGGCGCCTGGTACCAGATCCGCCACCACCTGGTCGCCTGCCTGGGCGCGAAGCAGTCGCTGCACTACGCGGGCCGCGCGCGTTCGCCCTCGCCCGCGGCCGGCCACTTCGCCGACCACGTGCGCGAGCAGAACCAGCTGATCGCCGACGCGCTCGTCAACCCGCTTACCGGCGAGGCCTGCGAGGAGTGATCCCCGCGCCCCACCGGCTCCTCCTGCCGCATCCCCACTTCTCCCAGGACGCTTCCCCATGAGCACCGAAATCAAGGTTCCCGTGCTGCCCGAGTCGGTCTCCGACGCCACCATCGCCACCTGGCACAAGAAGCCCGGCGACGCGGTCAAGCGCGACGAGAACCTCGTCGACCTCGAAACCGACAAGGTCGTGCTCGAAGTGCCCTCGCCGGTCGACGGCGTGCTGAAGGAGATCCGCTTCGACACGGGCGCCACGGTGAACAGCGAGCAGGTGATCGCGATCGTCGAGGCCGGTGCCGCCGCGGCTGCACCCGCCGTGACGCCGGCGCAGGTGGCCGACGCGAAGAACGACGCGGCCACCACCAACGAGGCCCAGCCCGTCATGCCGAAGTCCGCCCCGCAGCAGCCGGCGCCGGGCGCGACCGCTGGCGCGGCCAATGCCCAGCTTCCGCCGGGCGCGCGTTTCGCCGCCGAGACCTCCGGCGTCGATGCCGCCGACGTGCAGGGCACCGGCCGCCGCGGCGCGGTGACGAAGGAAGACATCGTCAACTACGCGAAGTCCGGCGGCGCCGTGGGTGGCGCACAGGGCGCGCGTCCGGAAGAGCGTGTGCCGATGACGCGCATGCGCGCGCGCATCGCCGAGCGCCTGATGCAGTCGAAAAACTCCATCGCGATGCTGACCTCGTTCAACGAGGTCAACCTCGCCAAGGTCATGGAGATGCGCAAGGAGCTGCAGGACGACTTCGTCAAGGCCAACGGCATCAAGCTCGGCTTCATGAGCTTCTTCGCCAAGGCCGCCGCGAACGCGCTGCAGCGCCATCCGATCATCAATGCCTCGGTGGACGGCAACGACGTCATCTACCACGGCTATGCCGACATCTCGATCGCCGTCGCCACCGACAAGGGCCTGGTCACGCCGGTGCTGCGCAACGTCGAGCGCATGGGCTTCGCCGACATCGAGAAGGGCATCGCCGACTACGCCAAGAAGGCGCGCGACGGCAAGCTCGGCCTCGAGGACCTGCAGGGCGGCACGTTCACCATCACGAACGGCGGCACCTTCGGCTCGCTGATGTCCACGCCCATCGTCAACCCGCCGCAGTCGGCGATCCTGGGCATGCACGCGATCAAGGAGCGCGCGATCGTCGAGAACGGCCAGGTGATCGCCGCGCCGATGATGTACATCGCGCTGTCCTACGACCACCGCATCATCGATGGCAAGGACGCGGTCCTGTTCCTGGTCGACATCAAGAACCAGCTCGAGAACCCGCACCGCATGCTGCTCGGGATGTGATCCCGCGCCGCATACCGGGATTGGGGATTCGGGATTCGCAGGAGCGATCGCTCGCGAACCCGCTGTTCCGAATCCCCAATCCCCAATCCCGAATCCCGCCTGAGGGAATGAAATGACAGAACAACAAGCATTCGACGTCGTCGTCATCGGCGCCGGCCCCGCCGGCTACCACGCGGCCATCCGCGCCGCGCAGCTCGGCCTCAAGACCGCCTGCATCGACGCGGCGCTCGGCAAGGACGGCAAGCCGGCCCTCGGCGGCACCTGCCTGCGCGTGGGCTGCATTCCGTCCAAGGCGCTGCTCGACAGCTCGCGCCAGTTCTGGAACATGCACCACATCTTCGGCGACCACGGCATCGCCTTCGGCGAAGCGAAGATCGACGTCGCCACGATGGTCGGCCGCAAGGACAGGATCGTGAAGCAGTTCACCGGCGGCATCGCCCAGCTGTTCAAGGCGAACAAGGTGAGCGCGTTCTACGGCTTCGGCCAGCTGCAGCCGGGCAACGTCGTCGTGGTGAAGCAGCACGACGGCACGACGGTCGAGCTCAAGGGCACGAACGTGATCCTCGCCGCCGGTTCCGATTCGATCGAGCTGCCGTTCGCGAAGTTCGGCGAGCACATCGTCGACAACGTCGGCGCGCTGGATTTCACCGAAGTGCCCAAGCGCCTCGGCGTGATCGGCGCCGGCGTGATCGGCCTGGAGCTGGGCAGCGTGTGGAACCGCCTGGGCGCGCAGGTCACGATCCTCGAGGGCATGCCGACGTTCCTCTCCGCCGCCGATGGCGAGGCCAGCAAGGTCGCCGCGCGCGAGTTCAAGAAGCAGGGCCTGGACATCCGCCTGGGCTGCAAGGTGTCGAATACCGACGTGCAGGCCGACGGCGTGCACGTGAGCTACACCGATGCCTCGGGCGCCGCGCAGGAGCTGGTCGTCGACAAGCTGCTGGTGGCCGTGGGTCGCCGCGCTGCGACCAAGGGCCTGCTGGCCGAAGGCACCGGCGTGCAGCTCAACGAGCGCGGCCAGATCGTGGTCGACGAGCACTGCCACACCGGGGTCGACGGTGTGTGGGCCATCGGCGACTGCGTGCGCGGCCCGATGCTGGCGCACAAGGGCTTCGAGGAAGGCATCGCGGTGGCCGAGCTGATCGCGGGCCTGCCGGGCCACGTCAACTTCGACACGATCCCGTGGGTGATCTACACCGAGCCGGAGATCGCCTGGGTCGGCAAGACCGAGGAGCAGCTCAAGGCCGAGGGCGTGCCCTACAAGGCCGGCAGCTTCCCGTTCGCGGCCGTGGGCCGTGCGGTGGCGATGGCCGAGCCGGCAGGCTTCGTGAAGGTGCTCGCGCATGCCGAAACGGACACCGTGCTGGGCATGCACCTGGTGGGCGCCAACGTGTCCGAGCTGGTGCACGAAGGCGTGCTGACCATGGAGTTCAAGGGTTCGGCGGACGACCTGGCCCGCATCTGCCATGCGCATCCCTCGCTGTCGGAGGCCGTGCACGACGCGGCGATGGCAGTGCACAAGCGGGCCATCCACAAGGCGAACTGATCGCCCGCACATGGCAATCCGCGACGCCAGGCGAAAGTCTGGCGTCGCGCGTTTCAGCCGCTGGAAAGACCGATGAAATCCGTTTGCGTCTACTGTGGCTCCAACTCCGGCGCCCGCCCCGTCTACGCCGAACGCGCGGCGGAGCTGGGCCGCCGCCTCGCTGCCGATGGGCTCACCGTCGTCTACGGCGGCGGCAACGTGGGGCTGATGGGCATCGTCGCGGATGCCGCGCTGGAAGCCGGTGGCGAGGTCGTCGGCGTCATCCCCGAGCAGCTGGTGAACTGGGAAGTCGCGCATCGCGGCCTCACCCGGCTCGAGGTCGTGACCGACATGCATACGCGCAAGGCGCGCATGTTCGACCTCGCCGACGCCTTCGTCGCCCTGCCCGGTGGCTTCGGCACGCTGGACGAGATGTTCGAGATGCTGACCTGGCGCCAGCTCGGCCTGGGCGACAAGCCCTGCGCCTTCCTCGATGTCGACGGCTTCTGGCAGCCGCTGATCGCGATGCTGGACCGCATGGTCGACGAGCGTTTCCTGCATCCCGCCCAGCGCGCGGACCTCTGGCACGGCGACGATGCCGGCGCGATGCTCGCGTGGATGCGTGCCTACACGCCCGCGCAGGCGGACAAGTGGCTCGACGAGAAGCACCGCCGCGAGCTTCGCCGCTGACGTCGCGCGGGCTAGGATGCCTCTGCCCCCGCATGCACGAGCCGACATGACGACGCCCGCTTCCTTCCGTGCCTTCCGCATCCACAACGACGACCGCGGCTACCGCAGCGGCATTGAATCGCTGTCGCTGGACGACCTCGCGCCGGGCGAGGTGGTGATCCGCACGGAGTACTCGTCGGCCAACTACAAGGACGCGCTGGCCGGCACCGGCGAGGGCAAGATCCTGCGCCGGTTCCCGCTGGTGGGCGGCATCGACGTGGCCGGTCGCGTGGTGGAGAGCCGCGATCCGCGCTTCCGCGAGGGCGATGCGGTCCTCGTCACCGGCTGCGGGCTGTCGGAAACGCGCGACGGCGGCTATTCCGAGTACGCGCGGCTGGAAGCGGAGTGGACCATCCCCCTGCCTGCCGGGCTGGACCTGCGCGAGGCGATGACACTCGGCACCGCGGGCTTCACCGCCGCGCTCGCCCTGCATCGCATGCTGGAGAACGGCCAGTCGCCCGACCACGGCCCGCTCGCGGTGACCGGTGCCAGCGGCGGCGTCGGCATGCTCGCGATCGATATCTTCACCCGCGCCGGTTTCGAGGTGCACGCCATCAGCGGCAAGGCCGACCAGGCCGGGTTCCTGCGCTCGATCGGCGCGCGCGAGGTGCTGGGGCGTGATGCGCTGTCGACGAAGCGCCCGCTGGAGTCGGCGCACTTCGGTGGCGGCCTGGACAACGTCGGCGGGACGATGCTCGCCAGCCTGCTGGCGCAGACCGCCCCCTACGGCAACGTCGCCACGGCCGGGCTCGCGGCGAGCGCCGAGCTGCCGACGACGGTCATGCCCTTCATCATCCGCGGCGTCTCCCTTCTTGGCGTCGCCTCCGCGGGCACCGCACGCCCGGTGCGCGAGCGGATCTGGGAGCGCTTGGCCTCCGACTGGAAGCCAGCGCACCTGGACCGGATCCGCACTCGCGAGGTCACGCTGGACGAGCTGCCCTCGGTCTTTCCGACCATGCTGGCCGGCGGCTCCTTCGGCCGCACCGTGGTGCGCCTCTGAGGCTTGCGGAACTGCCGTGGCGGCCCGTTAGAATCGCGTCAATTCCCGAGACCCCGCCATGGCCCGAATCCTGATCGTCGACGACTCGCCCTCCCAGCTGATGGGCATCCGCCGCCTCGTCGAGAAGCTCGGGCACGAGGCCCTGACCGCCGAGGACGGGGCGGCGGGGGTCGAGGCGGCCAAGCGCGAGCTGCCGGACCTGATCCTCATGGACGTGGTCATGCCCAACCTCAACGGCTTCCAGGCCACGCGCGCGATCAGCCGGGACCCGGCAACCAGGCACATTCCGATCGTCCTGGTCACAACCAAGGACCAGGACACGGATCGTGTCTGGGGCATGCGCCAGGGGGCCAAGGCCTACATCACCAAGCCGTTCAACGACAACGAGCTGGCCGAGGTCATCGGGCAGCTGATGCCGGGCTGAGCCCGGCGGCGACGCGGCTTAGGCGGCCGCGCGCGCCAGCCCATGCCGCCGCAATTGCGCCGACTCCTCCGTCGGCGACGTACCGTCGGCGCGCCGGCGCTGCTCCGCAGACTACGCGTGCCGGTGGCGCCGGGCCGCCCTGGGCATACGCCCGGCCGATGCTCAGCGCTTCCAGTCCCCACCGAACGCGTCGCGCAGGCCCTCGTAGGCCTGGATCTGCGCGACCGTCTGCGGCCGCGGCGCCACGACCTCCAGTTCCACGATCTGGTCGCCCGCCGCGGCGCCCGGCAAGCCCCGTCCACGCAGGCGCAGCTTGCGCCCCGCATCCGAGTTCGGCGGGATCCTCAGTTCCACCGGCCCGCCCAGCGTGGGCACGCTGACCGTCGCGCCCAGCGCGGCCTCCCAGGGCGCGACCTGCACGACGTGGATGACGTTGCGTCCGTCGACCTCGAACTGCGGGTGCGCGGCGTATTCGACCTCGAGCAGCAGATCGCCGCCCTGGCTGCCCTGGCCGGCGAGGCGGATGACCTGCCCCTCCCGCACGCCCTTGGGCACGCGCACGTCGAGGGTACGGCCCGCCACCCAGATGCGCACGCTGCTGCCCGCGTAGACCGCCTCCAGGGGCACCGCCAGCTTGGCGCGCGTGTCGCCGCGCGGTGCGGTGCGCGGGCCGGCACCGGGCCGGCCGGGGCCACGGCGGGCCTGGCCGAACAGGCTCTCGAAGAAGTCGCTGAAGCCGCCGCCGGCTCCACCGCCGGCGAAGATCTCCTCGAAGTCCACCCCACCGAAACCTTCGAAACCCTGCGGCCCGGGCTGCACGTCATCGCCCGGCCGGTAGCCACGCGCGCGCAGCTGGTCGTAGGCCTGGCGCTTGGCGGGATCGCGCAGTGCCTCGTAGGCCTCGTTGACTGCCTTGAAACGTTCCTCCGCGCCCTGCTCCTTGCTCACGTCAGGGTGGTACTTGCGCGCCAGCCGGCGGTAGGCGGTCTTGATCTCCGCATCGCCCGCGGTCGGCTCGACGCCGAGGATTTCGTAGTAGTCCTTGAACTGCATCGACGCTCCGGCTGGTCAAATTGAAACGGCCCACGAGCGTCGCTCGCAGGCCGTAGTGTAGTCACGCCCGGTCGGGGCGACGCGGCCGTGCCGGCGCGCGTCGCCCCGATGGCTCGCTTACTGGCGGGTGCCGGCCTCGCCTGCGGTGCCGCCGTTACCCACCTGGATGCGGCGCGGCGTGGTCTCCGGACGCTTCGGGATGCTGATCTCGAGCACGCCGTTGCGCCCGCTTGCGGTGATGCCGTCCGGATCGGCGCTGTCGGGCAGCGCGAAGCGGCGATGGAACATGCCGTAGCGGCGTTCGATGCGCGAATAGCGGTCGGTCTGCTGGTTCACCTCGCTCTTGCGCTCGCCCCGGATCGACAGGATGCCCTTGTCCATCAGGACCTCGACCTCCTGCGGGTCCACGCCCGGCAGGTCGGCGAGGATGACGAAGCGGTTGGGCTCCTCGCGCACGTCAACGCGCGGCGTCCACTGGCTGGTCACCACCGACGACTCGTCGCCGTTGGCCTCGCCGATGTTGAAGAAGCGCTCGAAGAGCTGCTTGAACTCGTCCTGCAGCATCGACTGGCCCGGACGCTGCTGCTGGTATTGCATCAGGTTCATGGTCTGTCCTCGTGTCCACTGCAATGCGGCAGGTGCCGCGATGCCCACGAACTGGTGGCAGGCGTCGCGGTTTCAAGCCCGCTGCCGCCGTCACCCGGCGGGTCGTACACTGCGTTAATTCACCAGACAGGAGTGGCAGCATGATCCAGCCGGGCGATCGCTTTCCAGAGGTCGTGGTCCAGCACATCACCGACAAGGGCATCGAGAAGACCGATACGCTGACGCTGTTCGGCACCGGCCGCACGGTGATCTTCGCGGTGCCGGGTGCATTCACTCCGACCTGCTCCGAGCGGCACCTGCCCGGCTTCGTGGAGAAGTTCGACGAGTTCCGCGCGCGCGGCGTGCGGGTGGCCTGCATGGCCGTCAACGACCCCTTCGTCATGCAGGCCTGGACGCGCAGCCAGTCGGTGCCCGACGGCCTGCAGATGCTCGCCGACGGCAATGCCGAACTCACGCGCGCGCTCGGCCTGGAGCTCGACGCCAGCGCCTACGGCATGGGCATCCGCTCCAAGCGCTTCGCCCTGCTGGTCGAGGACGGCGTGGTCAGGCAGGTCTTCGTGGAGGCGCCCGGCGAGTTCCGCGTGTCGACCGCCGAGAACATGCTGGCCCAGCTGGGCTGACGCGCCAGGCCACGGCCGCCGGCGGTGCATGCCCGGCGGCCGATCAGGCGCGTCCGCGCGCCTGCCGTCTACGGCCGTCAGGCGGCGCGGTCGATTCGAAGGACTGTGGCCGGCAGGCCTCCTAGCGGCCGCGGGTCCGGACGCAGCAGCCGGCCATGCGCGTGAGGCGGAAGCGCGCGGGCCGCGCCCGTAATACCGCTGTTGCCCGGCCGTCGACAGCGCACCGCCACTGGCGCGCCCATTCCCGAGAGCGGTTCGGGCGCGGAACCGGTGCGAACGCCCGTCAAGGCGCCGCACGGGCAGCGTCATGCCTCAGGAATCGGCGTCGCCCGTGCCGGCATCATCCGGTGCGTGGCCGGCGACGTTGAGCACGTGCTCGTCGATCGTCGGATCGCCCGCTTCCACCGGCACCACCGGGCCCGGGAGCATCCCGTCTTCCTCGTCGAGCGACACGTCCACGCGCTCGATGGCCTGCAGGCATTCATCCTGTGCGAGCTTGATCAGGGTGACGCCCTGGGTGTTGCGGCCGACCTGCGAGATCTCCGCGGCGCGGGTGCGCACCAGCGTGCCGCGGTCGGAAATCAGCAGCACCTCGTGATGGTCGGAGAGCTGGATCGCCCCGACCATCGAGCCGTTGCGCTCGGTGGTCTTGAGCGCGATCACGCCCTGCGTGCCACGGCCCTTGCGCGGGAACTCCGCGAGCGGCGTGCGCTTGCCGAAGCCGCGCTCGCTGGCGGTCAGCACATCGCCTTCGCCGTCGACCACGATCAGGCTGACCACCTTCGCGCCATCACTGCCCTCCTCGCCCTCTGCCAGCCGCATGCCGCGCACGCCGGTGGCGTTGCGGCCCATCGGGCGGACTTCGGACTCCGAGAAGCGCACGGCCTTGCCGTTGCTGGCGAACAGCATGATGTCGCGCGTGCCGTCGGTGAGCTCGGCATTGACCAGCGCATCCCCCTCGTCCAGCGAGATCGCGATCTTGCCGCGCTGCAGGCGGAAGGCGAACTCGGTCAGCGGCGTCTTCTTGACCGTGCCGTTGCGCGTGGCGAAGAAGACGAACTTGCCCTCGGTGTACTCGCGCACCGGCACCACGGCCTGCACCTGCTCGCCGGCTTCCAGTGGGATCCAGTTGATGATCGGACGCCCGCGCGAGGTTGCACCGGCTTCGGGCAGCTGGTGCACCGGCAGCCAGAACACGCGGCCCGTGCTGGTGAAGGTCAGCAGCGTGTCGTGCGTGTTCACCAGCCAGAGCTGGTCGATGAAATCCTCGTCCTTGGTCTTGGCCGCATTGCGACCGCGGCCGCCGCGCTTCTGCGCGCGGTAGGCCGCCACCGGCTGGCGCTTCGCATAGCCGGCGTGGGACAGCGTCACCACCACGTCCTCCGGCGCGATCAGGTCGAGGATGTCGAGGTCTTCCTCGCTCTCGCGGATCTCGCTGCGGCGCGCGTCGCCGAACTCGTTCTTGAGGTCGAGCAGCTCGGTACGGATCACCTCGCGCAGGCGCTCGGGATTGACCAGGATCTCGATCAGGCCGCGGATGGTCTCCAGCAGCTGCTTGTACTCGTCGGTGAGCTTTTCCTGCTCCAGGCCGGTCAGGCGGTGCAGGCGCATTTCCAGGATCTGCTGGGCCTGCGTCTCGGTGAGCTGGTAGCGCTGCGTGCCGTTTTCGTCGACGAGGCCGACGCCCGCCGGCAGGTCGTCCGGACGCGACGCGTCCGCGCCGGCCGACGCGAGCAGCGCACGGACCAGGCCCGGCTCCCAGGTGCGCGCCAGCATGCGCTCGCGCGCCTCGACCGGGTTCGCCGACGTCTTGATCAGGTCGATCATCTCGTCGATGTTGGCGAGCGCGACCGTCAGGCCTTCCAAAATATGCGCGCGCGCACGGGCCTTGCGCAGGTCGAAGATCGTGCGGCGGGTCACCACCTCGCGGCGGTGGCGCACGAAGGCCTCGATGATCTCCTTGAGGTTCAGGAGCTTCGGGCGCCCGTCGACCAGCGCGACCATGTTGATGCCGAACACCGACTCCAGCTGCGTCTGCTGGTAGAGGTTGTTGAGCACCACGTCGGCGGACTCGCCGCGCTTGACCTCAATAAAGATGCGCATGCCGTCCTTGTCGGACTCGTCGCGCAGCTCGCTGATGCCCTCGATCCGCTTTTCCTTCACCAGCTCGGCGATCTTCTCGATCAGCCGCGCCTTGTTCACCTGATAGGGAATCTCGGTGACGATGATGGCCTCGCGGCCGTTGTCCATCGTCTCGATGTCGGCCTTCGCGCGCATGCGCACGCGGCCGCGGCCCGTGCGGTAGGCGGCGACGATGCCGGCGGTGCCGTTGATGATGCCCGCGGTCGGGAAGTCAGGCCCGGGGATGTGCTGCATCAGGCCGTCGACGTCGATCTCGGGATCGTCGATCAGCGCGATGGTGGCGTCGACCACCTCGCCGAGGTTGTGCGGCGGGATGTTGGTGGCCATGCCCACGGCGATGCCCGCCGAGCCGTTGACGAGCAGGTTCGGCACCCGCGTCGGCATGACGGTGGGCTCGAGTTCCTTCTCGTCGTAGTTGGGCTGGAAGTCGACGGTTTCCTTGTCGATGTCCGCCATCAGCTCGTGCGCGATGCGCGACATGCGCGCCTCGGTGTAGCGCATGGCCGCGGGACTGTCGCCGTCGATCGAGCCGAAATTGCCCTGCCCGTCGACCAGCATGTAGCGCAGCGAGAACGGCTGTGCCATGCGCACCAGCGTGTCATAGACCGCGGTGTCGCCGTGCGGGTGGTACTTGCCGATGACGTCACCGACGATGCGCGCGGACTTGTAGTACGGGCGGTTGCTGTGCGCGCCCAGCTCGTTCATCGCGAAGAGCACGCGACGATGCACCGGCTTGAGGCCGTCGCGCACGTCCGGGAGCGCGCGCCCCACGATCACGCTCATGGCGTAATCGAGGTAGCTGCGGCGCATCTCGTCTTCGAGGTTGACCGGGATGATTTCGCGGGCGAGTTCCGTCATCGGGCTTCCGTTTGGGCGATGGACACGCCGGTCCGATGCGGCCTCGGACGAGGCTCGGAGAGCCGGTCAGAGGGGCATCCACAGGCGGAGTCCTGAAGATGTGAAATGGTACCACGCTGGGCTCTCGAAAGCACGCCGAATTTCGCGAATAAACAAACACTTACGCGCGCGAAGCGGGGTGTTCAGGCGGGCATGAGACGGTGACTGCACCGGGCCTGCGATCGGACGGGGGCAAAGGCATTTTCAGCCACGGATGGACACGGATGAACACGGATCGGGCATCCGGTGCGTGACTGCGCCCCAGGAGCCGAAATGCCATGGACGCGGACTTGCGTGGACAGGTGCGGGTGGAGGCACCGAGCCTTCAATCCGTGTCCATCCGTGTCCATCCGTGGCTGAAAAACGAACCACACCCTGCGCGATACCTACCTGTGCAGAGGATGGCGGAGAAGCGCCTTACCCGAACGCCGCCCGCATCGCCGCCTCGTCGGGCCGCTCGATGATGCCCTTCTCGGTCACGATCACGTCGATCAGCTCGTGCGGGGTGACGTCGAAGACCGGGTTCCAGGCTTCGATCATGTCCGCCGCCGTGCGCACTCCGCCGAGCGAGAACAGCTCCGTCGGCTCGCGCTCCTCGATGTGGATGGCCCGGCCGTTCGGGGTTTCGAGGTCGACGGTGGACGAGGGCGCGGCGACCATGAACTTCACGCCGTGGTGCCGCGCCGCGATCGCCAGCTGGTAGGTGCCGATCTTGTTGGCGGTGTCGCCGTTGGCGCAGATGCGGTCGGCCCCGACGATCACCCACTTCACCGCGCCGTGCTGCATCAGGTGCGCCGCGGCGGCGTCGGCGATCAGCGTGGGCGTGATGCCGTCCTGCTGCAGCTCCCATACGGTCAGGCGCGCGCCCTGCAGCCAGGGGCGCGTCTCGCCGGCATAGACCTTGTCGATGCGGCCCTGCGCGACACCGGCGCGGATCACGCCCAGCGCGGTACCGAAACCGGCGGTGGCCAGCGAGCCGGTATTGCAGTGCGTGAGCACGTGGCTGCCCGGCTCGATCAGGGCGGCCCCGAGCGCGCCCATGCGACGGTTCGCGGCGAGGTCTTCGGTGGCGATGGCCTCGGCCTCGCGTACGAGTACCTCGCGCCAGTCGGCGCCGGCATCGAGCAGCACGCGGCGCATGCGCGCCAGCGCCCATGCGAGGTTCACCGCGGTGGGACGCGCGGCGTTCAGGCGTGCGAACGCGGGTTCCAGCCGCTCGAGCGCGGCCCGTCCATCCGGTGCTTTCACGGTTCGCGCTGCCAGGACGGCGCCCCAGGCAGCCGCGATTCCGATGGCGGGTGCGCCCCGCACGGTGAGGTTGGCGATGGCGTCGGCCACCGCCTCATGGCTGCCGCAGGTGACATAGGCCACGTCGAAGGGCAGGCGGCGCTGGTCGAGCAGTTCGAGCGCGTCGCCGGTCCAGCGGATGGGGCGGACGCGGTCGTAACGGTCGAAATCGAAATCGGGCGAGGTCATCGCCCGATTCTAGCTTCGGCGCGGTGATGCCCGGTCAGTCGCGCCAGCCGCGGCCGCTGACTTCGAACTCCGCCCGGCAGCCCTGCCCTACCCACACGCCGTCGCGCTCGTGGCCCCAGGACTGGCCCTCGATGCAGGGCGCACGCGAGATCTGCCGCAGCATCCGCACGGGCCCGCGCTCGCCGGCGGGGCAAAAGTGCGTGGAACCGTTGCTCGACTCGCAGACGAAGCGCCGCGCGGGAGCATCGCCATGGCCGTAGCCGCCGCGCGATTCGACGTGGAACTCGGCACGGCAGCCGCCGTTGACCCAGATCCCGCGGCCGTCGGTGCCCCAGGACTGGCCACGCACGCAGGGGCTGCGGGAGAGCTGTCGCACCAGCTCGACGCGCCCGTGTGGCGCGGGGCAGCGGTTCCAGCGCCCGTTGCCGGACTCGCAGCGGATGTAACGGGCATCGCCGTGGCCGTAGTCATCGTGGTCTTGGTCGCGATCGCGCCCGCGATCGTCGATGAGGAATTCGCCGCGGCAGCCGTGGGTCACCCAGATCGAGCGGCGGGTCACGCCCCAGGTCTCGCCTTCGGTGCAGGCGCTGCGCGAGAGCTGCCGCAGCAACCGCGCGTCGCGCACGTAGCCGACCGCGCACTCGCGGGTGCGTCCGTCGTTGGATTCGCAGCGGATCACGCTGCCGGGGCCCAGCTGCGCATGGGCCGGCATGGCGATGCCGGCGGCAAGGCTCGACGCGAGAATCAGGACCGGTTTCATGCGGACGACTCCGTGGCGGATGAGCCGACTGTAGCGATGGAAAGTGAATGGCGGCGCTCCATCGCGGGCGTCCCGGCAATCCGCATTAAGCGGCCGTTGCCTGCTGCCGCTCAATGGAAGTCCCGCGATCCCATGCGCAGCGGGCCCAGCCATGCATCCAGGCACTGCAGCGAGCGGGCCACCAGGTGGATCACGCCCTGCCTGTGCTCGACGCAGCCACGCACCGAGAGGAGCCGGGACTCCACCAGCGCACGCCGCTGGCGCTCGGCGAGGTCGCGCCGTACGACCACGTTGATCAATCCGAACTCGTCCTCGAGCGTGACGAAGGTGATGCCACTCGCGGTCTGGGGACGCTGCCTCAGCGTGACCAGCCCGGTGCAGGTGACGCTGCTCCCATCCCCTACCCCGGCCAGTTCCTTCGACGAACGATGGCGGCGTGCCCGCAGGCGCGGCCGCAGCAGCGCGACGGGATGGTGATCCAGGCTCAGGCCGAGCATGCCGTAGTCGGCCTGCACCTCCTCGCGCGCATCGGGCAGGGGGATGGTGACGGGTGCTTCGACCGGCGCCCGCACCTGTTCGAACAGGGCGCGGCGCGCCTCGATTCCGGCCACTTCCCAGCGCGCGCGATGCCGGTGGCCGGCGAGCGCACGCAGGGCACCGGCGTCGGCCAGCCTGGCCATATGCCGGGCATCGAGACCGGCACGCATGGACAGGTCGCTGACGTCCGCGAATGGCCCATGTCCGCGCGCGGTCACGATCCGCCCCGCCGCCGCCTCGTCGAAGCCCTTGACCATGCGCAGGCCGAGGCGGATGGCGAATGGCCCGCCATCGTGCCCATCGTTGGACGCGGTCGCATGCGCATCCTCCGGGCCGCGCGCGGCACGCACCGCTTCGAGCGTGCAGTCCCATGCGCTGTAGCGCACGTCGACCGGCCGTACCTCCACGCCATGGCGCCTGGCGTCCTGCACGATCTGGCTCGGGCTGTAGAAGCCCATTGGCTGCGAGTTGATGAGCGCCGCGGCGAAGGCCGCAGGGTGGTGGCATTTCAGGTAGCTGCTCTGCCATGCCAGCAGGGCGAAGCTGGCGGCATGCGATTCGGGGAACCCGTAGCTGCCGAAGCCCTTGAGCTGATTGAAGATGCGTTCGGCGAACCCGGCATCGCATCCTCCGTCCACCAGCCCCCGTATCAGCCGTTCGCGATGCGGCGCCATGTCGCCATGGCTCTTCCATGCCGCCATCGAGCGGCGAAACTGGTCCGCCTCGCCGGGCGTATATCCGGCGACCTTCATCGCGATGGCCATCACCTGCTCCTGGAAAAGCGGCACGCCGAGCGTCCTTTCCAGCACTTCCCTCATGGCGGGCGTGGGGTATTCGGGCAGTTCCTCGCCGCTCCTTCGCTTGAGGTAGGGGTGCACCATCTCGCCCTGGATGGGTCCGGGACGGACGATCGCCACCTGCACGACCAGGTCGTAGTACTCCCTGGGCTTCAGCCGCGGGAGCATGGACATCTGCGCACGCGATTCGATCTGGAACACGCCGATGGTGTCGGCCCGCTGGATCATTCCCCAGGTCTTCGCATCGTCGCGGGGAATGTCCTGCATGGACATCGGCCTGTCCTGCGCACGGAGCAGGTCGAGGGTCCTGCGGATGCAGGTGAGCATGCCCAGTGCGAGGCAGTCCACCTTCATGATGCCCAGATCCTCGAGGTCGTCCTTGTCCCACTGCACCACCGTGCGCCCGTCCATCGCGGCGTTCTCGACCGGCACCAGCGTCGACAGCGGGCGCTGCGAAATGACGAAGCCACCGGGGTGCTGCGAGAGATGGCGGGGGAAATCGCGGAGCAGCAGCGCGGCCAGTTCCACGAGGTGGCGCATGATGGCCGAGTGCGGATCGAAGCCGCGCTCGGCCAGGTAGTCGCCCGACGGCGGATCCATGCCCCAGCGGTCCATGCCCTGCACGATCCGGTCGACCTGGTCCGTGGGCAGGCCCAGCGCCATCGCGACGTCGCGCACCGCGCTGCGCGCGCGGTAATGGATCACGACCGCGACCAGCGCCGCGCGCTCGCGGCCGTACTTCGAGAAGACGTACTGCAGCACCTCCTCGCGGCGCTCGTGCTCGAAGTCGACGTCGATGTCGGGCGGTTCCTTGCGCTCTGCGGAGACGAAGCGCTCGAAGAGCATGTGGGCATCGCCCGGGTTCAGCTCGGTGATGCCCAGTGCATAGCAGACCAGCGAGTTGGCGGAGGAGCCACGCCCCTGGCAGAGGATCCCCTGCGAGCGCGCATGCCGCACGATGTCGTGCACGGTGAGGAAGTAGTGCTCGTAGCCGAGGCTGGCGATGATCGCGAGTTCGTGGTCGAGGGTGCGGCGGACCTGCTGGAAATCGACGTCCTTCCCCGCCCGCGCCGGACGCCGGGTCCGCCAGCGCTCGGCGATGCCTTCCTCGACCAGTTCGCGCAGCCGGGCGGCCGGCTCCTGGCCCGCGGCGACCTCGTGCGGATACTCGTAGCGCAGTTCGTCGAGCTCGAAGGTGCAGCGCCCGGCGATGCGCACGCTCTCCTCGAGCAGTTCCGCCGGGTAGATGGCCGAGAGCAGGCGGCGTGTCCGCAGGTGGCGCTCGCCATTCGGGAACAGCGCATGGCCGGCCTCGGAAAGCGGTACGCGCAGGCGGATGGCGGTCAACGTGTCCTGCAGCATGCGGCGCCCGCGGACGTGCATGTGCACGTCGCCGCTGGCGGTGGCGGGAATGCCGAGCGTTGCCGCGAGCGCGAGCAGGGCCTGCAGGCGCCGATCGTCGTCCGGGCCGCGATGCAGCTCGACGGCCAGCCAGGTGCGGCCCGGAAGCCGGTCCCGAAGCCAGCCCCCCTGGGCCGCATCGGGATGCTCACCGGGCAGCCACAGGGCGAAAAGCCCCGGCAGTGGCCGCTCGAAATCCTCGCGCAGGCTCAGGTACCCGCCCTTGGCTGCACGGCGCCTGGCCCGGGTGATGAGGTCGCACAGGACCTCGTAGCCCGCGCGGTTCTCCACCAGCAGGACGCAGCGCGGCCCGGCCTCGATCGCGAATTCGCTGCCCACGATCAGGGGAAGGCCGGTTGCCAGGGAGGCGCGGCGCGCCCGCACGATCCCGGCCAGCGTGCATTCGTCCGTGATCGCGAGCTTGGAATAGCGCTGGCTGGCGGCCCGCTCGAACAGCTCGGCGGCCGACGAGGCGCCACGCAGGAAGCTGAAGTTCGAGAGGCAGTGAAGCTCGGCGTATTTCGCGGGCGCGGCCTGCGGACGCACGTGCTCCAGCACGCGCGGAACCGGCAGGTGCCGCGGCTCGTCCGGGCCGACCAGGCGCAGGCTCATGCGAACCACCCGTGCAGCATTACGTCCTCGCCCATGCCGGGCGGCGTGGCGCCGACGCTGCAATAGACCCATGCCCGCTGTCCGTCGCAGGTCTCGACCAGGTAGTAGTCGCGACGCACCTCGCGACCGTCCCACCAGCCCGCTTCGATGCGTTCGGGACCGGCGAGCACACGCAGGCCCCGGTCGCGCCATGGCACCGCGTTGCGCAACAGCCAGCCCGGGCGCGGCAGGGGCGGCAGCGGCACCGGGCGCTCGGGGCCCTGCGTGACGGCGAACTCCGGCCGGTGCTCCGCACGCCAGCCCAGATCGCGCACCGCTTCGTCGCCCAGCCGCGCGCGAAGACGCTCGCGAAGCCGCGGCCAGGGCATCGCCTGCTGGGTACGCGTGTCGAACAGGTCGCCGGCGGCCGGAACGAAAGGCGGCAATTCCTCCGCCACCACGAGCAATGCGCGGACGGGTGCGGGCACCCTCGCCTGCTCGAGCCGGCCCCGTGCGAGTTCGAACAGCATCGCCGCCTCGCGCTCGGCCGATAGCAGGCCGATGCGGACGTCGGTGGGCGGCAGGCGCTCGTGCTCCATGCGCAGGACGAAGCGCTGCACACCGCCGTCGCGGGCGAGGAGGAACGCGGCCAGGTCGGCCGTCAGCCTGCGCAGCGGGAACAGCAGCCGCGGGCTCGACTCGACTTCCTGCTCGAACTCGATGCGCGCCTCGAACCGGTCGGGCGGTCGATAGAGCGGCAATGGCGATTCGACGTCGCCATACAGGCGATCCAGGTGGTGCAGCACACCGGGAGGAAAGCGGCGCGCTAGCGTGGCGCGCGGCAGGGCACGCACCTGGCCGAGCTGCCGCAGGCCCATCCTCCAGAGTGCCTCGCCCACCTCGCGCGCGAACCCGGCCCGCTCGACGGGTATCCGGCCCAATGCCACGGGCAGCTCCCGCGAGCCGACCGCGACGGCATCCTGCACATGCGCGATCGCATACGCGGCATGCGGATGCGGCGCGAGCACCACGCGGTGCCGGCACCCCAGCCCGCGCAGGCCTTCGCGCAGCCGTGCCTCCAGGTTCGGCCATGGCCCGAACAGGCGCAGGCTGCGCGCGACTTCCAGCACCACCGCATGCGGCAACGCCAGGCTTACCTGGGAGCTGTAGCCATACGCCCAGGCCGCGACCAGCTCGCGCGCACGCTCGCAGGCCACCGCGTCATGGGGCTCCATCTCGAAGCGGGCCCCGATGGCCTGTGCCTGCGCGAGCGGCATGCCGGGCCGCAGGCCCAGCGCACGCGCCGAGGGGTTCACCGCATGCAGTACGCGGCGCTGCAACGGGCCGCTCACCAGCGCGAACGGCGCCCCGGGATCGTCGCGCCTGCGCAGTACGGCATCGAGCGCGAGCTGCGGCAGGAACAGGCAGGCCCACTGCATGGCCTAGCTCCACGGGAAGGCGATCGGCCGCGGCGGCGCCAGGCCACCGCGGCACTTGACGACGCGCAACCGGCGCCCGCATTCGGGTTCGATGGCGATGCGCAGCGCCGCGGGCGATGGATTGCGCACCGCCGCCAGCGGGCGAATGGCGAATCCATGCGTGCCGCCGGTCTCGGCGGCCACCTGAAGCCGCCGCAGCAGCCTGTCGTCCGACGTGCGTGGCCAGCACAGCACCGCGGCACAGGTACCCGAGCGCATGCACTGCTCCGCCGCCCACAGCGCATCCATGGGGGGCGCTTCGATCAGCTGCAGCATCGGCAGGCGAACACCCGCGGCCTGCCAGGCCGGTGCATAGGGAACGTAGGGAGGCGCGACGAGCACGATGCGGCCGTCATCCGCACTCAGGCGCGACAGCGCGGGCCAGAGCAGATGCAATTCGCCCATGCCATCGACCGGAATCAGGATTTCGGTGAGCGCCCTTGGCCAGCCCTTCGATGGCAGCACGCTGTCGAGCTCGGCCAGGCCGGTGGGACAGACCACCCCGGGCGCGGGCGTGGCCGGGGCGCCACGGCCCCGCCAGACCTCGCGTGAGGCCAGAACCTCCTCCAGTTGCACCAGGCGCGCCATGTCATCGCCCCCTGGCAGGCGGATGGAAGCCGGTCGTAGCGAAGCGGCGGTTCATTAGTAGTAATACTACTAACAAACCCGACATGCGCATGCGAGAAATCGATTCCGTCGTCTCAACGGAATCGGAGAACTTCGCCGGCTTAAAGACTTACGCGATCAAGCTCGTGCGAAGTCGAATGCAAGCACGTCCGCGATCCTCGACGTGCCCAGCATCGCCATCAGCAGCCGGTCGACGCCCAGCGCGACACCGGCGCAGGCCGGCAGGCCCGTATCCAGCGCGGCGAGCAAGCGCTCGTCCAGCGGGACATCACGATCGCCGCGCATGCGGCGCACCTCGAGATCGCGCAGGAAGCGCCCGCGCTGCTCCCGGGCGTCGGCGAGTTCGTGGTAGCCATTGGCGAGCTCGAGCGGCCCCAGATAGAGCTCGAAGCGTTCGGCCACCGGTGGATCGCCCTCGCGGATGCGGGCGAGCGCGCACTGCGTGGCCGGGTAGTCGTGCACGATCGTGATGGCATCGGCCGCGAACGCGGGCTGGATCCGGTGCGTCATCAACAGGTCCAGCCAGTCGTCGCGGGTCAGGCCTTCGGGGTCGATCACCACCTCGCCCAGCGCAGCGCGCAACACGTCGACGCCGTCGCGGTGCGCGTCCACGCCAAACACCTGTTCGAACAGGCCGGCATAGGTGGTCTCGCGCACCGTCGCCGTACGTCCCGCCAGCGCCAGACATTCGACGACCAGCTCCGCCACCTCGCGCGCGAGCGCGACGTGGTCGATGCCGAGCCGGTACCACTCGAGCATGGTGAACTCGGGGTTGTGGCGCCCGCCGGCTTCGCCGTCGCGGAAGACGCGGCCGAGCTCGTAACAGTCGCCGATGCCCGCCGCGAGCAGGCGCTTGAGCGGAAACTCGGGCGAGGTGCGCAGCCAGCGCGTTCGCGGCGCGCCGTCGGTGCGGCCGCTGAACTCCAGCGCGAACGAGGCGATGTTGGGGTCGGTATTGCCCGCACGCGACATCACCGGCGTCTCGACTTCCAGCACGCCGCGACGCGCGAAGAAATCACGTATGGCCGCGTTGACGCGTGCGCGCAGGCGCAGCGCCGCGGGCGTCGCGGATGGACGCCAGTCGACGTGGGCAACCTCGTCCGAGCGGCTCACCGCGGCGCTCCAGCGCGGCAATGCGAGGCCCGGGGGATGCCGGCAGCGCGGCGCGCCGACACCGGGTCAGCCACCATGGGTGTCGAGGAAAGCGAGCAGCCGCGCCTCGTCCCAGACGTCGATGCCGAGCTGCTGCGCCTTCTCGAGCTTCGAGCCGGCCGCTTCGCCCGCGACGACGAAACCCGTCTTCTTCGACACGCTGCCCGCCACCTTCGCGCCCAGTGCCTCCAGCCGCTCGCCCGCCTGCTCGCGCGTCATCGAGGAAAGCGATCCGGTGAGCACGACCGTCATGCCATCCAGCGGCCGGGCAGCGAGCGCATCGGCTTCGGGAATGCGGGCCAGCAGGTCGCGCTGCGCTGCCAGGGAGGTGCGCAACAGCGAGGCATGCGCGTCCTCGTGGCGCCATTCCACGAACGCCGCCGCCACCGCCGCCGGGACCCCGCCCGCCTCGAGTGCCGGCGCGCCGATCGTCGCAAGTGAATCGCCGCCGTCGCAGGCCGCAACGATCTGCTCGGCCCGGATGCGCGTCACCTTCGGGATTTCCAGGTCGACCAGCAGCGTGGCCGGGTCGAGCCCTTCGCGCGCCCGTGGCGAGGGCGCGCCGGGCTCGGCCGGCGCCACGCCGCGCTGGAGCAGCACGTCGATCACGCGCTGGTTGCCGGGCTGGTCGAAGAAGTGCCCGAGCGCGCGCGCCACCTCGCCACCCACGTCGGGCACGCGCTTGAACAGCGGCCACGGCAGGCGGCGGATCGTCTCCAGCGAGCCGAACCACGCGGCCAGCGCCTTCGCCGTGCTTTCCCCCACGTGCTCGATGCCGAGCGCGAAAAGGAAGCGCTCCAGCGTGGTCGTGCGGCTGCGATCGATGGACGCCAGCAGGTTCTCCGCCCAGCGCGTGGCGATCTTGCCCTTCGCCCTGGGCGCGGGCATCCCGCCTTCGGCCTCGGCTTCGCGCGCATCCACGCGACGCTTCATCTCGACCAGATCATCGAGCGTGAGCGCATACAGGTCGCCGACCGCCGCGACATAGCCGAGGTCGCAGAGATCCTCGATGAGACGATCGCCCAGGCCCTCGATGTCCATCGCGCGCCGCGAGGCGAAATGCCGCACCGCCTCCTTGCGCTGCGCGGGACAGGCGAGCTCCCCCGAGCAGCGCCACACCGCCTGCCCTTCCTCGCGCACGATCTCCGAGCCGCAGACCGGGCACCGGGAAGGCATCGTCCACGGCTCGGCGCCGTCGGGGCGGCGCTCCTCGACCACGCGAACGATCTCGGGAATCACGTCGCCCGCGCGTCGCACGATGACGGTGTCGCCGATGCGTACGTCCAGGCGCGCGATCTGGTCGGCGTTGTGCAATGTCGCGTTCGTGACCACGACACCGGCGACCTGCACCGGCTGCAGCCGCGCGACCGGAGTGGCCGCACCCGTGCGGCCGATCTGGATGTCGATGGCCTCCAGCACCGTCGACTGCTCCTGCGCCGGGAACTTGTGCGCGATGGCCCAGCGCGGTGCGCGTGAGACGAAGCCCATCTCGCGCTGCGCGGCGTAGTCGTCGAGCTTGTACACCACGCCGTCGATGTCGAACGGCAGTGTCGGCCGGCGCGCCCCGATCCCGCGGTAATAGCCGAGCAGCCCGTCCAGCCCGCGCACCACCGCATTCTCGGCGCAGACGGGAAAACCCCAGTCCGCCAGGCGCTGGAGCGTCTTCGAATGCGTGGCCGGAAGCTTTCCGCCCTCGATAGCACCGACGGCATACGCGAAGAACGCCAGCGGGCGCTGGGCGGTGATGCGGGGGTCGAGCTGGCGGAGCGACCCGGCGGCGCCATTGCGCGGGTTGGCGAGCGGGCGCGCGCCCTCGGCCAGCGCGCGCTGGTTCCAGGCATTGAACGCGGCCACCGGCATGAAGACCTCTCCACGCACCTCCAGCACCTGCGGCCAGCCCGAGCCGAACAGCTCCAGCGGGATGCTGCGGATCGTGCGCACGTTCGCCGTCACGTCCTCGCCGGTGGTGCCGTCGCCGCGCGTGGCGGCCACGACGAGGCGGCCATCCTCGTAACGCAGGCTCAGCGCGAGCCCATCGAGCTTGGGCTCCACCGAGAACACGGGATCGCGGACGTCGAGGCCCTGCTCGATGCGGCGCACGAAGTCGGCGACCTCTTCATCGCTGAACGCATTGGCGAGCGAGAGCATCGGAACCGCATGGCGTACGGGTGCGAAGGCCGACGACGGCGTGGTGCCCACGCGCTGCGTCGGCGACGTTCCGCTGGCAAGCTCGGGATGCGCCGCTTCCAGCGCTTCCAGTTCACGCAGCAGCGCGTCGTACTCCGCGTCCGGGATCGCCGGGTCGTCGAGCACGTAGTAACGGTGGTTCGCCTCGTGGAGGCGGCGGCGCAGCGCCTCGACGCGTCGTGCGGGGTCGGCCATGCGTCAGCGGTCGTTCGAGCGGGTGGAGAGCCAGTCGTGCACGGTCTGCGGCACGTCGCGCTGCGCACGGCCCGAGACGTAGATGCCGATGTGGCCGCCGCGGAAGGAGTACTCGCTGTAATCCTTCGTGCCGACCAGCTTCTCCAGCGGTCGCGAGGCCGAGGGCGGCACGAGGTGGTCCTGCGTGGCGTAGATGTTCAGCACGGGCATGTCCACATCGCGCAGGTTCACGGCGCGATCGCCGATGCGCACGCAGCCCTTGACCAGGCCGTTGTCCTGGTAGAACTGCTTGATGAATTCGCGATAGGCCTCGCCGGCGAGATCGGGCGAGTCGAAGATCCAGGTCTCCATGCGCAGGAAGTCCTCGAGCGCGCGCCTGTCGTCGAGGATGTCGACCAGCCCCACGTACTTCTGCACCAGCAGCCGCCAAGGCTTCAGCGTGAGGTAGCACCAGTTCATGACGTCCGCCGGCACGTTGCCGAGCGTGTCGACCATGAGGTCCACGTCGATGCGGCGCGCCCAGCCGGCGAGCATGTTGTCCTCGGTGTGGAAGTCGACCGGCGTCACCATGGTGACGAGGTTGCGCACCTTGCGCCGATTGAGCGCGGCGTAGCAGAGCAAGAACGTCCCGCCCTGGCAGATGCCCAGCAGGTTGATCGCGTCCACGCCGTGGCGTTCGCGCAAGGCGTCGACGGCGCCGCCGAGGAAGCGCTGGATGTAGTCCTCGAGGGTGAGGTAGCGGTCGGAACGGTCGGTATAGCCCCAGTCGATGATGTAGACGTCCTGCCCGCGCTCGAGCAGGCCGCGCACGATCGACTTGTCGCTCTGCAGGTCGACCATGTAGGGCCGGTTGACCAGCGCGTAGCAGATCAGCAGCGGCGTCGTCCGGGTGGGCTCGCCCTCGCCGCGGAAGCGGTAGAGCACGACCTTGCCGTCGCGCCAGACCTCCTCGCGCTCGCTCGCGCCCACCTGCACGTGATCGAGCGAGCGCAGCGTTTCCAAGCCGGCCCGCAGCTTGGCCTGGGTCTGCAGCGCCTCGCGCGTCAGTGCTTCCAGGCCCATCTGGATCGGCGACGTGAATCCGTCCATCAGCGCTTCTTCCCCGTGCTCTTGGCGGCCTTGGCGCGCGCGGGCCCGGTGGGCGCGGCGGCATCGTCAGGGGCGGGCGACGGGGCCGGCCCCGTGCCCCCGCGGCGCTCCAGCGCGTCGAGCCGGTCGCGCAGGCGCCTCAGCTCGCGCTCCAGCCCCGCCACCTTGCGATGCGCGGCGTCGACCTCGGCCCGGCCGGGAATGCCCCACTGCGCGCAGGCCAGCTCGACCTCTTTCTGCATCGCCGCGCGCAGGCGCATCTGCGCGTTGACGTAGTCGCCGAACGCGCGCTGGAAGCGTTCGCCCAGCGCCATGTCGGCATAGGCGTCCTCGGCGGCGTCGATCCACAGGTCCAGCAGCGCACGCGAATTTTCCAGCGGCTTGCCCTCGCCCATGCGGCCGGCGAGAAGCGATTCGAAGCGCGAGAACGCCTCCTGCCCGACATCGGCGAGCAGCGACTGGAAAGCCTGTGCCGCCTGCTGGAAATCGGCGCCGGCACGTGCGAACGCCTGCAGGCGCTCCTGGTGCTCGCGGGCGTAGCCGAAGGCGGGCATCTCGAACGGGCCGCGGCCCGGCGCGCCGAAGAACGACATGGGCATGAACGCCGACGCGGCCGCGCCCGCGCCGAAGGGGTTGTCGCCCAGCATGGCGCGCCAGGCCCGCGCGATCTCCGCCGGCCCGGCCTCGCGGCCCGCGAACTGCGCGGCCAGCTGCTGGATCCGGGTCATCCACTGGCTGGCCAGTTCGCCCGGATCGAATGCCCCCTGCGCGGCCGGCTCGGCCGGTCGCCACCACGCGAACGGATCGACCGCGGCCGGCCGTGCGGCCGCCGGCGTCGCCGGGGTGAACCACTGGCGCGCCAGGCGCTCCCAGTGGCCCGGATCGAAAGGTGGGAATCCGAAGCCCGCGGCTCCGAAAGGCGCTGTCGACATGGGGTCCTCCGGTTTTGCGTCGATGATACCAACGCATGCCGGGCCGCCCCGTTATGGCTTGGGGATGCGCAGCGTCTTGCTGATCATCAGCGAGCCCGAGAGCGCGAACAGCAGCACCAGCGGGTGCAGCTGCCAGGGCCCCAGGCGCACGACGCCGAACCAGATGTCGTCGCCGATGTTGCCGGTCAGCGCGGCGGCCGCCAGCACCACGACCAGCACCAGGCTCGTGGGGATGGGCGTGCCCTCGAAATACGGCACCTTGTCTCCGTCCCCCGCCAGCTGCTCGGCGGTGACGTTGTAGCGCGCCAGGCGGCTGACGCCGCAGCCGACGAAGTAGCTGAGCACGATCCAGTCCCAGCCGCCCTGCAGGCCGCAGGCGTAGGCCAGCGCTGCCGGGGCCAGGCCGAACGAGATGACGTCGGCCAGCGAGTCGAGCTCACGCCCCAGCGTGGATGCCGCCTTGCGCCAGCGCGCCACCCGCCCGTCCAGCACGTCGAAGACGAAGGCCAGCGGGATCAGCGCCATGCCGGTGAGCAGGTCGCGCACCACCCCGTCCTGCAGGAAGCGCATCGCCGCGAACACCGCGCCCGTGCCGCAGAAGGCGTTGGCGAGCGTGAACCAGTCCGCGAGATGGAAGTCGCGGATCATCGAGAAATGGCGCTTCATGCGGCTCGCCTCCGGGGTGGTCGGCCCAGCCTGCCAACGAAAGTGTGAAGCACGCAACATTGCTTCATGAACCGATCCCGACGCTGCCCGCGCGCGTCACCTTCGGCGTGACAGCGGCCCCGGTTTGACCCGCAGCGTCACGCGACCATGCCGTCCACTGGAGGGGGATCCAGGGACAGGTGATGAAGCAATCGATTCTTGCGGCGCGCCGCATGCGCGCCCAGCCCCGTGCAACGTTCTGGGTGCGCAACCGCCCCGTGCAGGCCGGCAACAGGACACTGGCGCAACGCTATGGCGACGGCCGCCGCATCGCGGCGCAGCCGTTCCAGAGCAGCGTGACCGAGGCAACGCAGCCCGCCGGCGCGGGCGCGATCTCGTCGGCCGACGTGCTCACGCTCGCGCGCCCGCCCTTCGCGGTGCGCATGCTGCGCAGCCTCAGCTTCGGCCCCACGCCTGCGACGATCGCCGAGTTCAATGCGTTGGGCTCGACCGATGTGCAGCGCCTGGCGAACTGGGTGGACTGGCAGCTGGACTGGCGCAACATCGACGACGGCGCGCTCGACGCCCGCATCGCCGCGCAGGACTACACCACCCTCGCCAAGAGCGTGCCGCAACTGTGGGCCGACCACGTCGTGCCCAACCCCGACTGGCTCGTTCGCCTGCGGCCGGCGTTCGAGATCCAGCGCCTGCAGTGGGTGCGCGCGACCTACTCCCGCCGCCAGCTGCGCGAGATGGTGGTCGCGTTCTGGCACAACCACTTCCACGTGCAGGGCACGCACTGGTCGGCCGGCCCGGTGTTCGTGCATTACGACCGCGACGTCATCCGCCCCAATGCGCTGGGCAACTTCCGCACGATGCTGGAGGCGGTCGCGTCGAGCCCCTCGATGCTGTACTACCTCAACAACAACTCCAATACGCGCAACGGGCCCAACGAGAACTACGCCCGCGAGCTGATGGAGCTGCACACGCTCGGGGCCATGCACTACTTCGGCTTCGCGGACCCGGCCACGCTGCCGCGCGACCCGATGGATGCGAATTTCCCCGCCGGCTACACCGACATCGACGTCTATGAGGTCGCCCGCGCGTTCACCGGCTGGACGCTCAGGGACGGCCACTGGCAGTTCCCTTCCGAGAACGACGGCACCTTCGTCTACCGCGCCACCTGGCACGACACCAACGCCAAGACGGTGCTCGGCATGTCGCTGCCGGCGAACCAGGCGGCGATGAAGGACGGCCGCGACGTGCTCGACCGGCTCGCCAGCCACCCGGCCACCGCGCGCTTCGTCTGCACCAAGCTGATCCGCCGCTTCGTGACCGACGCGCCGCCGGCCTCGCTGGTGGCGAGCGCGGCGCAGGTGTTCCGCCAGAACTGGCAGGCGCCGAACCAGATCGAGCTGGTGCTGCGGCACATCCTCAACTCCACGGCGATGTTCAACACCTGGGGCCAGAAGGTGCGCCACCCGTTCGACTCGCTCGTCGCCGCCATGCGCGCGGGCGGCTCGGACTGGACGCTGAGGATGGGCGCGGATGGCGATACTCCCAGCCACTTCGTATGGCTGGCCGGTCTCACCGGCCACACGCCCTTCAACTGGGCGCCGCCCAATGGCTATCCGGACGTGGCGGGGGCATGGTCCGGATCGAGCGCCATCGCGATGACCTGGAAGATGCTGAACTGGCTCACCGAGGCCAGCGACAACGGCAGCCTGCTGCTGCCGGTCGTCGCGCCGACGCGCGCCAACGTGCCCACATGGACCGCGAACGCGCTGGTCGACTACTGGTGCATGCGGCTGCTCGGCTACCTGCCCACGCCCGAACGACGCCAGACGCTGGCCCGCTTCATGGCGCAGAACGGCGACCCGGCCACTTACGTCATCACCGATACCGACGCCTGGGCCGCCAGCGACCTCAAGCGTCATTACAACCATCAACGGCTGCGCAGCATGGTGTCGCTGATCATGCTCTCGCCGGAATTCATGAGCCGGTGACGCCATGAACACCCCCCGCATCACGCGTCGCCAGTTCCTCAAGGGCTGCTGCACGGCCGCCGCCGTCGGCGCGGTCGGTCCCCGCCTGGTATTCGGTCCGGAAGCGCATGCGCAGTCGGCGGGCAGCGACCACACGGTGGTCATGCTGTTCCTCCGCGGGGGCATGGACGGCCTGAACTTCGTCGTGCCCGTCTCCGGCGCGGACCGCACGCACTACGAGACGGCCCGGCCCACGCTGCGCATCGAGACCGGCGGCACGTACGGTGCGCTCCCGCTCACGCTCGCCGGCGAGACGCCGACGGGCTTCGGCCTGCACCCGTCGGCCACCGGCCTGCGCGACCTCTGGCAGGCCGGGCGCCTCGCCATCGTGCATGCCTGCGGCGTGCTGGGCTCGGCCTCGCGCAGCCATTTCGACGCGCAGATGGCGATCGAGCGCGGCCTGGCGGTCGGCACCACCTCCGGCTGGCTCGCGCGCGCGGTCGACCAGGACGCCGTCGCCGCCGGCAGCGTGATGCCGGCGCTGGCCGCCGGCTACAACACGCCGAGTTCGTTCGCCGGCTCCGCCGCGCCGATCGGCATGGACAACCCGGCCGACTTCCGGCTCAACTACGGCGCCTGGGCCTGGCAGTCCACGGTGGCGGATTCGCCCCCCGGGCATGTCGGGCTCAACGAGACGCTGCTCAAGCTCTGGAGCGGATCGACCGGCCTCGAGATGGCCGGCGCCCGGGCCGACCGCGCACTGCGCGTCATCGCCCAGCAGCCCTATTCCGCCGTGCCCGCCGGCTGGCCGACGACCACGGTCGCGCGCCAGTTGTGGACGATCGCGCAGTCGATCAGGTTCGGCATCGGCCTGCGCTACGCCACCGTCGACCTCGGCGGCTGGGACACGCATGACGGCCAGGGCACCGCGGGCGCGGGCTACAACTACTACCAGAACAAGATCGCCGAGCTTTCGCAGGCGCTGTCGGCCTTCCAGGCCGAGCTCGAAGCCAGCGGCATGGCCGGGCGCGTGACCACCCTCGTGCAGTCGGAGTTCGGCCGCCGCATCAAGCAGAACAGCTCGGGCGGTACCGACCACGGCTATGGCAACCCCGTGCTGGTGATGGGCGGCAGCGTCGTCGGACGCCGCTTCTTCGGTACCTGGCCGGGGCTTGCGCCGGAGATCGTGGCCGCGGCCAACGGCGACGTCCCGGTCACCACCGACTACCGCCGCGTGCTGTCGGAGATCCTCGTCAGCCGCATGGGTCTGTCCAACCCCGGCCTGGTCTTCCCGCAGCTGGCCTACAGCCCGCTGGGCCTGATGCAGGGCACGGCGGCCTCGGCATCGGTGGCGATGGCCGCCAGCGGCGCGAGCCCGGCCGCGTCCGGCGGGCCCGTGCAGAGTCCCGAGGATCTCGCGATGGAGCAGCAGCTGCGCTCGCGTGGCAGCTTCCGCGACTACGTGCTGCGCCGGCATTTCTGACGCAGCCGTCTTCCGGCCGCACAAACGAAAAGCGGACCTCGCGGCCCGCTTTTCACGTTTCCGGCGTTCGCCGTGGCGTCACTCGGACGCCACGCCCTCGCCTTCCTCGACGGCCTTCATCGACAGGCGGATACGGCCCTGCTTGTCGACTTCGAGCACCTTGACCTTCACCACGTCGCCTTCCTTGAGCTTGTCGGACACCTTCTCGACGCGCTCGTTGGAGATCTGCGAGACGTGCACCAGGCCGTCCTTGCCCGGCAGGATCGTGACGAACGCGCCGAAGTCCATGATCTTGGCGACCTTGCCCTCGTAGATGCGGCCCGGCTCCACGTCCGAGACGATCTGGTCGATGCGCGCCTTCGCGGCCTGCGCGGCGGCGGCGTTGACCGAGGCGATGACGATGGTGCCGTCGTCCTGGATGTCGATCTGCGTGCCGGTCTCCTTGGTGATGGCCTGGATGGTCGCGCCACCCTTGCCGATCACTTCGCGGATCTTGTCCGGGTGGATCTTCATCGTGAGCAGGCGCGGCGCGAACTCGGAGAGCTCGGCGCGCGGCGCGGTGATCGCCGCTTCCATCTCGCGCAGGATGTGCAGGCGCCCTTCCTTCGCCTGCGCCAGCGCGATCTTCATGATCTCCTCGGTGATGCCCTGGATCTTGATGTCCATCTGCAGCGCGGTGATGCCTTCCGCGGTGCCGGCCACCTTGAAGTCCATGTCGCCGAGGTGGTCCTCGTCGCCGAGGATGTCGGACAGGACGGCGAAGTCGTCGCCTTCCTTGATCAGGCCCATCGCGATGCCCGCCACCGGCGCCTTGATCGGCACGCCCGCGTCCATCAGCGCCAGCGACGAACCGCAGACCGACGCCATCGACGAGGAACCGTTCGACTCGGTGATCTCCGAGACCACGCGCACGGTGTAGGGGAACTCCTCGATCGTCGGCATGACGGCCAGGACGCCGCGCTTGGCCAGGCGGCCGTGACCGATCTCGCGGCGCTTGGGCGCCAGCATGCGGCCCACTTCACCGACCGAGTACGGCGGGAAGTTGTAGTGGAACAGGAAGTTCTCGCGGTACTCGCCGGCAACGGCGTCGATGATCTGGCCATCGCGCGCGGTGCCCAGGGTGACCACCACCAGCGCCTGCGTCTCGCCGCGCGTGAACAGCGCCGAGCCGTGCGTGCGCGGCAGCACGCCCACCTTCGAGGTGATCGGGCGGACCGTCGTCAGGTCGCGGCCGTCGATGCGCTTGCGGGTGCGCAGCACCGACTGGCGCATCGTCTGGTATTCCTGCTCGCCGAACTCCTTCGACAGCTCGTTGGGGTTCCAGCCGTTCGCTTCGGTGTGCGGCTGCAGCAGCTCCATCGCCGCCTTCCTCAGCGTCTGGATGGAGGTGCGGCGCTCGGCCTTGTTGACGATCTGGTACGCGGCGCCGAGGCGGTCACCGATGGCGTTGCGGAGCGCGTCGATCATCGACTCGTCCTTCGCCGGCGGCTGCCAGTCCCACGGCTGCGCGCCGGCTTCGGCGACGAGCTCGTTAATGGCGTTGATCGCGGCCTGCTGGGCCTGGTGGCCAAACATCACGGCGCCGAGCATCACGTCCTCGGACAGCACGTCGGCTTCCGACTCGACCATCAGCACGGCGTCCTTCGTACCGGCGACGACGAGCTCGAGCTTCGACTCCTTCAGCTGCGTCGCCGTCGGGTTCAGCACGTACTGGCCGTTGATGTAGCCGACCTTCGCGGCGCCGATCGGGCCCTGGAACGGCGCGCCGGTGAGCGCGAGCGCGGCCGAGGCGCCGATCATCGCGGGGATGTCGCCGTCGATTTCCGGGTTGAGCGAGACCACCGTGGCGATGATCTGCACTTCGTTCTTGAACTCTTCCGGGAAGAGCGGACGGATCGGGCGGTCGATGAGGCGCGAGATCAGCGTCTCCTTCTCGGTCGCACGGCCCTCGCGCTTGAAGAACCCGCCCGGGATGCGGCCACCGGCGTAGAAACGCTCCTGGTAGTCGACCGTGAGGGGGAAGAAGTCCTGGCCTTCGCGTGCCGTCCTGGCCGCGACGGCCGAGACGAGCACCACGGTGTCGTCCATCTTGACGATGACGGCGCCGCCCGCCTGGCGGGCAATTTCGCCAGTCTCGAGCGTGACCTGATGGGCGCCGTACTGGAAGGTTTTGGTGATTTTCGCCACGTTGGTTTTTTCCTGGTCTCTTGATGCGTTCGGCGCGAGGCCCCTGCCCCGTCCGGTGGCCGGCTCGCGCCGGCCGTTCTCGTTGGTCACGGCCTGCCGTGCAGCTGCCGCGGTGTCACCGTCCTGCCGCCACCGGGCAGTGCCCGGGGCGCGCAAAACAAGACCGCGGCGCATCGCTGCGCCGCGGTCGGGTATCGTCTTATCGACGCAGGCCCAGCTTCTCGATCAGGGCCTTGTAGCGCTCGTTGTCCTTGCGCTTGAGGTAGTCGAGCAGGCTGCGACGGCGGTTGACCATCTGCAGCAGGCCACGACGCGAGTGGTGGTCGTGCTTGTGCTGCTTGAAGTGCTCGGTCAGCTGCTCGATGCGGGCCGTCAGCAGGGCCACCTGGACCTCGGGCGAGCCCGTGTCGTTGGTGCCGCGGGCGTGCTCGCCGATGATCTTTGCGGTATCGATGGACATCAGTTTTCCTTGAGTCGCGGGACCTGCAGGAACGTTCGGGCACGGAAATCGCCGTGCCGACGCACCGCTTGGTCCGCCGGTTGGTAGAGAGGGATGCCCGAAAGGGCGCGCGTATTGTAGCCACCGGCGTCCCGGCCCAACAAGGCAAGCTTCAGGCCAGCCGCCCGGCGGTCGTGCCGTCGAGGTGGAACAGCCGCTGCGGCAGCAGGCGCCCGCCCTCGGCGCGTGCCAGGCCCAGGAGCCGGTCCCCACCAGCCTTCACGACGACCGGCGCCTCGGGATCGGCGAAGGCCCGGCCACTCGCGTCGAACGCCACGGGCTGGCCGTGCGCGAAGCGTCGCGCCGCCTCGGCGTCCAGGTCGACCGCCGCGAACCCGGCCAGGCCGTCGGCGACCGGCAGCAGATGCGCCATCAGCCGCTCCTCGTCCTCCGCCGCTTCGGCCTGGAGGGTTTCAAGATCGACCATCTTCGGCGCGCGGAAGGGCTCGACCCACAGCCGCCGCAGTTCCGACACGTGGGCGCCGCAACCCAGCGACTCGCCAAGGTCGCGGACGAGGCTGCGCACGTAGGTGCCGGAGCCGCATTCGACATGCAGGCGAAGCGAATCGGGCGAGCGCGCGATCACGCGGAGGTCGTAAACCTGGACATCGCGCTCGGGCGCCTCGACCGGCAGCCCCTTCCGCGCCATGGCATACAGCCGCTCGCCTCCCTGCTTGAGGGCGGAGTAGATCGGCGCGCGCTGGCGGATCGGGCCACGAAGCGGCCGCAGCGCGGCTTCGATGTCGTCGTCGCCCAAGGGCGGCACCGGCCGTTCGAGCAGGACCTCGCCGTCGGCGTCGTCGGTGTCCGTGGTCCTGCCGAGTCGGGCGACGGTCTCGTAGGCCTTGCGCGAACCCAGCAGCAGGCCGGCGATCTTGGTCGCTTCACCGAAGCAGACCGGCAGCAGGCCGGTGGCCAGCGGGTCGAGGCTTCCCGTGTGCCCGGCCTTCTCGGCGCGGAACAGGTGCCGCACGCGCTGCAGCGCCCGGTTGGAGCTCATGCCCGAGGGCTTGTCGAGCAGCAGGATTCCGTCCACGCGACGGAAGCGCGACTTGCGGCTCATGTGGCCGGGCGGCTCAGGCGTCGCCGCGGTCGCCAGCCGGCTCGTCGCCTGCCGGGCGGATCTGCTGCAACAGCCGGTCAATCTTCTCGCCCCGGTCCAGCGACTCGTCGTAGACGAAATGCAGTTCCGGCACGTGGCGCAGCTTCACGGCGCGCGCCAGCTCGTAGCGGATCTCCTTCGCTGCCTCGCGCAACCCCTTCACCGCCTCGCCGGAGCGTTCGGGCTGCAGGGCGGTCACGAAGACCTTGGCATGCGCCATGTCGCGCGTGACTTCCACGTCGGAAACACTCACCGACGGCAGGCCAAGCTCGCGCACGGCCTCGTGCACGAGCGTACCCAGCTCACGGCGGAGCTGTGCGGCGACACGGTCGGTGCGGTGGAAGGACTTGGAAGGCACGTGATCGATGATTCGTGGGGACGGGATGACAGGCAATGCGCAGCAGGACGACCGGGAAGTCCGGGTCGATCCGTGAACCGCCTTCGCGGCTCACGGATCGCCAGCCGGGACTTCAGAGCGTGCGCTGCACCTCGATGCGCTCGAAGCACTCGATCTGGTCGCCCGGCTTGACGTCGTTGTAGGCCTTGACGCCGATGCCGCACTCGGTGCCCATACGCACCTCGTCGACGTTCTCCTTGAAGCGACGCAGCGATTCCAGCTCGCCCTCGAAGATGACCGTGTTCTGGCGCAGCACGCGGATCGGCTTGCTGCGCTTGACCACGCCCTCGACGACCATGCAGCCGGCGACCGCGCCGAACTTCGACGAGCGGAACACGTCGCGCACTTCCGCGATGCCGATGATCTCCTCGCGGATCTCCTTGCCGAGCAGGCCCGACGCGACCTGCTTCACCTGGTCGATGACGTCGTAGATGATCGAGAAGTAGCGCAGGTCCACGCCCTGGTTCTCGATGACCTTGCGCGCCGAGGCGTCGGCACGCACGTTGAAGCCGATCACAGTGGCCTTCGAGGTCGCGGCCAGCTGCGCGTCGGACTCGGTGATGCCACCCACGCCCGAGCCGATCACGTTGATGCGGATCTGCTCGTTCGACAGGCCGGTCAGCGCGTCGCGGAGGGCCTGCACCGAACCCTGGACGTCGGCCTTGACCACGAGGTTGAGCGTCTGCTGGCTGGCGCCCTCGCCCATCTGCGCGAGGATGTCCTCCATGCGGCTGCCGGTCTGCGCGACCAGGCGATGCTCGCGGCGCTTGGCATCGCGCTGCTGCGCGACGTCCTTGGCCAGGCGCTCGTCCTCGACGACCACGAGGTCGTCGCCCGCGTCAGGCACGCCCGACAGGCCGAGCACCTGCACCGGAATCGACGGCCCGGCCGACTGCACCTGCCGCCCGCTCTCGTCGAACAGCGCACGGACGCGGCCGTACTGCACGCCGCAGACCACGTAGTCGCCCTTCTCGAGCTGGCCCTGCTGGACCAGCACCGTCGCCACCGGGCCGCGGCCCTTGTCGAGCGAGGACTCGATGACCACGCCCGTGGCGCAGCCGGTCGGAACCGCGCGCAGCTCGAGCACTTCCGCCTGCAGCGTGATGGCATCGAGCAGGTCGTCGACGCCCTGGCCGGTCTTGGCCGAGAGCTCGACCATCTGCACGTCGCCGCCGAATTCCTCGGCCACGAGCTCGTGCGCGAGCAGCTCGTTCTTGACGCGGCTGGGATCGGCGTCGGACTTGTCGATCTTGTTGATCGCCACGACCACCGGGACGCCCGCCGCCTTCGCGTGCTGGATCGCCTCGATCGTCTGCGGCATGACGCCGTCGTCGGCTGCCACGACCAGCACGACGATGTCGGTCAGCTTCGCACCGCGCGCGCGCATCGCCGAGAACGCGGCGTGGCCCGGGGTATCGAGGAAGCTGACGACGCCCTTCGGCGTTTCGACGTGGTAGGCGCCGATGTGCTGCGTGATGCCGCCGGCCTCGCCCGAGGCGACCTTCGTGCGGCGGATGTAATCGAGCAGCGAGGTCTTGCCGTGGTCGACGTGGCCCATGATGGTGACCACCGGCGGACGCGGCGTCTTCTCACCCTGCGCTTCCTCAACGTGGGCGATCAGCAGGTCCTCGGCCGTGGTGTCGTCGGCGCGCACGGCGGTGTGGCCGAGCTCCTCGGTCACCAGCACCGCGGTGTCATGGTCGATGGTCTGGTTGATCGTCGCCATCACGCCCATCTTGAAGAGGGCCTTGACGACGTCGCCGCCCTTGAGCGCGAGCTTCTGGGCGAGTTCGGCGACCGTGATGGTCTCGCCGATCGCGACCTCGCGCCTGACCGGTGCGGTCGGCCTCTGGAAGCCGGCGCCGGTGCGCGACTGGTCGAGCTGGCGGCGCTGCTGCGGCCTGCCACCCGGCTTGCCCCGGCCGCCCGCGCCGCGGCGCGCACGGTCGGCGGCGCTGAGGTGCATCTGGCCGGCGAAGCGGCTGGCGCGGTCGTCGTCCTCGACGCCCGCGACCATCGCATGCGAGCCGCGGGTCTTGTGCTTGGGATCGTGCGCCGGGGCGCGTGCGGGCTCGGGGCCACGCGGCGCCGGACGGCCGTGGCCATGCGCCG
>JBMOOW010000162.1:0-2349 GCA_049323195.1 Pseudomonadota bacterium | reverse complement strand
CGGGCGTATCCGGGCTGGCGAGTACGCGCTGCCGGCCGGCATCACTCCGCGGCAACTGCTGCTGGCGATGCGCGACGGCAAGGTGCTGCAGCGGCGGTTCACCATCGTGGAAGGCTGGACCTTCCGCCACCTGCGCGCCGCGCTCGCCAAAGTCCCGCAGCTGCAGCAAAAGACGGCCGGGATGGACGATGCCGCGCTGATGGCAGAGCTCGGGTACCCCGGACAGCACCCGGAAGGGCGCTTCCTGCCCGAGACCTATGCCTGGGTGCGCGGTGATTCCGATCTCGACCTGCTGCGGCGCGCGCATGCGGCGATGGACAAGGCGCTGGAGGCGGCCTGGCAGGCACGGGCATCCGGCCTGCCGCTGCGCAGCGCGGACGAGGCGCTGGTGCTGGCCTCAATCGTGGAGAAGGAAACCGGCGTGGCCGACGAGCGCCCGCGCATCGCCGGCGTGTTCGTGCGCCGCCTGCAGGCGGGGATGCGCCTGCAGACCGACCCCACCGTGATCTATGGCCTGGGCGAGCGCTACGCCGGCAACATCCGCCGCGCGGACCTGGCCGCCGACACGCCCTACAACACCTATACCCGCGACGGCCTGCCGCCGACCCCGATCGCGATGCCCGGCAAGGCCGCGCTGCATGCGGCCACCCATCCGGAGCCAGGCGATGCGCTGTATTTCGTGGCGGTTGGCGACGGCAGCGGCCGCCACGTGTTCAGCCGCAACCTGGACGAACACAATGCCGCGGTGGCCGCCTACCTGCAGCGCCTGCGCGCGCAGCGCCAGGCCGCGGCGCAGGAGGCGGTGCGGCGGTGAGCACGGGCCTGCGACGCGCGCCGCGCCTGCTGACCATCGAGGGCGGCGAGGGTGCCGGCAAGAGCACGGTGCTGCGGGCCCTGCGCGAGGCGCTGCTGGCCGATGGTTTCGAGGTAATCAGCACCCGCGAGCCGGGTGGCACGCCGCTGGCCGAGCGTATCCGCGAGTTGCTGCTTGCGCACGGCGACGAGCCGGTGCACGCGCACACCGAACTGCTGCTGATGTTCGCCGCGCGCGCGCAGCATGTGCAGCAGGTGGTGCTGCCGGCGCTGGCGCGCGGCGCGTGGGTGGTCAGCGACCGCTTCACCGATTCCAGCTATGCCTACCAGGGCGTGGCGCGCGGCATCGAGGTCGGGTTCATCGCCGAACTGGAGCGGCGCGCGGTCGGGATCGAGCCCGGCCTGACCCTGCTGCTGGACCTCGGCGTGGCGCATGCGCGCGAGCGCACCCGCGGCCGTGACCTGCTGGGCGGCGCCTCCCCGGACCGGATCGAACGCGAGCGCGACGAGTTTTTCGAGCGGGTGCGCGCCGGGTTCCTGCAGCGCGCCGCCCAGCAGCCGCAGCGTATCCGGGTGATCGACGCCAGTGCCGACCCGGCCACGGTCGCGGCGCGTGCGCGGGAAGCGCTGGAAGCGTACCGGCGGGGGCTGGAGTCATGAGCGTGCTGCCTGCGCTGGCGCCATGGCAGCAGCGCGCCTACGACCAGGCCGCCGAGGCGCTGACGGCCGGACATTTCGGACACGCCACCCTGATCACCGGCCCGGCCCTGATCGGCAAGCGCCTGCTGGCCGAGCACCTGGCCCGGCGCGTGCTGTGCCTGGCGCCGCGCGCGGACGGCGAGCCCTGCGGCAGCTGCCGCAGCTGCACGCTGTTTTTCGCGCGCTCGCAGATGGAGGTGGCGGAGGTGCGGCCGGACGGCAGCCTGGCGCATCCCTGGGGCCACAGCGCGCATCCGGACCTGCTGCTGCTGGGCTACGAGAACCATCCCAAGACCGGCAAGCCGCGCAACGAGATCGTGATCGACCAGATCCGCGCACTGACCGCGGCGATGGGCCTGACCGCGCAGCTGGGCGGTGCGCAGGTGGTGATCGTCGATCCCGCCGATGCGGTGAACTGGAGCGCCTGGAACGCGATCCTGAAGACCCTGGAGGAGCCGCAGCCGGGACGCTATCTGTGGCTGCTGGCCTCCAGCCCGGCGCGGCTGCCGGCCACCATCCGCAGCCGCTGCCAGCGGCTGGAGCTGCGCCTGCCGCCGCGCGCCGAGGCGCTGGCCTGGCTGCGCGCGCGCGGGCATGCCGTGGAACTGGCGGAGGAAGCGCTGGACGCCGCGCGCGGGCATCCGGGGCTGGCCGATGCCTGGGCCGCCGGCGACGGGCTGGCCCTGCGCCGCGAGGTGGTGGAGGCGGTCGCCGCGCTCGGCCGCGGGCGCGCGGTGCCGTCCGACATCGCCCAGCGCTGGGTGGCCGATGGGCGCGCGGAGGAGCGCCTGCGGCATCTGGCCGAGCACGCCCTGCACGCGGCGACGGAGCAGCCGC
>JBMOOW010000161.1:0-2351 GCA_049323195.1 Pseudomonadota bacterium | reverse complement strand
TGGCCGCCTGAGGCGGCCAGGCGCCTTTGCGCCGATGAAACCGATCGCTCTTATCCGCCGGTTCGACTGATCAGGTCGGAGCCGATGACCATCCGGTTGGAAAACACGAGTTTTTCAACGGAATAGGTCGGAAGCGGACCCGGGCCGACCAACACCTGCGAAGCCGAGAGAGTGCCTGAATGGCGGCGGCAGGCCACGCGTCCGGATACATGCGGGCAAACTGGCGCGGCCGACGTACTGTCTGTTGGCGCTGCATCAGGTACGGCCGCACGCAGGCCAAGGTGACATTTCGCACATGTGAACAAGAACGACGACTGCCAGCCTGTGCGCTGCGCCTGCCATCCTGTGTACTCAATGCCTGCATACAAGCTCCCTGAACCTCTGCGAGCGTGCGTAGCTCTGCTGTTTACGCTGTTATTGGCATCTGCGTCTGCACTTGCATTCGCCTCTCCACGCGCACCGGGGCCCGGGTCGGTTTCCGGCACGACGCTGCGTGAGGACATGTCGCGCGCGCTGGAGGCGGAAGGCATCACCGGCGCGGTATGGGGCACCTTGGACGAACGGGGCAATGTGCGAACGGAAGCGGCCCGGCTCGCGGCGAAGGGGCGAGAGATGCGACCCGACGATCGCGTGCAGGTGGGTTCGATCGGCAAGGCGGTGCTGGCCACAGGCATCCTGCGCCTGGTAACCGAAGGCCGCGTCGAATTGGACACACCCGTGACGGAGCTGATCCCGGGGCTGGCTCTCGACAACCCGTGGGCCGCGACGCATCCAGTACGCCTGCGTCACCTGCTAGACCATACCGCGGGCCTCAACGACATGCGCCTGTGGCAGCTCTTCAGCAGCAAGGCGCGCGCTGACACGCCGCTTGCGCGAGCGACGGATATCGGCCGGCCACTGGAAGTGCGTACGCGCCCTGGTAGCCGGTATTCCTATTCCAACGTGGGTTATGGGTTGGCGGCCCGCGTGATCGAGCAGGTGACCGGCCAGCGCTACGAACACTACCTGGACACGCACCTCCTCGCCCCGCTGGGCATGCACAACAGCACCTTCCGTTACGTCACCCAGGTGGGTGCCGCGGCGGATCCGCGCCTCGCCATGGGGCACTTCGATAACAACGAGGCGCAGCCCGCGATACCGCTCCACCTGCGCCCGGCGGGGCAGTTCACCACTACGTCTGCCGACATGCTGCGCTTCGCCGCGTTCCTGATGAGCGACGGCCGTATCGACGGGCAGCCATTCATCGCGCCCGCTCTGATGCGCGCGCGTGGACGCGCAACTGGCACTGAGGCCGCCCGCGCCGGCTTGCGTGTCGGCTACGCCTTGGGCATGACATTGCGCGACCGCCACGGGGCAGTCGGGCTTTGCCATGGTGGCGATGCGGTCGGGTTCCGCGCCATGCTGTGCAGCTATCCCGAGCACCATCGCGCGTTTTTCGTCGCGTTCAACGCCGATGTGGAAGGCGCCGACTATGCCGGACTGCGCGAAAAGCTCGTCCGTGCGCTCGGCGTCGCGTCAGCGGGCGTCGCGCCCGTCGCGGCGGTGACGGCGGATCTGGACGAGTGGACGGGGTTCTACGTTCGTGCGCCCAGCCGGTTCGAGGGATTCGCGTGGGTCGATACGGTGTTCGGCTTTGTGCGCGCCACGCGGGAAGGTAGCGGCTTGCGGCTGAGCGGCCTGCAATCAAAGCCGGTGTCGCTGGTGCCTGTCGGCGGCGGCCTCTTCCGGGAACCGGACCGTATTCTGGCCTCGCACGTGACAGCCATCGGCGACGACGGGGCCCGCATCATCGCCAGCAGCGAACAAACCTATGCGCGCGTGCCTGTGGTCCGGCTGGTGGCACTGTGGGCGAGTTTCTCAATCGCGTTGCTGGGGCTTATCTACATTGCACTCATCGGGCTCGCGCGCATCGTGCGGCGGCGCCCCGGGAAAACCGATGCGCTGCGGTTGCCCTGGATCGCGCTCGTCGCGCTCGCGCTCCCGCCCCCCTTCCTCGCCCGGCAATCCTTCATGCAGATCGCCGATGTCACGACGGGCAGTGTGTTGCTGGCGGTCGTGACAGGAATGCTGCCGATCGCGTTGATTGCCGGCCTCGTGCGCGCGGCGCCGGCCGCAGCGGGAAAGCGCGCGTGGATGGATTCGGTCGCCTTGGCCGCGTTGCTGCAGGGTCTGGCGGTGCTTGCCGCCTGGGGGTTGATACCACTGCGGACGTGGGCACTCTAGTTGTGATGTTTCAAGAGGTTGTTCCCCTCTGTCCGGAGGGCGAAGCTGATGTCGCCAAACGAACAGCTTCACTCCGTGAGGGGAACAACCATGCACAAGAATGCGCGTCTGACCCCGAAGGGTCGAGA
>JBMOOW010000160.1:0-43405 GCA_049323195.1 Pseudomonadota bacterium | reverse complement strand
GCAGGGCAAGGGCGGCGACGCGCGGGGTGCGCGCAAGCCGCAGGGCGGGCCGCCGCGCGGACGTGGCCGCACGCAGGAGGACATCGACCTCGCCAAGGCCTATGCCATCCGCGCCCAGCGCGAGAAGGAAGAGCGCATCGCGGCCGAGGCCGCGCGCCAGGAAGAGGCGCGCAAGCGTCGCGAGGCCCGCGCGAAGCTCGGCGAGTTCCTCAAGGACAAGGCGCTCAACGACAAGGACGCGGACATCGCCCGCCACTTTCCCTATGGCGGCAAGATCAAGCGCATCTACGTCAATGCCGACCAGCTGCGCGCGCTCAACTCCGGCGAACTCGGCGTGGTGCAGCTCGACGGCCGCTACGTGCTGGTGACCGCGGCGGTCCTCGCCGAGGCCGAGGCCATCTTTCCGCAGGCGATCGCGCTCAAGGTCGATCCGGATGCGCCGGCATCGGACGATCCCTATTCCGACCCGCAGTACCAGGTGCCCGACGATCTGGTCTGGTAGTCCCGGCAATGCCCGCGCGCTGCACGCGGAGGGCATGAGGGGCGTTCGACCCCGGGTGCGCTTCGCTTACCCGGGCTACCGTGGGCGCAGGCCGGGCCGCTACTCCGGGTCGTAATCGAGGTTCGACGCCAGCCAGCGCTCCACCTGTGCCACGTCGACGCCCTTGCGGCGCGCGTAGTCCTGTACTTGCTCCTTGGAAACGCGGCCGACGACGAAGTACTGGCTGCGCGGGTGGCTGAAGTAGTAGCCGGAAACCGCCGCGGCAGGGTACATCGCGAAGCTTTCGGTGAGCTCGACGCCGGCATGGCGCTGCGCGTCGAGCAGGCGGAACAGCGTGGTTTTCTCGCTGTGATCCGGGCAGGCCGGATAACCCGGCGCGGGCCGGATCCCGCGGTAGCGCTCGGCGATGAGCGCCTCGTTGTCCAGGGCTTCGTCCGCCGCGTAGCCCCAGAACTCCCGGCGCACGCGCTGGTGCAGCCGCTCCGCGAACGCCTCGGCCAGGCGGTCGGCCAGGGCCTTGAGCAGGATCGCGTTGTAGTCGTCGTGCGCGGCCTCGAAGCGCGCGACGTGGTGCTCGATCCCCAGGCCCGCGGTCACCGCGAACGCGCCGATCCAGTCCTGGCGGCCCGAATCGCGCGGCGCGACGAAGTCGGCCAGGCAGAAGTCGGGGCGGTCCACCGGCTTGTCGACCTGCTGGCGCAGGAAGTGCAGGGTGGCCGCATCCGCGCCGGCCTGAACGACGACGTCGTCGCCTTCGGCATGTGCGGGCCATAGCCCGAGCACGCCCTTCGCCGACAGCCAGCGTTCCGCGACGATGCGATCGAGCATCGCGCGTGCGTCGCGGTAGAGCTCGCGTGCCTGCGCACCCACGACGGCATCGTCGAGGATGGCGGGGAAGCGCCCGGCCAGTTCCCAGGTGTTGAAGAACGGCGTCCAGTCGATCATCTCGACCAGTTCGGCCAGCGGGTAGTCCTCGAAGACGTGCAGGCCGGGTTGGCGCGGCGCCGGTGGCTCGTAGTCCTGCCAGCCACCATCGAAACGCTGGCCGCGCGCCTTCTGCAGGCTGACGAGCCGCTTGCCGTCGCCACGATTACGGTGGCGCTCGCGGATCTCGGCGTAGTCGGCCTCGTTGGCGGCCACGAACGGATCGCGCAGTTCCATCGAGATCAGCGATTGCGCCACGCCGACGGCACGCGAGGCGTCCTTCACCCAGACGGTCGGCGCGCGGTAGTGCGGATCGATCCTGAGCGCGGTGTGGGCGCGGGAGGTCGTCGCGCCGCCGATCAGCAGCGGCATGCGCAGGCCCTGGCGCTCCATCTCGCGGGCGACGTGGCTCATTTCCTCGAGCGAGGGCGTGATCAGGCCGGACAGCCCGACCAGGTCCGCGTTCTCGGCCTTCGCGCGGTCCAGGATCACCTGCGCGGGCACCATCACCCCGAGGTCGATCACCTCGAAGTTGTTGCAGGCCAGCACGACGCCGACGATGTTCTTGCCGATGTCGTGCACGTCACCCTTGACCGTCGCCAGCACGATCTTGCCGTTGCTGCGTCCGGTGTCGCCGGTACGTCGCTTCTCCGCCTCGATGAAGGGCAGCAGCCAGGCGACCGCCTTCTTCATCACGCGCGCCGACTTCACCACCTGCGGCAGGAACATCTTGCCGGCACCGAACAGGTCCCCGACCACGTTCATGCCGTCCATGAGCGGGCCCTCGATGACGTCGAGCGGGCGGGTGGCCTGCACGCGGGCCTCCTCGACGTCGGCCTCGATCCAGGCGTCGATGCCGTGCACGAGGGCATGCGTCAGGCGCTCGCGGACGGGCCGGTCGCGCCAGCGCAGGTCCTCGGCCTTCTTCTCGCCCTTGCGGCCCCTGTAGCGGTCGGCGATCTCGAGAAGCCTCTCGGTCGCGTCGCGGCGCCGGTTGAGCACGACGTCCTCCACGCGTTCGCGCAGATCGGGATCGAGGTCGTCGTACAGGGGCAGGGCGCCGGCATTGACGATGCCCATGTCCATGCCCGCGCCGATCGCGTGGTACAGGAAGACCACGTGGATCGCCTGTCGCACGGGCTCGTTGCCGCGGAAGGAGAACGACACGTTGGATACGCCGCCGGAGACGTGGCTGTGCGGGAAGCGCCGCTTGAGCTCGCGCGTGGCCTCGATGAAGGCGACCGCGTAGCCGTCGTGCTCCTCGATGCCCGTGGCGATGGCGAAGACGTTGGGGTCGAAGATGATGTCCTCGGGCGGGAAACCGATCTTGTCCGTGAGCAGCCGGTAGGCGCGCGAGCAGATCTCCACCTTGCGCTCGACGGTGTCGGCCTGGCCCTGCTCGTCGAAGGCCATGACCACGACCGCCGCACCGTAACGACGCACCAGCCGGGCCTGGCGCAGGAACTCCTCTTCGCCTTCCTTGAGCGAGATCGAGTTGACGATGCCCTTGCCCTGCAGGCACTTGAGGCCCGCTTCGATCACGCGGAACGACGAGCTGTCGACCATGACCGGCACGCGTGCGATGTCGGGCTCGGCCGCGATCAGGTTGAGGAAGTCGACCATGGCCTTCGCCGAGTCGAGCAGGCCCTCGTCCATGTTGACGTCGATCACCTGCGCGCCGTTCTCGACCTGCTGTCGCGCGACGACGACGGCCTCGTCGAGGCGGCCTTCGAGGATCAGCTTCTTGAACTGTGCGCTGCCGGTGACGTTCGTGCGTTCGCCCACGTTGACGAAGTTCGTCTCGGGCGTGATCTGCAGCGGCTCCAGGCCGCTCAGGCGCGTGCAGCGCGGCAGCAGGCTCATGCGGCGGCCTCCAGGGCGGGCAGGGTGCGGGGCGCGATGCCCGCGACTGCGTGCGCGATTGCGGCGATGTGGGCCGGCGTGGTGCCGCAGCAGCCACCGACGAGGTTGAGCAGCCCGGCGCGGGCGAATTCGCCGATCACCGCGGCCATGTCCTCCGGGGTTTCGTCGTAGCCGCCGAAGGCGTTGGGCAGCCCCGCATTGGGATGGGTGCTGACGTAGGCATCGGCCACCTGTGCGAGCACGTCGACGTGCGCGCGCAGGTCGCGCGCGCCGAGCGCGCAATTGAGCCCGATGGCGAGCGGCTGCGCGTGGCGCACCGAGTACCAGAAGGCCTCGGCCGTCTGGCCGGAAAGCGTGCGGCCGGAGGCGTCGGTAATCGTGCCGGAGACGATCACGGGCAGGCGCGCGCCACGCGCCTCGAAGGCCTCCTCGACGGCGAAGAGCGCGGCCTTGGCATTCAGTGTGTCGAACACGGTCTCGACCATCAGCACGTCGGCGCCGCCGTCGATGAGCCCGTCGGCGGCCTCGCGGTACGCCTCGCGCAGTTCGTCGAAGGTCACGGCGCGGAAGCCCGGGCGGTTCACGTCGGGGCTGAGCGACGCCGTGCGGTTGGTCGGACCGAGCACGCCGATGGCGAAACGCGGGCGGCCGTCGTCCTTCGCCGCCGCGTCGCAGGCGGCGCGCGCCAGTCGCGCGCCAGCCTCGTTGAGCTCGCGGGCGAGGTGGGAGAGGCCGTAGTCCGCCAGCGAGATCGAGGTCGAGTTGAACGTGTTGGTCTCGACGAGGTCGGCCCCGGCGGCGAGGTACTCGCGATGGATGCCCTCGATCACGTCCGGGCGGGTGAGGCTCAGCAGATCGTTGTTGCCGCGCTGGTCGTGCCCGCAGCCGCAGGCGGCGCCGTGCGCGTGCCCGGCGGGCGGGTTCGCCGAGTCGAAACCGTCGGCGAAGCGCTGGCCCCGGTAGTCGGCCTCGGTCAGCGCGCGCTGCTGGATCATCGTTCCCATCGCGCCGTCGAGCACGAGGATGCGCTGCGTGAGCAACTCCAGCAGCGCCTGCGCGCGGCCGGGATCGAGCCAGGGAAGGTGCATCAACGGGTTCCTTTCGAGCCGGCGCGGCGCGCGCCATCGGGGCGGCGCGCGATCACCGAAATGACTTCGAAGTGCGGCGGACGGCGTTCGCGCGTGACCATGCCGCTGCTGAGGACCTCGAGCCCGGCGCGGGTCACGAACCGTTGCAGGTCCTTGTCGGTGAAGCCGAGGTTCACGTGGCCGTAGGCCTCCACGACGCTGCGGTGCTCGTGCCGGGCCAGGCTGGTCAGCAACAGGCGCCCGCCGGGGCGTAGCACGCGTGCCGCCTCGGCCACGGCCTTGGCGGGTTCGTCGGCATAGGTCAGGGCGTGCATGAGTACGACGAGGTCGAAGTGCGCGTCATCGAAGGGCAGTGCGTGCATGTCGCCTTCGTGCACTTCGACGTTGCCCAGGCGACGCAGGCGCTCCGAGGCGGCCATGACCACCTTGCTGCTCGCATCCAGGCAGACGTAGCGACGCGCGTGGGGCGCGATCAGTTCGGCAAGGACGCCGTCGCCCGAGGCGATGTCCAGCACGTCGCCGGCTTCCATCAGCGGCAGGGCCGAGCGCGCCAAGGCTTCCCAGGTGCGGCCCGGCGAGTAGTGCCGCTCCATGTCGCCCGCGACCGTGTCGGCCCAGTTCTGCTCGGCCGCGCGCGAGGCCAGCACGTCCGCCACGCGCTCGGCGTCCTGCCGCAGCAGGGGATCGTCGGAACCGTCCCGCAGCATCCGCCAGAGTGCGAGCGGGGCCGGCTCGAGGACGTCCTCGTCGAAGCGGTAGTAGGCGGACACGCCGGCGCGCCGGTCGCGCACCAGGCCGGCCTCCTTCAGCCGGGCAAGGTGGGTCGACACGCGCGGCTGGGCCAGGCGCGTGATGGCCGAGAGTTCGGCGACGGTGAGTTCCTCGCGCGCCAGCAGCGCGAGCAGCCGGACCCGCGTGGCGTCGGCGAACACCTTGAGTTGGCCGGACCAGCCTTCCAGATCCATTTCGGAGCCTATATCGACGTATCGCGATAGAAAGATAAGTGTCCGACGCGCTGCGCCGGGGGTCAAGTCGAAAGACGGCGGGCGGGCGCAAGCCGGTACAATTCGCGGGCTTTGCAGTCATCCGACAATTCGAGGTGCCGACGTGGATTTCCGCTTCACCGAAGAGCAGTTGATGATCCAGGACGTGGCGCGCCGCATCGCGCAGGAGAAGATCGCGCCCAGCGCCGAGCACTTCGACCGCAGCGGCGAGTTCCCGCTGGACAATATCCGCACGCTGGGCGAGAACGGCCTGATGGGCATCGAGGTGCCGGCCGAGTACGGCGGCGCGGGCATGGACCCCATCAGCTACGTGCTGGCCATGATCGAGGTGGCCGCGGCCGATGCCGCGCACTCCACGATCATGTCGGTCAACAACTCGCTGTTCTGCAACGGCATCCTCAAGAACGGCACCGAGGCGCAGAAGCAGCTCTACGTTCGCGCCATCGCCGAAGGCCGCGAGATCGGCGCCTTCGCCCTCACCGAGCCGCAGTCGGGCTCGGACGCCACGGCCATGCGCTGCAAGGCCGTCAGGCAGGGCGATGGCAGCTACGTGGTCAACGGCAAGAAGAGCTGGATCACGTCCGGCCCGGTGGCCAAGTACATCGTGCTGTTCGCGATGACCGACCCGGACAAGGGTGCGCGCGGCATCACCGCCTTCATGATCGACACCACGCGCGAAGGCTTCCACCGCGGCAAGACCGAGCCCAAGCTCGGCATCCGCGCCTCGGCCACCTGCGAGATCGAGTTCACCGACTACGTCGCCCAGGCCGACGAGGTGCTGGGCCAGGAAGGCGAAGGCTTCAAGATCGCGATGAGCGTGCTCGACGCCGGCCGCATCGGCATCGCGAGCCAGGCCATCGGCATCGCCCGCGCGGCCTACGAGGCCACGTTGGCCTACGTCAAGGAACGCAAGGCCTTCGGCGCGCCGATCGGCACGTTCCAGATGACGCAGGCCAAGATCGCCGACATGAAGTGCAAGCTCGACGCCGCCACGCTGCTGACGCTGCGCGCGGCCTGGGCGAAGCAGCAGTTCGACCGGGGCGGCCCGCGCTTCTCGACCGAGGCGGCGGTGGCCAAGCTCACCGCGTCCGAAGCCGCGATGTGGATCACCCATCAGGCCCTGCAGATCCACGGCGGCATGGGCTATTCGAAGGAGATGCCGATCGAGCGCTACTTCCGCGACGCCAAGATCACCGAGATCTACGAGGGCACGAGCGAGATCCAGCGCCTGGTGATCGCCCGCAACGAGACGGGCCTGCGCTGAGCCCCCGATGACCTGCATGCCGGCGATGCGGCACCCGCCGACGGGCCCCGGCCCGCGGACGCGGATGTCCGTCGCCGGCTTTTCCACATCCACGATCCGCAGAACGGCCCGCCAGCACGCGGGCCGGAGCATGGAGCGAGCATGACCAGCAAACGTACCTCCGCCCCCCGCAGCGCCGCCAAGTCCAAGCGCGCGGCCGCCCCGGGCGTCGACCAGATCGTCCAGGCCCTCGCCGCGCAGCTGCCGAAGGCGCAGCAGGCGCTGGGCGAGGCTTTCGCCCGCGCCTTCTACAAGCGCATGAGCGAGGACGAGTTCGGCCAGCATTCGGTCCAGGAGTGGGCCGCGCTCGCCGAAGGCTTCCTCGATTTCGTGCGCAGCCGCAAGCCGGGCACGGCGCTCGTGCGCCTGTTCAACCCCTCGGCCAAGACCCAGGGCTGGCACTCGTCGCATACCGTGCTGCAGATCGCCAACGACGACATGCCCTTCCTCGTCGACTCGGTCACGCTGGCGCTTGCCGAGCGCGGCATCTGCGTGCACGTGCTCGGCCATCCGGTGCTGCGCGTCTCGCGCGACCGCCACGGCCGGCTGACGGAGGTGGGCGAGGGCGCCGCCGAGTCGTACATCCACCTGGAGATCGACCGCCTGAGCGGGGAGGAGATGCAGGCGATCGAGGACGCCATCCGCCGCGTCCTCGGCGACGTGCGCCTGATGGTCGCCGACTGGCAGCCGATGCGCGATCGCATGCTCGAGATCGCCGAACAACTGCCGGGCCGCCCCTCGCCGACGGACGAGGCCACGCGCGCCGAGGCGCAGGAGTTCCTGCGCTGGGCCGCCGACAACCATTTCACCTTCCTCGGCTACCGCGAGTACGAAGTCGCGAAGCAGGGCCGCCAGGAGGTCCTGAAGGCGGTGGCGGGCACCGGGCTGGGCCTGCTGCGCGGGGAGGAGACGGGCAAGCCGCGGCCGCTCGAGTCGCTGGGCGCGCACCCGCTCACGCAGGCCGGAAAGATCGACCCGCTGATCCTCACCAAGACCAACGCGCGCGCCACGGTGCACCGCCGCGGGTACATGGACTACATCGGCATCCTGGTCTTCGACAAGTCCGGCAAGCCGGTGCGCGAGCAGCGCTTCCTCGGGCTGTTCACCTCGAGCGCCTACAACCGCCGCCCCTGGGACATCCCGCTGGTGCGCCAGCGCTACCAGCACGTGATGGAGCAGTCGGGCCTGGCGCTGGAAGGCCACAGCGGCAAGGCGCTCAAGCACATCCTCGAGACGCTGCCGCGCGACGAGCTCTTCCAGGCCAGCGAGGAGGAGCTGCTGCAGACCGGCATCGGGATCCTCGGCCTGCAGGAGCGCGTGCGCAGCCGCATCTTCATGCGTCGAGACCGCTACGGCCGTTTCTACTCCGCGCTCGTCTACATCCCGCGCGACCGGTTCAATACCGAAGTCCGCCTGCGCATCGAAGCGATGCTGCGCGACGCGCTCAATGCCGAGCACGTCGACTCCTCGGTCATGCTTGGCGAATCGCCGCTGGCGCAGTTGCACATGATGGTGCGCCCCAAGCCGGCCGACGGCCATTCGGGCGTGGTGCCGGAGGTCGACATCGCGGCGATCGAGGCGCGCCTGGCCGAAATCGTCCGCAACTGGGCCGACGACCTGCGCGACGCGCTCATCACGCGCCACGGCGAGGAGCGTGGGCTGTCGCTGGCCAATGCCTACGGCCGCGCGCTGCCGGCCGGCTACATCGAGAACGTGTCCGCCGAAGTGGCGGCCGATGACGTGGAGCACCTCGCTGCGCTCGACGGCCCGGGCGCGCTGAGGCTGAGCCTCTACCGCAGCCACCACGGCGAGGGCGGGCTGCGCTTCAAGTTCTACCGCGAGGGCGACGACATCCCGCTGTCGGATGCGCTGCCCATGATGGAGAACATGGGCCTTCGCGTGATCGCCGAGCATCCCTACCGGATCGAGGCGGCCGGCCGGATCCTGTTCGTACAGGACTTCGAGGTCGAGTACGCGCGCCCGCTGGACGTCAGCGAGATCGACGAGGACTTCGAGGAAGCATTCGCCGCCATCTGGCGCGGCGATGCGGAGAACGACGGCTTCAACCGCCTGATCCTGGCCGCCGGCCTGTCCTGGCGGCAGGTGGCGATGCTGCGCGCCTACTGCAAGTACCTGTTGCAGGTGGGCGTGACGTTCTCGCAGGCCTACATGGAGCAGGCCCTGGCGCGCTATCCGCTGCTCGCGCGCCTGCTCGTGGAACTGTTCGAGGCGCGCTTCGACCCGGCCACCGGCCGCGAGAGCAAGGCCGAGATCAAGGCCGGCATGGACAAGTTCGAGGCACAGCTGCGGCGCCTGTCGGGTGACGATGCCAACGTCGCGGGCGCGGTGCGCCCCGTCATCGAAGCCCGCGCCGGCAAGCGCGAGGCGCAGGTGCAGGCGGCGCGCGAGGCCTTCCTGGGCCTGCTCGACCGCGTGTCCAGCCTGGACGAGGACCGCATCCTGCGCAGCTTCCTGGGCGTGATCGAAGCGACGCTGCGCACGAGCTACTACCAGGGCGGCCGCGGCGGCGCCGGCATCGGCTACGTCAGCTACAAGTTCGACTCGGCCAGGGTGCCCGACCTGCCCAAGCCCAGGCCCTATCGCGAGATCTTCGTCTACGGCCCGCGCGTGGAGGGCATTCACCTGCGCTTCGGCCCGGTGGCACGCGGCGGCCTGCGCTGGTCCGACCGCCGCGAGGACTTCCGCACGGAAGTGCTGGGCCTGGTGAAGGCGCAGATGGTGAAGAACACCGTGATCGTGCCGGTCGGCTCGAAGGGCGGCTTCATCGTCAAGCGCCCGCCGGCCGGCAGCGACCGCGATGCCATGCAGGCCGAGGGCGTCGCCTGCTACAGGATGTTCATCAACGGGCTGCTCGACATCACCGACAACATCGTCGGCGACCGCATCGTCCCGCCCGAGAACGTGGTTCGGCACGACGCGGACGATCCGTACCTGGTCGTGGCGGCCGACAAGGGCACCGCGACCTTCTCCGACATCGCCAACGGCATCGCCCGCGAGCACGGCTTCTGGCTGGACGACGCCTTCGCCTCGGGCGGCTCGGTGGGTTACGACCACAAGGGCATGGGGATCACCGCGCGCGGCGGCTGGGAGTCGGTCAAGCGCCACTTCCGCGCGATGGGCCGGGACTCGCAGACGCAGGACTTCACCTGCGTGGGCATCGGCGACATGTCGGGCGACGTGTTCGGCAACGGCATGCTGCTCTCGAGGCACATCCGCCTGGTCGCCGCCTTCGACCACCGCCACATCTTCCTCGACCCCGATCCGGATGCCGCCAGGTCGTTCAAGGAGCGCGAGCGCATGTTCAAGCTCCCGCGTTCGAGCTGGGAGGACTACGACGCGAAGCTGATCAGCAACGGTGGCGGCGTCTTCCCGCGCACGGCGAAGTCGATTCCGCTGAGCCCGCAGGTCAGGCAGGCGCTCGGCATCGACGCGGCCGTGGAGTCGATGAGCCCGGCCGAGCTGATGAGCGCGATCCTCAAGGCGCCGGTCGACCTGCTCTGGAACGGCGGCATCGGCACGTACGTGAAGTCCAGCCGCGAGACGCATGCCGACGTGGGCGACCGTGCCAACAACGCGCTGCGCGTCGACGGCCGCGACCTGCGCTGCAAGGTGGTGGGCGAGGGCGGCAACCTGGGCCTCACCCAGCTCGGCCGCATCGAGGCCGCGCAGCACGGCGTGCTGCTCAACACCGACTTCATCGACAACTCGGCGGGCGTGGACACCTCGGACCACGAGGTCAACATCAAGATCCTGCTCAATGCCGTGGTCGCGCAGAAGAAGCTCAGCTTCGATCAGCGCAACAAGCTGCTGGCGTCGATGACCGACGAGGTGGCCGAACTCGTCCTGACGGACAACTACCGGCAGAACCAGGCCATCAGCGTGATGGAGCGCATGAGCGTCGCGCGCCTGGGCTCGAAGCAGCACTTCATCCAGACGCTGGAATCGCAGGGGCTGCTAGACCGGCAGATCGAGTTCCTGCCGTCCGATGCGGAGTTCGCCGAGCGCAAGGCGCGCGGGCAGGGGCTGACGCGCCCCGAGCTCGCCGTGCTGCTGTCCTACAGCAAGCTGGTGCTCTTCCCGCAGCTGGTCAATTCCGACGTGCCGGAAGACCCCTACCTGTCCAAGGAGCTGGTGCGCTACTTCCCGCAGCCGCTGCAGCAGAAGTACGCGAAGCAGATGGAAGGCCATCGCCTGAAGCGCGAGATCATCGCCACGGCCGTGACCAACTCGATGGTCAACCGCATGGGCGCGACCTTCGTGCTGCGCATGCAGGAGGACACGGGCCGCAGCCCGGCGGAGATCGCCAAGGCCTACACGATCGCCCGCGAGGCGCTGGCCGCACGCGAGCTGTGGGCGCAGATCGATGCCCTGGACGGCAAGGTGCCCGAGCCCGCGCAGGTCGATGCATTGCTGGCCATCTGGCAGCTGATGCGTTCGCTCACGCGCTGGCTGCTCTCGCGCCCCGGGCAGCTGCCGGAGATCGCGGCCGCGGTCGCGCGCTACGGCGACGGGATCTCGGCCGTGCGCTCCGCGCTGCAGGCAGCGATGACGCGCGATCAGCGCGCGGCGTTCGACCGCCGTCTCGCCGAATGGCGCGGCAAGGGCATCCCGTCGGCGCTGGCGGGTGAACTCGCCGCGCTGCCGCTGCTCGACGGAGCGGCCGACATCGTCGAAACCGCGCAGGCCCGAAAGGCCGCGGTGGCCGACGTGACGCGCGCCTACTTCGTGCTCAGCGACGCCCTGCACCTGTCCTGGCTGTACGACCAGATCGACGCCCTGCCGGTCGACAGCCGCTGGTCGGCGCTCGCACGCGGTTCGCTGCGCGACGAGCTCGGCACGCAGCAGCGGGCGCTGGTCGCGCAGATCCTCGCCGAAGGCGGTCGCAAGCCCGCCGAGTCGAAGGTGTCGGCATGGCTGGAGCGGGACGACTCCAGCCTGCGGTTCACCCTGGCCATGCTGGCCGAACTTGCGAGCCAGAAGTCGCTGGACTACCCGACGGCGTCGGTGGCGGTCCGTCGCCTCGCGCAGCTGGCCGCCGCGGGCTGAGGCGGCACGCCGCTTTGAGGGACCCGACATGGCGGCCGCGGCCGCCATGTCTTTTTCGGGGGTGGGCGCTATCCTCGGGGCATGGTGACCGAACCGATGCTGAGCTCACACCCGCGGCTTGCCTTCCTCGCCGCGCCCTCGGCCGAGGCACAGGCGCTGCGCGCCGAGCTGGCGCAGCGTTACGGCGACCACGCGCCCGGCCAAGCCGACGTGCTCGTCGCACTCGGTGGCGACGGCTTCATGCTGCAGACGCTCCACCGCCACGGCGGGCACGGCAAGCCGGTATACGGCATGAAGCTGGGCACGCTCGGCTTTTTGATGAACCAGCACCGGGGCGATGCCCTGATCGAGCGGCTGCATGCCGCCGAGCCCGCCGTACTGCGGCCGCTGGAGATGCTCGTGCAGACCGAGTCGGGCGCGAGCGTCGGCTCGCTGGCTTACAACGAGGTCTCGCTGTTGCGCCAGACCCGGCAGGCCGCGCACATCCGCATCGACCTCAACGGCCAGACCCGCCTGGACGAGCTGATCTGCGACGGCGTAATGGTCGCCACCGCGGCGGGAAGCACGGCGTACAACTTCTCCGCGCATGGCCCCATCCTGCCGCTGGGCTCCAACGTCGTCGCGCTGACGCCGATCGCCGCGTTCCGGCCGCGTCGCTGGCGGGGCGCAGTGCTCAAGGCCGACACCGAGGTGCGCTTTACCGTGCTGGACCCGTACAAGCGGCCGGTGAGCGCCACGGCCGATTCGCACGAGGTGCGTGACGTGGTCGAGGTGACCATCCGCGAGTCGCGCGACCGGACCGTGACCCTGCTGTTCGATCCCGAGCACAACCTCGAGGAACGCATGCTGGCGGAGCAGTTCACCAGCGGGTGAGCGGCGGTCACGCTGCGTTCGCGGCCGTCTAACACCGCCTTTTCCAGCATGACGGCTTTCCGCGGAGGCGTGCGATGAAAGCCCGGCTCAAGCCCCTCGACCAGCAGGTCATCGTCATCACCGGCGCGAGCAGCGGCATCGGCCTTGCGACCGCGCTCATGGCAGCCGGGCGTGGGGCGAAGGTCGTGCTGGTGGCACGCAGCCGCGACACGCTCGACGAGATCCGCCAGGGCCTCGAGCAGTCCGGCCACGAGGCGGCGGCGTTGGCAGCGGACGTGGCGGACCGCTCCGCGCTGGAGGATGCGGCGCGCCTTGCGGTCGACCGCTTCGGGCGCATCGACACCTGGGTCAACAATGCCGGGGTATCGATCTACGGCCGCATCGACGAGGTCAGCGACGAGGACAATCGCCGCCTGTTCGAGACGAACTTCTGGGGCACGGTGAACGGCTCGCTGGTCGCCTTGCCCTACCTCAAGCGCCAGGGCGGCGCGCTCATCAACGTCGGAAGCGAGGTGTCCGACGCCGTCATCCCGCTGCAGGGCATGTACAGCGCCAGCAAGCACGCGGTGAAGGGCTTCACCGATGCGCTCCGGGTGGAGGTCGAACTGCTCGACAAGGCACCCGTCGAAGTCGTGCTGATCCAGCCGACCGCGGTCGATACGCCGTACCCCGAGCATGCGCGCAACTACATGGCCCAGGAGCCGAAGCTGCCGACGCCGATGATCCGGCCGGAGGACGTGGCCGAGGCGATCCTGGAGGCGGCGGCGGAAGGCGGGCGCGACATCAGGGTGGGCGCGATGTCGAAGATGAACACCCTGACGGCCCGACTCGCACCGGGCCTGGGCGACCGCGTTTCGGCCCGGCAGGCCGGGCGCCAGCAACGCGCCGAGCGCGAACGCGACCCGCAGGGCGCTCTGTACCGGGCAAGCGAGGACGGGCGTACGCACGGCCGCGCCAGCTGAGCCGCGGGGCGGCGCACGCCCTGCGACGGCCGGCGTGCACAATAGCCGCATGCCCGACCGTGACGCCGACCCCCTGATCGTCGCCATTTCCTCGCGGACCCTGTTCGACCTCGAGGAAGGCCACCAGCTCTTCGAGCGCGACGGCCTGGAAGCCTATGCCGATTACCAGCGCCGGCGCGAGAGCGACGTGCTGTCGCCGGGGATCGCCTTTCCGCTGGTGCGCAAGCTGCTCAAGCTCAACCAGGACGCACCCCCGGAGGCTCCGCACGTCGAGGTGATCCTCATCTCGCGCAATTCGGCGGATACCGGCCTGCGCATCTTCAACTCGATCGAGCACCACGGCCTGGCGATCCGCCGCGCGGCCTTCAGCAATGGCGCGCCGCCCTATCCCTACGTCCGCCCCTTCGGCGCCGACCTGTTCCTCTCCGCCCACGGCGAGGACGTGCGCGCGGCACTGCAGGCGGGGGTGGCGGCCGCGATGCTGCTGCCGTCGGCCTCGCGCTCGCCTGCCGCCGCGGCGGGAAATCCCGACCAGCTGCGCATCGCCTTCGACGGCGACGCGGTGATCTTCGACGACGAGGGCGAACGGGTCTCGCGCGAGGGCGGCCTTGCTGCTTTCGCGGAACACGAGCGCCGACGCGCCGGTGAGCCGCTTTCGGGCGGGCCGTTCCGCGGCTTCCTCGACGCGCTGCATCGCCTGCAGCAGGCTTTCCCGACCGGGGAGGCGGCGCCGATCCGCACCGCGCTGGTCACCGCGCGCTCGGTGCCGGCCCACGAACGCGTGATCCGTACGCTGCGCGACTGGGGCATCCGGCTGGACGAGGCCCTGTTCCTCGGAGGGCGCGCCAAGGGGCCGTTCCTGGAAGCCTTTGGCGCCGACATCTTCTTCGACGATTCCGAGCACAACATCGTGTCCGCGCGCGACCACGTGGCCGCGGGACACGTGCCTCACGGCGTCGCGAACCGGCCGCTCTGACGGCGGCGCGGCCGCGGCGCCGGGCTGTCTCAGCGCGTGAGGTTGCCTATCAGCGCATCGATGGGCAGGCGCACGTCGGTCATGCGCCAGCGCAGGCCGTCCCGCGAGAAGACGAAGACCACGGGTGCGCCGTCGGCGTTCTGCACCGTGGCCGTGAAGCGCGAAGTGGACTCGAACCGGTAGCGTGCGTCGGCAAGGGGGTCGAGGCTGCCCGGCTGTGGCTCGCCCGAGGGCGTGCGTTCCGGGGGCAGGCCCATCACGCGGCGCACGATGGAGCGTCCCTGCAGCACCGCGCCGATTCCTGCGGGCGTCACCAGAAGGTCGACGACACCGCCGGCCAGGCCTTGAGTGACCTGTGCGCCGATGCCGCGGAGCTCCGCGGGCAGGTCCGGCTCGGCCATGCGTCGCGCGATGTAGTCCTCCAGCTGGGCGCGCACGCTAGCGCGCACCAGCGGGAAGTCGACGTGACGCTCCAGGCCGCGCATGTCCCCACGTTGCACGTCGTCCCGGATGGCATGCAGCGCAATGAAGGGCCCGGCGGCGACGTAGGCCGCGAGCGCGAGCATGGCGAGCAGGAGGAGGGCGAGGAGCTTCTTCATGGAGGACGGGGCTGGACGATGGCGGGAAGCTTACGCGGCCGTTGTGAGCACCACGCCGAGATCAGGCCAGCTCGGCACGCAGGCCGCGGCCCCAGTCCTCCAGGGCATCGAGCAGCGCCCGCACGCGCACGTCCTCCCCATGCCCCGCGCGCAACGCATCCAGTTCGCCGAAGTAGGTTTCGAACGTGTTCTCCGACCGCGACGGATCGGCCAGGCGCTCGCGCCGGTAGCCGTCCCAGCGGACGCGCTCGCCCTGTGCCAGGGTCTCGCGCCAGTTGCGCGCCCGGTAGCGGAACAGAAGTTCCGGCAAGCGCGCGTCGCGGAAGCCGAAGTCCGCGCCGGCCAGCGCCGACGGCGGGCTGGCGCGCACGCGCGGGAAATGCGCACGGTCCTCGTCGGGCAGGAAGCCGTCGTACAGGCTCGCATCGCAGTCCGATGGCGGCCGGTCGATCGCGCGGGCATAGACGCGGCGCACCTTCTCGGCGACCTCGGGGCCTGCCGCGCGAAGGCGGGAGAGATTGCGCTCGACGGTCGCCGGGTCGATGCGCAGCCGTGCGAGGTCGGCCTCGCGCAGGTGGTCCCACTGCACCAGGGCCGGGCAGCGGTTGAGGTGGACTTCCTTGAGGGCGATGCGCTCCGTGCCGGGCGGCAGCTGGCTCTGGGGCACGTAGAGCATGTCGGCGATGGTGTCGGCATCCTCGCGCAGCAGTCGCTCGGGGTCCTGCAGCAGGTCGACGACGATGACACGGTTGCCGATGCGCGGATGCACGGCCAGCGGCGCCACCGGCGCGGTGCAGAGCCGGCTCGCCGGGAAGCGCTGCGAGACGTGCAGCACCGGCGTCATGTGAACGACGTCGAGCAGGCTCGCGGCGAAGCGCTTGTCGCGCAGGCGCAGGCAGTAGTCCCAGAGGCGCGGCTGGGCACCGCGCAGGCGTCGGCCCAGGCCGATCAGCGCGCGTACGTCGGACAGCGCTTCGTGGGCGTCGCCGTCGCGCACGCCATTGGCCTTGGCGAGGCCCTCGAGCGTGAAGGTGGGCGTGCCGTCCTCGCGGTAGACCCATTCGATGCCATCGGGGCGGAGCGCATGGGCCAGCCGCATGACGTCCAGCAGGTCCCAGCGGCAGTTGCCGCCGCGCCACTCGCGCTCGTAGGGGTCGTAGAAGTTGCGGAACAGCCCGTGGCGCACGAACTCGTCGTCGAAGCGGATCGAGTTGTAGCCGGCCGTGCAGGTGCCGGGCCGCATCATCTGCTCGAAGATGCGTGCGAAGGCCTCGGCCTCGTTCACGCCGTGGTCGCAGGCGTGCTGTGGCGTGATGCCGGTGACCATGGTCGCGCCGGGCGAGGGCAGCAGGTCGTCGGCCGGCTTCACGTAGAAGCAGACGGGGTCGTCGACCTGGTCCAGCGAGGTGTCCGTGCGGATGGCCGCGAACTGCGCGATGCGGCTCCGGCGCGGGCAGGCCCCGAAGGTTTCGAGGTCGTAGAAGAAGAAGCTGTCGGTCACGGCCCCGCCTCGTCCAGCATCGGCAGCGTTTCCAGCACGCGCCGGTCCACATGCGACCAGTCCAGCGTGTCCAGGCTCGCATGGCCGGCCGTGAGTTCGGCGAGCAGCGCCCGCTGCACCTGGCCGCGCTCGAAGGCCACGGCGTAGGGCACGCGCATGAAGCTGACCATGGAGTAGCGCGGCACGTAACGCCTCGGGTGGCGTTCGGCGAGCAGCCGCTCGAGGGCGCGCTGCAGCAGGTAGTCGTCGTCGTCGACGCGATCGCGCATCTCGAGGTAGTTCTCGAGCGCCATCTGCTGGATCGCCCGGGCATTGGGCAGCCGCTCGGCCTGGAAGGCGGCGAAGGCGGATTCGCAGTCGGGCGCGCGATCGAGATGGTCGGCCAGCGCCACGCAGTCCTCGAAGGCGCAGTTCATGCCCTGGCCGTGGAAGGGCACCATCGCATGGGCGGCGTCGCCCAGGAGCACGGCAGCGCCGCCCAGGTGCCAGCGATCGAGATAGAGCGTGGCGAGCAGGCCCGTGGGGTTGTGCTCGAAGTCGTGCTCCAGCCGCGGGATCAGCGGCAGCGCGTCGGCGAAGTCGCGCGCGAAGAGCGCATGGGCCTCGGCGCCGGTGCGGATGCTGGCGAAGCTCGGGTCGCCCTCGTTCGGAAGGAAGAGCGTGACCGTGAACGTGCGTTCGTCGTTGGGAAGGGCGATGCACATGTAACGCCCGCGTGGCCAGATGTGCAGGGCGTTGGGCTCGATGCGGAAGGCGCCGTCGTCGGCCGGCGGGATCTCCAGCTCCTTGTAGGAATGCCCGAGCGACTCGGTGCGCTCGCCGAGCCCCGCCCGCGGGGCCATCGCGTGCCGCAGCGCGGAACCCGCGCCGTCGGCGCCGATCAGGCTGCCAAAGCGCGCCTGGTGCAGCGAGCCGTCGCGGTCGTCCCGGAACGTGGCGACATGGCCGTCGAAGTCCACGCCCGACAGGCCCCGGTGGAAATGCACGCGGGCGCCAGCGGCTTCGGCGATCCCGAGCAGGATGATGTTGAGCTCGCCGCGGTGGACCGACCAGATCACCTCGCTGTCGTCACGTCCGTAGCGCTGCAGGTCGGTGCGGCCGTCCGCGAAGTGCACCATGCGGCCCCGCATCATCACGGCCTGTTGCATCACAGCGTCGTCGGCGCCTGCCAGGCGAAGCGCGTGGCGGCCACGCTCCGCCAGGGCGAGGTTGATCGAACGACCGCCGGCGTAGCCCTGCACACGCGGGTCGCCACGCTTCTCGTAGACATCGACCTGCCAGCCGCGCCGCACCAGCAGCGTGGCGAGCAGCGCGCCCGCGAGGCCGGCGCCGATGATGGTGATGTGGCGGTCGCTCGGTGCGGTCACGGAGGCCTCAGGCGCGGCGTGGTGTGGACAGTCTGGACGATCGGGCGGCGGCCTGCCGGGTCGAAGCCGGGCCGCTTGGCTTCAGGAAACCCAACCGCGGCGTCATGCGCGCCAGCCTGCGACCGCGCGCGCGAAACGCAGCACGTCGGCGTGGTTGTTGTAGAGCGGGGCGGGCGAGATGCGGATGACGTCGGGCTCGCGCCAGTCGCCCAGCACGCCATGCGCGGCCAGGTGTTCGAACAGCGCGCGGCCCTGTTCGCGCCCGCCCCGGACGCGCAGCGACAGCTGGCAGCCACGCTGGGCGGGATCGCGCGGGGTCACGATTTCCAGTACGTCTCCGAGCCCGGCGTCGATCAGCGCTTCGAGGTAGCCGGTCAGCGAGCGCGACTTGGTGCGAAGCGCCGGCAGGCCGGCCCGGTCGAACAGCTCCAGCGACGCGCGCAACGGCGCCATGGCGAGGATGGGCGGGTTGCTCAGCTGCCAGCCATCGGCCCCGGGCGCGGGATGGAACTCGGGCCCCATGCGGAAGCGGCTCGAGGCATCGTGGCCCCACCAGCCCGCGAAGCGGGGCAGATCGGCATGCGCATGCCGCTCGTGCACGAAGGCCCCGCCCACCGCGCCGGGGCCGGAGTTGACGTACTTGTAGTGGCACCAGGCGGCGAAGTCGGCGCCGCTGTCGTGAAGTTGCAGGTGGAGGTTGCCGACCGCATGCGCCAGGTCGAAGCCGCACTGCGCGCCGGCCGCATGGGCCAGGCCCGCGATGGCCTGCAGGTCGAAGGCCTGACCCGTCCGGTACTGCACGCCCGGCCATAGCACGAGCGCGAGCCGGTCGCGATGGCGCTCGATCTCCGCAGCGATCGCATCTATGGAGAACAGGCCGCCCGGCCCGTCGGGTTGCACCTCGATGAGGTCGGTCGCCGGGTCGAAGCCGTGGAAGCGCACCTGCGATTCGGCCGCGTGGCGGTCCGACGGGAACGCACCGGCCTCGATCAGCAGCGCGGGACGCTCGCGGGTCGGACGGTAGAAGCTCGCCATCAGCAGGTGCAGGTTGACGGTGAGCGTGTTCATCGCCACCACTTCCACCGGCTTCGCGCCGACCAGGCGCGCCAGCGGCTCGCGCACGAGCTCGTGGTAGCTCATCCACTGGGCCTCGCCGGTGAAGTGGCCTTCGACTGCTTCCTCCTCCCATTTGCGCAGCACCGTCTCCACGTGCGTGCGCGCGCCGCGCGGCTGGAGGCCGAGCGAATTGCCGACGAAGTAGGCCATCGGCTCGCCGTCGTGGCGGGGAATCAGGAACTCGTCGCGGAAGCCGCGCAGCGGGTCGGCAGCGTCGAGGGCCGCGGCGTGCGCGTCGGTATGCAGGTCGGTCATGCCGGGTCTCAGGCGAAGCGCGACAACGGGAGCCCGAGCCATTCCAGGGCGGTGCCGTGGTAGAGCCGCGCGCGGTCGGTGTCGGAAAGATCGAGTGCGGCGATCCCGGCGCCCGGTTCCTGCTCGCCCAGCGGGAAGGGGTAGTCGGTGCCCAGCATCACGCGCTCGGTGCCGCAGGTGTCGAGCAGGTACTGCAGCGCGCGCGGGTCGGCCACCCAGGAATCGAAGTACAGCCGCGACAGGTAGTCCCGCGGGTTGCGGGGATTGTCGGTGGCGACGAGGTCCGGCCGCATGTTGAAGCCGTGCTCGATGCGGCCGATGGTGTAGGGGAACGAGCCGCCGCCGTGCGCCAGGCAGATCCTCAGTTTCGGCAGCCGCTCGAGCACGCCGCCGAAGATCAGGCAACAGGCCGCGCGCGATTGCTCGGCCGGCATGCCCACCAGCCAGGGCAGCCAGTACTTGGGCATGGACTCGGTGCCCATCATGTCCCAGGGATGCACGAGGATCGCCGCACCCAGCTCGCTGGCGGCCTGGAAGAACTCGAAGAGCTCCGGCGCGTCCAGGTTCCAGTTACCCACGTGGCTGCCGATCTGCACGCCCTGCAGGCCGAGCTGGTCCATGCAGCGCTCCAGCTCCTGAACGGCGAGGCGGGGCGACTGCAGCGGCACCGTGCCGATGCCGGCGTAGTGGCGCGGATGGTCGCGAACGGTCTGCGCCATGTGGTCGTTGAGCGCCTGGTGCAGCTCCAGCGCATGCTGCGGCCTGGCCCAGTAGCTGAACATCACCGGCACGGTGCTGATGACCTGCACCTGCACGCCGAAGCGCGCGTAGTCGTCGATGCGTTCGCGCGGGTCCCAGGTCTTGCTGAAGATCTCGCGGAAGAACTTGCCGTCCTTGTAGATGCGGTGGCGGCCGTCGTCGGTGTGGTGGATGACCGGGAAGCGCGCGTCACCGTACTTGCGCGCGAGATCGGGCCAGTCGCGCGGCAGGTAGTGGGCATGGGTATCGATCTTCAGCACGGGCGCGGTACGCGGTGTCGGGCGAGGCAGCAAAGATACCCGAGGCCGCCGCCGCTACGGGCCTCAGGTGACGTCGGCTTCGGAGTCCGCCTGCAGCTCGTAGCGGCCCGGGCGCGGGTTGAGGTGGCCGCAGGCCTTGCAGGTGCGCAGGGCGTCGTCGCGGTAGAAGCGCTCGAAGATCCGGAAGAAATCCTGCTCGATGTCGACCAGGTGGAAGAACTCCTCGTAGACCTTGGCGTTGCAGCGCTCGCAGAACCACATGAGCGCATCGTCCTCGTGCGGCAGGCGCCGGCGCTCGATCACCAGCCCCACGCCGCCTTCGCTGCGCTGCGGGCTGTGCGGCACGCGCGGCGGGAGGTAGAACATCTCGCCGGCGCGGATCGGGATGTCGCGCACCGCACCGTCCTCCTGGACGCGCAGCACCATCTCGCCCTCGAGCTGGTAGAAGAACTCCGGCCCCTCCTCGAAGTGATAGTCGGTGCGGGCGTTCGGGCCGCCGACGATCATCACGATGTAGTCGTCGTCGACGATGCACTTGTTGCCGACCGGCGGGCGCAGCAGCTCGCGGTGCTCGTCCACCCAGCGCTGCAGGTCGATCGGGCCGGGCAGCTTCACTGGCGCAGCACCGCGATGCACTTGGCTTCCACCGCGATCGGCGTGGGCAGCCAGCTGACGCCGACGGTGGTCCGGCAGGGCGCGTTCGCGGCGTCCGGGAAATACTCGGCCCAGATCGCGTTGTAGATGCGGAAGTCGCGCGGCAGGTCGGTCAGGTAGACGGTGACCTCGACCAGGTCCTCCCACTTCGCGCCGGCGGCCTCCAGCACGGCGCGCACGTTGCGGAACACGGCCCGGCACTGCGCCTCGATGTTGTAGCAGACCAGGTTGCCTTCCTGGTCGTGCACGTCGCCGCTCACCGCGTCGGTGTCCGGATCACGCGGCCCGATGCCCGAAAGGAAGAGCAGGTTGCCGACGCGGCGCGCGTGCGGGTACTGGCCCACGGGGGTCGGCGCCTTGTCCTCGATGATGATGCTTTCGGTCATTTGCTGTCGCTCCGGGTTTCGATGCGGGCCAGTGCCTGCGCATGGCAGTCGGCGACGCTGTCGCCCGGGCCGACGTGCAGGCCCAGGTCGCGCACCAGGCCGTCCTCCAGCCGGTAAACCCAGCCGTGGACGGTGACGTCCTGCCCGCGGGCCCAGGCGTCGCGCAGGATGGTGGTCCGGCAGACATTGACCACCTGCTGCAGCACGTTGAGCTCGCACAGCCGGTCGTGCTGCGCCTGCGCGTCGCCCGCCGCCTGGAGGCAGGGGCCATGCTTCTCGGCCACGTCGGCGACGTGGCGCACCCAATTGTCGGCGAGGCCGAGTCGGCGTTGTGTCAGCGCCGCGTGTACGCCGCCGCAACCGTAGTGGCCCACCACGAGGATGTGCTTGACCTGCAGCACGTCCACCGCGAACTGGATGACCGAGAGGCAGTTGAGGTCGGTATGCACGACCACGTTCGCGATGTTGCGATGGACGAAGACCTCGCCGGGCGCCATGCCGATGATCTGGTTGGCCGGCACGCGCGAGTCGGAGCAGCCGATCCACAGGTATTCGGGCGCCTGCTGGCCGGACAGGCGCGCGAAGAAGTCGGGGTCTTCCTGCACGACGCGGTCGGCCCAGTCGCGATTGCGGGCCAGCAGGTCGGTGATCGAGTAGGTCACGGGCAGTTCTCCAGGCTCAGGCCTATGTTCTTGGGCTCGGTGAAGAAGCGCATCGCTTCCAGGCCGCCCTCGCGGCCCAGTCCGGAAGCGCCCACGCCGCCGAATGGCGTGCGCAGGTCGCGCTGCATCCAGGTATTGATCCAGACCATGCCCACGCGCAGGCGGTGCGCCAGGCGATGCGCGCGGCCGAGGTCGCGCGTCCATACGGAGGCGGCGAGGCCGTAGTCGCAGGCATTGGCGAGGGCGAGGGCCTGCGGCTCGTCATCGAAGGCCTGCAGGGTCGCGACCGGGCCGAAGATCTCCTCCCGGTTGGTGGCGCAGTCCGGTCCGAGGCCCTCGATGACCGTGGGCGGCACGAACCAGCCGTCGCCCGGCAGCGGCTGGCCGCCGCAGAGCACGCGGCCGCCTTCCGCGCGCGCCCGCCCGATCGCCGCCATCACCTTGTCGAAATGCGCCTGCGACACCAGCGGGCCGAGGTCGGTCGCTTCGTCGATCGGATCGCCCACCCGCAGGGCCTGGGCACGCGCGATGAAGGCTTCGCGGAACTCGCCGAGGATGCCGCGTTCGACCAGGATGCGCGAGCCGCAGAGGCAGATCTGCCCGGAGTTCTGGAAGGCGGAGCGGACGATGAGGTCGATGTGCTCGCGCCAGGGCGCGTCCGCGAAGACGATCGTCGCGTTCTTGCCGCCGAGCTCCAGCGAGGTCCTGCGCAGCAGCGGCGCGGCGAGCCCGGCGATGCGGCGACCCACGGCGGTACTGCCGGTGAAGGTGACGGCGCGGACCTGCGCATGCGTCACCAGCGGCTCGCCCGCGTCGGGTCCCGTGCCATGCACGATGTTGAGCACGCCGGGCGGAAGGCCGATGTCGGCGGCCAGCTCGCCCAGCAGCGTCGCGGTCCACGGCGTGACTTCGGAAGGCTTGGCGACGACCGCGTTGCCGGCCGCGAGCGCGGGCGCGATCTTCCAGGTCAGGAGATACAGCGGCAGGTTCCAGGGCGATATCGCCGCGACCACGCCGAGCGGAGAGCGCAGGGTGTAGTTGAGGCCGGCCTCGCCGTGGTGCGATTCGCTGGCGAACTGGGTGGCGGCGTGCGCGAAGAAGCGGAAGTTCGACACCGCACGCGGGATCTCGATGCCGCGGGCGAGGCGGATGGGCTTGCCGGCATCGCGCGACTCGGCGGCCGCGAAGTCGTCCAGCCGCTGTTCGAGCGCATCGGCCAGCCGTTCGAGCCAGCGCGCCCGCTCGCTTGCACGCAGTTCCGCCCAGGGGCCGGCGGCGCGCGCGGCCGCGGCGACGGCAGCGTCCACGTCGGCGCGGTCCCCCGCCGCCACCTGGCCGAACGCCTTGCCCGTGGCCGGCTCGAAGACGTCGAGCCAGCGGCCGCTGGAAGGCTCGCAGGGTCGGCCGTCGATCCAGTGTGTCAGTCGCATGCGGCTAGCCTAGCGCCCGGCCGGTCAGATGGACTGCATGCGGCCGCCGTCCACGGCCAGGCTGACGCCATTGACGTAGCCCGCTGCCGGCGAGCAGAGGAAGGCGATTGCGGCGGCCACCTCGTGCGCCTCCGCGAAACGGCCGGCGGGCACCGTGCGCAGCATGGCGTCGGCGACGTCCTGCTCGCTCTGTCCCGCCGCCCGCGCGCGATCGGCCAGGATCTGCGCCAGCCTCGCCGTCCGGGTGTAGCCGGGCAGGACGTTGTTCACGGTGATGGCGTGTGGCCCCAGCTCGCGCGAGAGCGTCTTCGCCCAGCCGGCGACGGCGCCGCGGACGGTGTTCGATACGCCGAGGTTGGGGATCGGCTCGCGTACCGAGGTCGAAACCACGTTGACGATGCGCCCCCAGCCCGCCGCGCGCATGCCGTCGAGCGTCGCGGCGACCAGTACCTGCCCGGCCAGCACGTGCCGGGCGAAGGCATCGCGGTATGCGTCGAGCGTCGCCCCATGCGCCGGGCCACCGGGCGGGCCGGCCGTGTTGTTCACGAGGATGTGGACAGGCCTGGCCGCCACCTGCTTGCGCACGCGGCGGTCCAGCTGGTCGAGGTCCGACACGTCGGCCGCGAGCACGCCGTGGGCCTGCGCGCCACGCACCGGCAGGGAGCTGGCCACGTCGTGCAGCACGTCCGCGCGGCGCGAGAGGACCGTCACGTCGGCGCCGAGCAGCGCCAGCTCATGCGCGGCGGCGCGTCCGATGCCTTCGGAGGCACCGCAGACGAGGGCGTGGCGGCCGGTGAGGTCGAGATCCATGGTCAGTCCTCGGCATTGGCCCGCGCAGGGCGGGCGAGGGGGCATGCAGGACCGCCGCGCGGGGCGGCGGCAGTGGCAACGGCGCGACCGGCCCGAACGGTCCGGCGCCGCTGCCGGCTCACTGCCTGGGCGGCAGGCGCATGACCATCTGCGGACGCAGCGCCTCCGGATCGTTCCCGCGCGGCGGAGCGAGCGTGGACAGGTCGATGCCGCGTGCGGCCGCATCCTCGTCGTCCAGCCCGTCCAGCGCCACGAACTCGGCGTCCATCAGGGCGGCGCGGGCACTGTCCTCGCTGTCGTAGGGCAGGGTGGCGCCATCGCAGTCGAAGACCTCGGCGGTGCCGGCTTCCAGGACGCGCAGGCGCGCCCAGATCAGGGTATTGCCGGCGGTTGCGAGCCACCATTCGTCGCGGGTATCGCTCATGCGCCCATCCACCAGGAAGCCAGCCAGAGCAGCCAGGCGGCCAGCAGGCCGCCGATGATCGTCATCAGGGATACGCGCGCCGGGGTCGCCAGGCCGCTGAGGTTGCGGTCGCCCGTCGCGCGATAGTCGCCTCGAAGCAGCCAGGCCAGCGCCGACGGCCGGTAGAAGGCGCCGGGGCCCAGCCGCGCGGCCACGTCCGGATGCCGGTCGCGGATGTGCACCAGCGCGAGCGGCCAGAAGATCGCCAGCGCGGTGGCGCCGCCGATGGCGACGCCCACGAAGCACAGCGCCAGGAACAGGATCATCAGAACTCCGCCTGGCCCGGCGCACGCGGGTAGGGAATGGCATCGCGGATGTTCGAGAGGCCGCAGACGTAGACCACCAGGCGCTCGAAGCCCAGGCCGAAGCCGGCGTGGGGGACGGTGCCGTAGCGGCGGAAGTCGCGGTACCAGCCGTAGTGCTCGGCGTCGAGGCCGAACTGCGCCATGCGGCGGTCGAGCACATCCAGGCGCTCCTCGCGCTGGCTGCCGCCGATGATCTCGCCGATGCCGGGGGCGAGCACGTCCATCGCGGCGACGGTCCTGCCGTCGTCGTTGAGGCGCATGTAGAACGCCTTGATGTGCTCGGGGTAGTTCATGACCACGACCGGGCGGCCGACGTGCTGTTCGGTGAGCCAGCGCTCGTGCTCGGTCTGCAGGTCCAGGCCCCACTCGACCGGGAAGTCGAACTTCTCGCCCGACTTCTGCAGCAAAGCGATCGCATCGGAGTACTCGATGCGCTCGAAAGGCGCGTTGATGAACGCTTCGAGCCGCGTCACCGCATCCTTCTGCACGCGCTCGGCGATGAAGGCCATGTCGTCGGCGCGCTCGTCCAGCACCGCGCGGAACAGGTACTTCAGGAAGTCCTCGGCCACCGACGCGTCCTCGGCCAGGTCCGCGAACGCGATCTCCGGCTCGATCATCCAGAACTCGGCCAGGTGGCGCGTGGTGTGCGAATTCTCGGCGCGGAACGTCGGCCCGAAGGTGTAGACCTTGCTCAGCGCCAGGCAGTAGGCCTCGACGTTGAGCTGGCCCGAGACGGTCAGGAACGCCTCCTTGCCGAAGAAGTCGCGCGAGAAGTCCACGTTGCCCTTGCCATCGCGCGGCAGGTTGGTCATGTCGAGGGTGGACACGCGGAACATCTGCCCCGCGCCCTCGGCATCGGACGTGGTAATGATCGGCGTATTGACCCAGAAGTAGCCGCGCTCGTGGAAGAAGCGGTGCATGGCGTTGGCGAGCGTGTGGCGGATGCGCGTGACCGCGCCGAACAGGTTCGTGCGCGGGCGCAGGTGCGCCACCTCGCGGAGGAACTCCAGCGAATGCGCCTTGGGCTGGATCGGATACGTCTCCGGGTCCTCCACCCAGCCGACCACGTCGATCGCGGAGGCCTGGATCTCGAACGACTGCCCCTGGCCCTGCGACTGCACCAGCGTGCCGCGCGCGATCACGGCGCAGCCGGCGGTGAGGCGCTTCACCTCGCTCTCGTAGTTCGGCAGGTCGGCCGGTGCCACCACCTGGATCGGCGCGAAGCACGAGCCGTCGCTCAGGTTGACGAAGCTGAGGCCGGCCTTGGAGTCGCGGCGGGTGCGGACCCAGCCGCGCACGGTGACGTCGCCGCCCAGCGGCACCTTGCCCGCGAGCGCCTGCTGCACGCTGATGACCGTCATGCGCTGACCACCATGGCTTGAAACTCCGGCCCGCGGGCCCGATCTGGGGGGACGAAGAGTTTACGTGCTGTTGCCGGTGGCGCGCAGCGCGCCGCCTATACTCGCCCCCGTTCCGACAAGGTGTTTTCCGGAGTTCTCCATGGCCGTTTCCCTCGCCCCCGCCGCGCTCGACCGCGTCCGCCGCTACCTCGCGGAGTCGCCCGGATCGCTGGGCCTGCGGTTCGGCGTCAAGCGCACCGGCTGCTCGGGCTGGCAGTACGTGGCCGACCTGGCGAAGGAAAGCGGGGCGGGCGACCGCGTCTTCCTCCAGGAGGACGTGCGGATCTTCGTGGACGAGGCCAGCCTGCCCATCGTCGATGGCACGGAGATCGACCTCGTCCGCCAGACGCTCGGCGAGCAGTTCGTGTTCCGCAATCCGAACGTGCGTGCCGAATGCGGCTGCGGCGAGAGCTTCACCACCGCCGACCAGGACTGACGGCACCCGGCGCCGGCCCGGGGCGGCGCTAGACTCGGGGCGTTCACTGCCCGGAGTCTTTCGGATGCTGCGTCCCGTCCTGCTCGCCGTCGCGCTGTCGGCGGCCCTCGCCTCCCATCCCGCCCGGGCCCAGGCACCCGTCACGCAGGCCCGTCCGGCGGCCAGCGAGGCCAGCCGCGCCTTGCACGCCCTCTTCGACGAGGAATGGGAGCGCGGCCTGCGCGAGTCGCCGGAAAGCGCGTCGGCCGACGGCGACCTGCGCTGGAACGACCGCTGGACCGACTACAGTCTCGACGCCATCCGAGCCCGCCAGGCGGCCGACCGGGCGGCGCTCGCCCGCCTGAGGGCGATCGACCGCAACGCGCTGTCGGAGGCGGACCGCCTCAATTACGACGTCTTCGCCTGGTCGCTGGAGCGCTCGGTGGAGCGCCAGCGCTTCAACGAATGGCAGCGTCCGCTGTCCCAGCGCGGCGGGGTGCAGACCGCCGACGAGATGGTGGAGATCCTGCGCTTCTCCACCGTCAAGGACTACGAGGACTGGATCCGTCGCCTGGAAGCGCTGCCCACCGTCGTCGAGCAGAACATCGCGCTCATGCGCGAGGGCCTGAAGGCCGGCAACACGCCGCCACGCGTGCTGATGGAGCGCGTGCCGGCGCAGATCGCGGCCCAGCTGGTCGACGACCCGACCAGGAGCCGCTTCTACGCGCCTTTCGCGAAGATGCCCGGCTCGCTCGGGGCGGCCGACCGGTCCCGCCTGCAGGCGCGCGCGGCGCAGGTGATCCGTGAGCGCGTGGTCCCGGCCTACCGCGAGCTGGCGACCTTCTTCGAGAAGGAGTACCTCCCGGGTACGCGCAGCACGACTGCGGCGGTCGACCTGCCCGACGGGCGGGCCTATTACGACTTCCTGGCCGGCTTCTTCACCACCACCGATCTGACCGCCGACCAGATCCACGACATCGGCCTGAAGGAGGTCGCGCGCATCCGCGCGGAGATGGAGAAGGTCCGCGAGGAGGTCGGCTTCAAGGGGACGCTGGCGCAGTTCTTCGACCACCTGCGTACCGACCCGAAATTCTTCAAGAAGACGCCGGCGGAACTGCTCGAGGCCTACCAGGCGATCAGCAAGCGCATCGACCCGGAACTCGTGAAGGTATTCCGCACCATCCCGCGGCTGCCCTACGGCGTGCGGCCGATCCCCGACGCCATCGCGCCGGATACCACGACCGCCTACTACCAGCCCGGTGCGCTCGACGGCAGCCGCGCAGGCTTCTACTACGTCAACCTCTACAAGCCGGAGGCGCGCCCGACCTGGGAGATGATGGCGCTGTCGCTGCACGAGGCCGTGCCCGGCCATCACTTCCAGTTCGCGCGCAGCATGGAGCTGGAGGACGTGCCCAACTTCCGCCGCACCAGCTACTTCACCGCCAACGGAGAGGGCTGGGGGCTGTATGCGGAGCGCCTCGGCTACGACATGGGGCTCTATGACGACCCCTACGACCGCATGGGCCAGCTCGCCTACGACATGTGGCGCGCCGTGCGGCTCGTGGTGGACACGGGCATGCACAGCAAGGGCTGGAGCCGCGACCGGGCCATTGCCTACTTCATGGACAACGCGCCCAAGACGCGGCAGGACATCGTCAACGAGATCGACCGCTACATCTCCTGGCCGGGGCAGGCGCTGGGCTACAAGATCGGCCAGCTGAAGATCTCCGAGCTGCGCGAGCGCTCGCGCGTGGCTCTGGGCGACCGCTTCGACCTCCGCGACTTCAACGATGCCGTGCTCGCCACGGGATCGGTGCCGCTGTCGGTGCTCGAGGCGCATATCGACAGGTGGATCGCCGGCCGGAAGGCGCGACCGGCCGCCGCGTCGGCCACGGCGGGCGGAGCGGCGGCGAAATAGCCGTCCCATCCGGCTGAGGCCGCCTGCCGTCGCCCGGTGGCCGCCGGGGTCGGCATGCCCGGCCGTCCCGTCTGCGCGGCACGGATCGCGCCCGCTGGCGGTTACCCGGCGCCTGGGAGCGGCCGGGCACCGCCGTTTCACGCCCTTTGCACGTAAGCCCTTGAGCTGCCATAATTTCCGGCTCCGCGGCCTCCGGGTCGTGGCGACCTTGCTCCACCGCGGCGGTATCGCGGGGGGCTGACCGGCGCCCACGCGCCGCCATCCACAAGGAAACGAAAATGCGTCATTACGAAGTCGTGTTCCTGGTCCATCCGGACCAGAGCGAGCAGGTGCCGGCCATGATCGAGCGCTACAAGGCGCTGATCGAAGGCGCCGAGGGCAAGGTGCACCGCCTGGAAGACTGGGGCCGCCGCCAGCTGGCCTATCCGATCCAGAACCTGGTCAAGGCCCACTACGTCATGCTCAACATCGAGGCCACCCAGGCCACGATGAACGAGCTGGTCGACAGCTTCCGCTTCAACGACGCGGTCCTGCGCCACCTCGTGATCAAGCGCGACGGCCCGGAGACCGAGCAGTCCCTGATCATGAAGTTCAAGGACGAGAAGGGCGACAAGGGCGAGCGCGGCGAGCGCCGCCGCCGTGACGACGAGGGCGAGGCCGCTCCCGCCGCCGAAGCCTCCGACAACGCCGAAGCCGCCTGAGGAACACGTCCATGTCCAAGTTTTTCCGTCGCCGCAAGTTCTGCAAGTTCACGGCCGAGGGTGTGAAGGAGATCGACTACAAGGATCTCAACACCCTGCGCCAGTACCTCACCGAGACCGGCAAGATCGTCCCCAGCCGCGTCACCGGCACCAAGTCGAAGTACCAGCGCCAGCTGGCCACGGCGGTCAAGCGCGCCCGTTACCTGGCGCTGATCCCGTACACCGACAACCACAACGCGTAAATCCGGGTTCCCCGGAAAGGCCCGCACCTCCACATGCGGGCCGTTATCCGGATCCTTCGGAAAAGCCCGCACACCCATGTGCGGACTCTTCGACAGGAAGCACCCGCGATCCCATCCATTCGGACAGCGATCCGCTGTGTCGCCCGGCACCGGCCGCGCGGCACTAACGAATACGGAACATCACCATGCAGCTCATCCTCCTGCAGAACGTCACCAACCTCGGCAAGCTCGGCGACAAGGTCACCGTCAAGCCGGGCTACGGCCGCAACTTCCTCGTGCCGCAGGGCAAGGCCGTTCCGGCCACCCCGGCGAACCTGGCCGACTTCGAGGCGCGCCGCGCCGAGTTCGAGGCCAAGGCCAAGGCCCAGCTGGAAGGCGCCGAGAAGCGCCGCGCCGAGCTCGAGGGCGTCGAGGTCACCCTCAGCGCGAATGCGTCGGCCGAAGGCAAGCTGTTCGGCTCGGTCACGCCGCGCGACATCGCCGAGCAGCTCACCAAGCTCGGCCACAAGGTCGACAAGTCGGAAGTCGTGATGGGCGAAGGCCCGTTCCGTCGCACCGGCGAGTACGAAGTCGTCGTGCGTCTGCATGCCGACATCGAGCAGACCGTGAAGGTCATCGTGGTCGGCGAACAGGCCTGATCGCGACATCGATCATGGAAAGAAGAGGGCGCCGCGAGGCGCCCTTTTCGTTGCGCGTCGTTCGGGTATGCCGTGTCGACGTCCAGCCGCCGGCCCGCGCGGATGAACGTGGACCGCGTGCGATACCGTCGATGGCTGCGATGAGGGGTGGGGGACTGCCCGCGCGTGTCCCGTGCGATGCGGCACCTCGCTGGTTGCACATCCGTCGTGATCCGCCGGGGGGCGGGCCCTGCCGCGCTGAACGGCCAAATCGCAGCAGGAGAGACGCCCGCATGCGACAAGGCGGTCGACTTATCCCGACTTGTCCACAGACTTATCTGCAACGGAAGCAGGCGGTCGCTGGCTAGGATGCCGTGATGATCCATGGGCCCGAGAGGGCCACCGAGGCAGTATCCCGATGAGTGCACGCGCCGGCTTCCGCAACGACAAACGCTTCGAAACCCGCGCCGAGCAGCGCGTGGACCAGCTGCGCGTTCCACCGCAGTCGGTGGAGGCGGAGCAGGCCGTGCTGGGTGGGCTCATGCTCGCGCCCGACGCCTACGACCGCGTCGCCGACGTCCTCAGCGACAGCGACTTCTACCGCCGCGACCACCAACTGATCTTCCGCGCGATCCGCGAGCTTGCCGAGAAGAACAAGCCCTTCGACGCCGTCACGCTGGGCGAGTGGTTCGAGTCGATGGGGCAGTCGGAGATGGTGGCCGGCGGCGCGTACCTGATCGAGCTCGCGAGCACCACGCCTTCGGCCGCGAACATCGCCGCCTATGCGGAGATCGTGCGCGACAAGGCCGTGCTGCGGCAGCTGATCGAGGTCGGCACCGAGGTCGTCAACAACGCCTTCCAGCCCGACGGGCGCGAGAGCGCGGAGATCCTGGAGGAGGCCGAGCGCGAGGTGCTGGCGATCTCGCAGGCCAATCGCGCCGGGCGCAGCGACTTCACGCCCGTCACCAAGGCGCTGTCGGAGGCCTTCGACGATCTGCAGACGCGCTATGCCAACGGCAGCGGCGTGACCGGCCTGCCGACCGGCTACAGCGACTTCGACGAGATGACGGCCGGCCTGCAGAAGACCGACCTCATCATCCTCGCGGCGCGCCCGGCCATGGGCAAGACCACGCTCGCGCTCAACATCGCCGAGTTCGCCGCGTTCAAGAGCCGGCTGCCGGTGGCCGTGTTCTCGATGGAAATGAGCGCGGCGCAGCTCGCGATGCGCCTGATCTCGTCGGTCGGCCGCGTCAACGCCCAGCGCCTGCGCACCGGCCAGCTCGAGGACGAGGACTGGAGCCGCGTGACCGGCGCGATCCGCCAGCTGCGCGAGGCCAAGATCTTCATCGACGACGAGCCGGGCCTGTCGCCGGCCAAGCTCTCGTCCAAGGCCCGCCGCCTCAAGCGCGAGCACGGCCTGGGCCTGATCGTCATCGACTACCTGCAGCTGATGAGCGTGCCCGGCAACAACGAGAACCGCGCGACGGAGATCTCGGAAATCTCGCGCTCGCTCAAGGGCCTGGCGAAGGAGCTGGGCGTGCCGGTGATCGCGCTCAGCCAGCTCAACCGCTCGCTGGAAACGCGCACCGACAAGCGCCCGGTCATGGCCGACCTGCGCGAGTCCGGCGCGATCGAGCAGGACGCGGACATGATCGTCTTCATCTACCGGGACGACTACTACAACAAGGAAAACTCGCCGGACAAGGGACTGGCCGAGGTCATCATCGGCAAGCAGCGAAGCGGCCCGACCGGATCGTTCAAGCTCAAGTTCTTCGGCGAGTACACGCGCTTCGACAACCTCTCGCACGACTCGATCGGCTCGTTCGAGTAAGGCGACGGGGCGGAGACGGGGCAGGACGCAAGCCGGGCGTTTCATCCGGCGCCTGCCCGCGCGGCGCGGCCTTCACCCGGCCCGGACCGGGACCGCGCTACTTCACGCTCGTGGACCGCATCCCGCTCGAGTCGGAGGCCCTCGCCAGCGTCGGCTATGACCCGGCGCGGCACGTGCTCGAAGTGGAATTCACGAGCGGCCGGGTCTACCAGTACTTCGACGTGCCCGAGCACGAGGTGAGGCGGCTGCTGGACGCGCCGTCGCAGGGCGCGTACTTCAGCGAGCGCCTGCGGGATCGCTACCGTTACGAACTGGTGCACTGACCGCGACGCGGCGCGCTGCTATCCGCGGCCGGCGGCCGCCAGGGTCTGTCAACGCTATCGGCACGCGACCCATGCCGATAGCATTGATAGACCCTAGACTGTCGCGATGGCACGACCGACTTCCGCCACCATCCATGTCGACGCGCTGCGTCACAACCTCGGGCAGGTCCGCGCCCGCGCGCCGCGCAGCCGGGTGATGGCCGTGGTCAAGGCGGACGGCTACGGCCACGGCCTGGAACGCGTCGCGCGCGCGCTGGCAGGTGCCGACGCTTTCGGCGTGGCCGCGCTGTCGGATGCCGAGCGGCTGCGTGCAGCCGGCATCTCCCAGCCGATCCTGCTGCTGTCGGGCTTCGACGAGCCGGGTGACATCCCGCGCCTGCGCGAACTCAACGTCTGGACGACGATCCACCATGCCTCGCAGCTGGAGATGCTCGAGCAGGCCGCGCCCGGCGAACCGCTCGACTGCTGGCTCAAGCTCGACAGCGGCATGCACCGGCTGGGCTTCGCGCCCGAGGCGTTCGCAGATGCGCATGCGCGCCTTTCGGCGATGCGCGGGAGCAGGGTGGGCGACATCGTGCTGATGAACCACTTCGCCAGTTCGGACGAGTTCGCCGACAGCCCCTCGCGCGGCGCGCAGACCCGGGAGCAGCTGGCCGTCTTCCGCGAGGTGACGGCTGGGCTGCCGGGTGCGCGATCGCTCGCCAACTCGGCGGCCGTGCTCGGCTGGCCGGAGGCCCACGATGACTGGGTCCGCCCGGGCGGCGCGCTGTACGGCATGTCGGTGGTGGACGGACGCGTGGGTGCGGACTTCGGCCTGCGCCCGGCGATGACGCTGTCCACGCGCCTGATCGCGGTGAACCGCGTGCGACGCGGCGCGCGCATCGGCTATGCCGGCACATGGGAATGCCCCGAGGACATGGAGGTGGGCGTGGCGGCCATCGGCTACGGCGACGGCTATCCGCGTGCCGCGCCGGCCGGGACGCCCGTGCTGGTCGGTGGCCGGCGTACGCAGGTGATCGGGCGCGTCTCCATGGACCTGATGACCATCGACCTGCGCGACGTGCCCGGAGCGCGCGTGGGTGACCCGGTGCTGCTTTGGGGGGCGGAGCTGCCGGTCGAGACCATCGCGTCGGCCGCGCGCACCATCGGTTACGAGCTGACCTGCTCGATCACACGTCGCGTGCGCTTCATCGAGCGCTGAGGGCAGGCATGGGCGTCGCGATCGTCTGGTTCCGCAACGACCTGCGCCTCGCCGACAACCCCGCGCTGCAGGCGGCCCTGGGCACCGGCCTGCCCGTGCTGCCGGTGTATGTCCACGACCCCGATGGCGACGGCCACGCCCGGGCCGGCGCGGCCTCCGATGCCTGGCGCGCTCGCTCGCTTGCCGCGCTCGACGCCGACCTTCGCATGCGCGGCAGCCGCCTGCGGCTGTTCGTCGGCCATGCGCTGCCGGTGCTCTCGGCGCTGGCGGCGGCGACGGATGCCGAGGCGGTGTTCTGGAACCGGCGCTACGAGCCGGACGTCGAGCGACGCGACGCGCAGGTCAAGCGCGACTTGCGCGCGCAGGGGCTGCAGGTGGAGAGCCGCAACGGCTCCCTGCTGTTCGAGCCCTGGGAGCTGGCGACGGGCAAGGGCGGGCCTTACCGCGTGTTCACGCCGTTCTGGCGTGCGGCGCGGGCGCGCTGGAATCCCGCCGCGGCCTGCCCAGCGCCGGTGCGCATCCCGGATGCCGACGAAGCACCCGAGGGCGTGTTGCCCGAGCAGCTGCGGCTGGCGCCGCTGCAGCCCTGGGACAGCGGCTTCTGGTCCGACTGGCAGCCTGGGGAGGCCGGCGCGCAAGCTGCGCTGGAGGCCTTCGTCGATGGCGCGCTGCACGACTACCCCGACGGCCGGGAGCGCCCCGATCGCAGCGGCACCTCGCGCCTGTCGCCGCACCTGCATTTCGGCGAGATCTCGCCCTGGCGCGTCGCCGCGGCCGTGGAGGCGGCACGCGGGCCGGTGCCGGACGGACACGTCGAGGCCTATCTGCGCCAGCTCGTCTGGCGCGAGTTCGCCGCCCACCTGCTGCATCACTTCCCTCAAACCGTCGAGCACAACCTCGACGCCCGCTTCGATGCGTTTCCCTGGGCGGGGCCGGACCGCGCCAGGCTCGAGCGCTGGCGGCATGGGCGGACCGGCGTGCCCATCGTGGATGCGGGCATGCGCGAGCTCTGGACGACCGGCTGGATGCACAACCGCGTGCGCATGGTGGTGGCGAGCTGGCTGTGCAAGCACATGCGCATGCACTGGCGCGAGGGCGCCGCGTGGTTCCGCCAGACGCTGCTGGATGCCGACCTCGCCAACAACACGATGGGCTGGCAGTGGGTCGCGGGCACCGGCGCCGACGCCGCGCCTTACTTCCGCATCTTCAACCCGGTGTCGCAGGCCAGGCGCTTCGACCCGCAGGGGGAGTACATCGCGCGCTGGCTGCCGGAACTTGCGCCACTGCCCGTGGCGCTGCGGCATGCGCCGTGGCGCGATCCGCAGGCGCTGGGCCGGGTCGCCCCCGGCTATCCCCGGCACCCGATGGTCGATCTGCAGGCCGGCCGCGACGCCGCACTGGATGCGTATCGCACAATGCGCACGGCCGCTGCGCAGCGGCAGTGGACCTCGCACGCAGGCGACTGAACAGGCGCCGGGCGAACGCTTCCACGGAAGCTGAACAGCGGGTCGCGCTCCTCACTCCTCGCCCACGACTCCGTGGCTAGCGTGGCCCCGCCTTTGAAGCGAGGTTCCGCCATGAAGACTCAGATGAAGATCGCGCTGGCGTCGGCCGTCGCCGCGATGCTGCTGGCCGGCTGCGTGACCGACCCCAACCGCTACACGACCAATCCCGACACGTACGACCGCACCCGCCGTGGCGCGATCATCGGCGCGGCGGTCGGCGCCGTGGCCGGTCTGCTCAGCGGCGACGATGCCGTGGAGCGCCGCCAGCGCGCACTGGTCGGCGCCGGCGTCGGTGGCCTGGCCGGTGGCGCCATCGGCAACTACCAGGACCGCCAGGAACGCGCGCTGCGTGACCGCCTGGCCGGCTCCGGCGTGGACGTCGTGCGCCAGGGCGACAACATCACGCTGAACATGCCCGACAACATCACCTTCGGGTTCAACCGCGCCGATCTGCAGCCGCAGTTCCGCCCGGTGCTCGATCGACTGGCCACCACGCTCAACGAGTACAACCAGACCATCATCGAGGTCGCGGGGCATACCGACAGCGTGGGTTCCGACCAGTACAACTACGACCTCTCGCGCCGCCGCGCGAACACCGTCGCGAGCTATCTCTCCGGCAAGGGCGTGAGCCAGCAGCGCATGGAGATCGTGGCCGCCGGCGAGACCCGCCCGATCGCCAGCAACGACAGCGAGGACGGCCGTGCGCGCAACCGCCGCGTCGAAATCACCCTGGTGCCTCTGCGGGCCGGTTCCTGAAATCTGGCCTGCCGGGAAATGTTGACGGGGCGCCCAGGCGCCCCGTTTCTTCTTGGTCGGAACAGGCGCCCCGGGTGGGCGCCGCGTTGTGTGCGCTCCAGGCCCGATGCGCGGCTCTGCGCCGCGGGCCGCATCGGGCCCGCATCGGACGCTCGCGAAGTCGAAGTCAGTGCGGCTTCGAATCTCGGCGCTCGCGCGCGAGGTCGGCAGTGCCCGGCACCGCGCCGTCCTCGTCGTCGCCCGGATCGCCGGCCTCGCGCATGCCCGTGCGGCGCTCGAGCAGGTTGAGTGCCGTCAGCACGACGAGGGTGAGCACCGTGGCGGCCGTGGCCAGCAGGTAGTGGCCTACGCCGGTGATCAGGCCGATCACCGCCACCATCAGCAGCGAGGCCGCGGTGGTGATGCCGGCGATGTGTTGGCCCTGTTTGCGGGCGAAGATCGTGCCCGCGCCGATGAAGGCCACGCCGCTGATCACGGCCTCGACCAGGCGCAGCGGGTCGGCCGAAAGCTTGACGCTGGAATCCACCGCCGGCGGATCCTGCAGCGCGAGATTGCTCATGGCCATCAGCAGGGCGGCCGCGCCGGCCACGAGCATGTGGGTCCGAAAGCCCGCCGGGCGGTTCTTGAGCTCACGCTCGTAGCCGATCACGCCGCCGAGCAGCATCGCATAGGCCGCGGCACCCACGGCCTCCAGTTCACTGAGCCATTCCATGGCCGTCACAGTGGTTGAGACGCCGTCAACCTAGCGTTACGCCATTGCCCGCGGCCCGCCGGCCTTTTCGGCGCGATGACGGCCGCCTGCCTACGGTCCCCCCATGAATTCCGACCTCGTCGTGCTCCGCCGCGAAGGCCTGTACTGCCCGCAGGGCGACTTCTACATCGACCCCTGGCGGCCGGTGGAGCGTGCGGTCATCACGCACGGGCACGGCGATCATGCGCGCATCGGGTCGGTCGACTACTTCGCAGCCGCGCGCAGCCTGCCCATTCTCCAGTGGCGGCTCGGCGAGCAGCGCTACCACGCCTTCGACTACGGCCAGCCCGTCGAGATCGGCAACGCCCGCGTCTCGTTCCATTCCGCGGGCCACGTGCTGGGCTCGGCGCAGGCGCGCATCGAGGCGGACGGGCAGGTCTGGGTGGCATCGGGCGACTACAAGCGCCAGCACGACCCCAGCTGCGACCCTTTCGAGGTCGTGGAATGCGACACGTTCATCACCGAGGCCACCTTCGGCCTGCCGATCTACCGCTGGCCCGACACCGCCGACGTGGCACGCGAGATCGTCGAGTGGCGCGACCACTGCGAGAGGCGCGGCGAGGCCGCCGTGCTGCTGTGCTACGCGCTCGGCAAGGCGCAGCGCATCCTCGCCGAGCTCGCCGCCTGGACCGACCGCCCCGCCTTCCTGCACGGGGCGGTGCAGGCGGGCGTGGACGTCTACCGCGACGCGGGCGTGCCGATGCTGGCCACGCAGCCGGTGTCGGACACCGCCAAGGGCGCGGATTTCGCGGGCGAGCTGATCATCGCGCCGCCATCGGCGGCCGGCAGCCCGTGGATGCGGCGCTTCCGGCGCGCGCAGATCGGCTTCGCCTCCGGCTGGATGCGCCTTCGCGGCAACCGCCGGCGCCGCAATTACGACCGCGGCTTCGTGGTCTCCGACCATGCCGACTGGCCGGACCTCATGCGCACCATCCGTGAGACCGGCGCGCGGCGGGTGATCGCCACGCACGGCAATACCGACGCGATCATCCGCGCCCTGAACGAGGACGGCGTAGCGGCCGAGGCCTTCGCCACCGACTACGCCGGGGAAGCCGAATGAGGCGCTTCGCCGCGCTCTACCGGGAGCTGGACCGCAGCACGGCCACGCTGGACAAGCGCGCCGCACTGGTCGCCTATTTCCGCGAGGCGCCGCCGGAGGACGCGGCCTGGGCGCTGTGGCTGCTCTCGGGCGGAAAGCTGGCGAAGATCGCGAACACGCGCGAGCTGCGCGAGTGGCTGTCGCAGGAGACGGGCACGCCGGACTGGCTGGTCGACGACTGCCATGCGCACGTGGGCGACCTCGCCGAGACGATCACCCTGCTGATCGACGACCCCTCGCGCCGCCTCGCGGACGTGCCCCTGCACGAATGGATCGAGCGGCGGTTGATTCCCATCGCCGGCCGCGACCCCGAGGCGCGCCGCGCGGCGGTGGTGGACGGCTGGCGGACGCTGTGCGCCGACGAACGCCTGGTCTTCAACAAGCTGCTGACCGGCGCCCTGCGGGTGGGCGTCTCGCAGCGCCTCGTGCAGCAGGCCCTGGCCGACATGAGCGGCATCGACATCGCGCGGATCGCCCAGCGCATGCTGGGCAGCTGGGTGCCGACCGCACGTTTCCTTCGCGACCTGCTGAACCCCGACGAGCTCCCCGGCGACCGCGAGCAGCCGTATCCCTTCTTCCTGGCTTCGCCGCTGGAAGCGGAGGTCGACACGCTCGGCCCCATCGAGGACTGGCTGCTGGAGTGGAAATGGGACGGCATACGACTGCAGCTGATCCGTCGCGGCGCCGAGATCGCGCTGTGGTCGCGAGGCGAGGAGCGGCTGGACGGTCGCTTTCCCGAGATCGAGGCCGCGGCCGCTGCATTGCCGCGCGACTGCGTCATCGACGGCGAGCTCATGGCCTGGCGTCCGGGCGACGAGCAGCCCATGCCGTTCACGGCGCTGCAGACACGCATCCAGCGCCGCAAGCCCGGGCCGAAGACGCTCGCGGACACGCCGGTCTGCGTGCTGGCCTATGACCTGCTGGAGCTGGAAGGGCGCGACCTGCGCGAGCTGCCGCTCTCCGAGCGCCGCGCGCTGCTCGACGAGCTGCTCGGGGAGAACAACGATCCCCGCATCGTGCCGTCACCCGTCGTGGAGCCCGCCGACTGGGCCGAGGCGGCGACGTTGCGCCAGGCCGCGCGGGAGCGGGGCGTCGAAGGGCTGATGCTCAAGCGGCGGGCGTCGACCTACCAGGTGGGCCGCCGTCGCGGCGACTGGTGGAAGTGGAAGATCGAACCCCTCAACGTCGACGCCGTGCTGATCTACGCGCAATCGGGCAGCGGGCGTCGCAGCACGCTGTTCACGGACTACACGTTCGCATTGTGGGACGGCGATGCCCTGGTACCCGTCGCCAAAGCCTATTCCGGTCTGGACGACCGCGAGATCCTCCAGCTCGACCGCTGGATCCGCGCGCATACCGTCGAGCGCTTCGGGCCCGTGCGCTCCGTGGAGCCGCAGCACGTGTTCGAGATCGGCTTCGAGGCGGTCAACCGGTCGACCCGGCACAAGTCCGGCATCGCCGTGCGTTTCCCGCGCATCCTGCGCTGGCGCCACGACAAGACCCCGCGCGATGCCGACAGGCTCGACACGCTGCGGGCCCTCGCGCGATGAGCGGTTTCCTCCTGCGGGGCGCGCTGCCGCCGGACGGCGAGGATCCGTACGCGGATTACCCCGAGCGGCCCCGTCCGGATGCGCCGCGGCAGACGGTGGAGTCGATCCGGCGCGAGCGCGCGCGCCAAGAGGCGAGGGAGCGGCGTCGGCGCAAGGCCGAGGACGCCGCCGCCAGCCGCGCGCAGCAGGGCGCCATCGCCCCCGTGGGAGAGGGGGAACCCGAACCCGATGCGCTGGAGCGCTTGGAGGGCGTCGTACCTGCCGGCGACGGGGCTCAGCCGGACACCGCTGGCACCGAGACTGGCGACCCCGCGCGCCGCCTGCATGCATGGTTCGCAGGACGCGGCTGGACGCCCGCGCCGTTCCAGCAGGACGTGTGGACGCGCTACCTGCGCGGCGAGTCCGGGCTGCTGCACACGCCCACGGGCAGCGGGAAAACGCTCGCCGCGTTCGGCGGGCCGCTGATCGAGGCCTCCATGCTGCCGGATGCTGCGCGGGCGGATGCGACGTCCCGCGCTGCGGGACGGGAACTGAAGGTCCTGTGGATCACGCCGCTGCGGGCGCTCGCCGCCGACACCGTCCGTGCGTTGCGCGAGCCGGCCGCGGGGCTGGGGCTGGACTGGCAGATCGGCCTACGCACCGGCGATGCCTCCTCGCGCGACAAGCGGCTCGCGCGCGAGGGACAGCTCGATGCCCTCGTCACCACGCCCGAATCGCTCGCGCTCCTGCTTTCGTATCCCGACACCGCCGAGCGCCTGCGCGCGCTGCGCTGCGTGGTGGTCGACGAGTGGCACGAGCTGCTCGGCACCAAGCGCGGCGTGCTGCTGCAGCTTGGACTGGCGCGGCTGCGTGCGTTGTCCGCGCGGCTGCGCATCTGGGGCCTGTCGGCCACGCTCGGCAACCTCGACGAGGCGCGCGACGTGCTGCTGCCGCACGCGCCCGCGTCAGACGTCGTCTCGGGTGCAACGCCGCGCCCGATGACGCTCGAGACGCTCGTCCCCGCCGAAGGCGAGCGTTTCCCGTGGGCCGGGCATCTGGGGCTGGCGCAGCTGGCGCGCGTGGCCGAGCGCATCTTCCGCGCCCGCACGAGCCTGCTGTTCACCAATTCGCGCGCCTACGCCGAGCTCTGGCACCAGGCCCTGCAGGCGGTATGGCCGGAGGATCCGTCCACGCTCGCGCTGCACCACGGCTCGCTGGATCCGCATATCCGTGCCGACGTCGAAGCGGGCCTGCGCGACGGGCGCCTGCGCTGCGTGGTGGCCACCTCCAGCCTCGACCTGGGGGTGGACTTCCCGGCCGTCGACCAGGTCTTCCAGCTCGGGAGCCCCAAGGGCACGGCGCGGCTGCTGCAGCGCGCCGGCCGCGCCAGGCATCGGCCGGGCGAGTCGGGGCATGTGGTCTGCATCCCGACGCACATGCTCGAGCTGGTCGAGTTCTCCGCGGTGCGCGAGGCCATCGCCGCAGGCGAGGTGGAAGCGCGGCGGCCCCCGCGCATGTCGCTGGACGTGCTGGCCCAGCACTGCGTCACCCTCGCGCTGGGCGGAGGCTTCGACGCCGATGCCCTGCTCGCGGAAGTGCGCGGCACGCACGCCTTCGCGGGGCTCGCGGACGAGGCCTGGCAGTCCGTGCTCGACTTCATCGTGCAGGGTGGCCGCGCGCTGGAACACTATCCCGACTTCCACCGCGTCGTTCGCGATGCCGCGGGTCGGTACGTGGTCGAGGACCGCCGCGTGGCCACGCGCCACCGGTTGTCGATCGGCACGATCGCCAGCGAGGGCAGCGTCGCCGTCAAGCTCGTGCGTGGCGGCACGCTGGGCGCGGTCGAGGAAGGCTTCATCGCCCGCCTCAGGCCCGGCGACCGTTTCCTGTTCTCCGGTCGCATGCTGGAGCTTGTGCGCATCGACGCCATGACGGCACTGGTCAGGCGCGCCCCGCCGGGCGAAGGCATCGTCCCCCAGTGGACCGGGATCCGCCAGCCGCTTTCGATGGAACTGTCCGCGCGCGTGGAACGCCTCCTCACGCAGCCGGTCGACGCACCCGAGATGCGTGCGGTCGCCGGGCTGCTCGCGCTGCAGTCGCGCCTGTCGTCGCTCCCGCGCACGGGCCGGCTGCTCGTCGAGTTCGCCCGACCGCGCGAGGGCCCGCAGCTGTTCGTGTTCCCGTTCGCCGGCCGCCTCGCCAATGAAGGACTGGCCGCGCTCGTGTCCCTGCGCTGGGGCCGCATCGAACCCAATACCTTCGGCTATGCCGCGAACGACTACGGCTTCGTGTTGCGCCCGGCGAAGGACGTCGCCGTCGACGAGGACCTGCTCGAGTCCCTGCTCACGCCCGATCGCCTGTTCGAGGACCTGCGCGAAAGCCTCAACCTGGGCGAGCTGGCGCGCCGGCAGTTCCGCGAGATCGCGCGCATCGCAGGCCTGTTGCCACCCACGGTCCCAGGGCGGCCGCAGAAGAGCATGCGCCAGCTGCAGGCCTCCAGCGGGCTGATCTTCGACGTGCTGCAGCGCCATGATCCGCACCACATGCTGCTCGAGCTGGCCGAGCGCGAAGTCTTCGCCGGCCAGCTCGAAGTGCAGCGCCTGCAGCGCGTGCTCGAGGAATGCGCGCGGCGGCGCGTGCTGCTGCTGCGGCCGCGCGGCCTCACGCCGCTGTCCTTTCCCCTGTGGGCCGAGGGCCTGCGCGGCCAGCTCAGCACGGAGGACTGGAAGACGCGTGTGCAACGCGCTGCCGCGCAGCTGGAGAAGCGCCATGCGCGATGATGCCGACGGCCGCTACGTCGTCGCCGGGATCGCCGGCGAGCAGGTCTGGCTGCTGGCCGATCGTGCGCTCTACTGGCCCCGCGAGCGGCGGCTGTTCCTCTCCGACCTCCACCTGGGCAAAGGCGACGTCTTCCGCCGCGCCGGCATCGGCCTGCCCAGCGGTGGCACCGCCGGGGACCTGGATCGGCTGGGCCGCGCCATCGACCTCACGGGGGCGACATCCGTCTGGATCCTCGGCGACGTCGTCCATGGCGCCGTGCACGAGAGCGCATGGCGCGGCACCTGGCATGCCTGGCGGGAGGCGAGGGCGGGCGTCCACTTCGCCGCGCTCACCGGCAACCACGACCGCGCCTTGGCGGGGGCAGGCCTGGGTGTGGATCTTCTCGGCGAAGCACTGGACGTCGGTCCCTTCGCACTGCGGCACGAGCCCTCCGAGGTACCCGGCCTGCACGTGCTGGGCGGCCACCTGCATCCCTGCGTGGCCATCCGCGAACTCGGGCCGCGCCGCTTCCCGGTGTTCTGGTTGCGGCCGCGGGCGACGGTCCTGCCCGCGTTTTCCGAGTTCACCGGGGGCTGCCATGTCGATACGGGCACGCGCGACGGGCTCGTCGTCTGCGCCGCCGGCACGGCCGCCTGGATCCGCCGCCCGCGGGCTGAACAGGCGTCACGCCCGCGGCCACGCCGGGCTTGAGGTGGCGGGGAAGGGGCCTATACTGCTTTCCGTCAGCGACATGCTGTCCCCGGGGGTGCACTGGCTTCGACGGGGGTTGCGAAATCGCCTGGCGCATGCCGAGGGGGCAGCTTTCCTCGTAAATCCAGCGGCAAAATCATAGTTGCCAACGACGACAACTACGCTCTGGCCGCTTAAGGCCTAAGCCCCGAAACTGCTTGTGTCCGTGCTCGCAGCGTAGGGTCATGATCACGGAATCGCCGCCGGGGGCCGCCTGCCCGTCGACGGCTAAGAGTTCGCAGGCTGGCTCCGGGGCGCGCTTTGCACGCCGTGCTGCTCCGGGGCGAGATCCAACGGCGAGCTAAGCATGTAGTGCCGGGGATGGAGTGCCTTCGGACGGCGGTTCGACTCCGCCCACCTCCACCACTCGCGGGGCCCAGCGCAAGCTGGGCCCCTTTTCATTGGTTCTTCTCCCAACTGAGGGAGAGGCGCACGGCCGACCCGGCAGACTTGCTGTTCTCTAGGCAACAAACTGGGG
>JBMOOW010000159.1:0-43507 GCA_049323195.1 Pseudomonadota bacterium | reverse complement strand
ACCTGGTCGAAGGCATCAACAACAGGATCAAGGTCATCAAGCGCATGGCCTACGGCTACCGTGACGACGCCTACTTCTTCCTGAAGATCCGGGCCGCGTTCCCCGGAGTTGGGTGAAGAACCTTTTCATTGGGCCGGTCTACACGGCACCTGCCCGCCGCGCGGGTATTCTCTTGGACATGCCGACTGCCGCCTCCGTGCGCGGCTGGTCCGCGCGGCTCCTGCCGCGCGGCAGCCAAGTATTCGCCTTCATCATCCTCGTCGCCTCCGTGGTGCTGGTGCTCACCATGTGGAGCAACGCGCGCGAGCGCGAGATCGAGGCCGCGCGCGGCGAGTTCGCCGCCCGCGCCAACGAGGTCACCGAGCTGCTCCGGCAGCGGCTGGCGCAGTACGAGCTGGTGACCCGCGGCGGCGTGTCGCTGTTCGCCTCGGTGGCGCGTCCCACCCCGCGCCAGTGGCAGGCCTACGTGGACGGCATGCAGCTGGAAGAGCGGTTCCCGGCGGTGCTCGGGCTGGGCTTTGCCGGTTACGTGAACGCGAGCGACCTGCCGCGCCTGCAGCTGGAATGGCGCGAATCCGGATACGGCCTGCTCAACGTCCGCCCCCATGGCAGGCGCGCCTACTACGGCCCCATCCTCTATCTGGAGCCGCGTCGCCCGGAGAACGTGGCGGCGATCGGCTTCGACATGTACTCCGAGCCCACGCGCCGCGAGGCCATGGAGGCGGCCCTGGCCAGTGGCAGGCCCCGGCTCAGCGGCCCGGTGCAGCTGGTGCAGGACGGCCCCGCGCGGCGCACCGGCGCCTTGTTGTACCTGCCGATCTACCGCGCCGGCGACGCGCCCTCCACGGAGGCGGCGCGGCGCGCCTCGGCGCAGGGCTGGATCTACGTGCCGTTCCGCATGGGCGTGCACGTGGAGCATGCCGCAAGGGCGCACCTGCGGCACCTCGCGCTCCGTATCGAAGACGTGACCGTCGGGGCCAGACCCCTCTACGAGGGCGGCATCCCTGCACATGATTCGGCCTTCGTCGAAGAGCGCAGCCTGGAGGCCTATGGGCGCACGTGGCGCCTGCACTTCGCCTCGCCGCCGCTGTCGCAGGCCGCGCCCGACCTGCGTGCGCTGCGCGGCCTGCTGGCGCTGGGCCTGGTTGCCGCGTTGCTGCTTTACGCCGTCGCGTTCTCGCTGGCGCGCACCGGCACGCAGGCCAGACGCATCGCCGCCGAGCTGACCGAGGACTATCGCCGCAGCGAGCAGCGTTTCCGCAGCGCGATGGAGTATTCGGGGATCGGCAAGGTGCTGCTCGACAGCAACGGCTGCATCGTCGAGGCCAACCCGGCCTTCGCCAGGACCGTCGGGCGCCCGGCCGCGCAACTGGTGGGCGTGCCCTTCGAGTCGCTCTTCGACGACTTCGAATCGGCCGAGCGCGGGGAGATCGAGGCCGGCGGCGTCTGGCGCCGCATGCGCCGCCTGCAGCGCGACGACGGCTCCGTGCGCCACGTCCACGTGACCTATTCCCCGGTGCCGGGCAACGTCGGCCAGGACATCACCGGCCTGGCGCAGATGGAGGACGTCACCGAGCGCATGCTGGCCGAGGCGCGGGTGCATGCCCTCAACCGCACGCTCGAGGCGCGCGTGGCCCTGCGCACCCGCGAGCTCATGCGCGCGAACCAGGAGCTGGAAACCTTCGCCTACAGCGTCTCGCACGACCTGCGCGCGCCGCTTCGCGCCATCGACGGGTTCAGCCGCATCCTGGCCGAACGCTACGGCGACCGGCTCGACGAGGCGGGCCGCGGCTACCTGGCGCGCGTGCGCCGCGCCGCCGCCCGCATGGGCGAGCTGATCGACTCGATGCTGCAGCTCTCGCGCCTGACGCGCAGCGCGCTGAAGGTCGAGCGCGTCGACCTGACGCGCCTGGCGCAGGAGCTGGTCGAGGAACTGCAGGCGGGCGATCCGGCGCGCCGGGTGGAGGTCGAGATCGAGCAGGGGCTGGTGGTCGACGGCGACGCCACGCTGCTGCGCGGCCTGCTGGGCAACCTGCTCGGCAACGCCTGGAAGTTCACCCGCGAGCGCGACCCCGCGCGCATCCAGTTCGGGCGCAACGCCGCCGGCGAGTTCTTCGTGCGCGACAACGGCGCGGGCTTCGCGCAGGAGTACGTGGACAAGCTGTTCCGCCCGTTCCAGCGCCTGCACAACGAGGAACACTTCGCCGGCCATGGCATCGGCTTGGCCACCGTGCACCGCATCGTCGAGCGCCACGGTGGCACGATCCGCGCCGAAGGCCGGGTGGACGAAGGGGCGACCTTCTACTTCACGCTTCCCGGGCCGGCCGAGGCCTGATCACGCGTCCTTGTTGTGCGCCCGCAGGGCGCGCTGCTTCTCGCGCTGCCAGTCGCGCTCCTTCGCGGTGTCGCGCTTGTCGTGCTCCTTCTTGCCCTTGGCGAGCGCGACCTCGGCCTTGACCTTGTTGCCCTTCCAGTACAGCGCGGTCGGCACGACGGTATAGCCTTCCCGCTGCATGCGGCCGATCAGGCTGTCGATCTCGTGGCGGTGCAGCAGCAGCTTGCGCGTACGGCGCTCCTCGGGCACGACATGGGTCGACGCCGAGATCAGCGGCGTGATCTGCGCGTTGAACAGGTAGATCTCGCCGTTGCGCACGATCGCGTAGGCCTCGCCGATGTTCGCCCGGCCGGCCCGGATCGCCTTGAGCTCCCAGCCCTGCAGGGCCAGGCCCGCCTCGGTCCGCTGCTCCAGCTGGTACTCGTGGCGCGCGCGCTTGTTGAGCGCGATCGTGCCGCCCGCGGCCTTTGACTTATCCTTGCCGGACTTTCCCTTCGAATGCTTGCTCATCGCGCCATTGTCCCCGATCGCGGGACATCGCGGCGAGAACGCCCCGTCCAGCATGCCCACCATCCGAAGAAGCGCCCTGGTCGGGCACTCCGCCGCACGCATGTTCGGCCTGGTGAACGACGTCCGCGCCTACCCGCGCCGCTTCGACTGGTGCCGCGGGGCCCGGGTGCTCGAGGAGTCGCAGGACCGTGTGGTCGCGCGGCTGGACCTGCGCGCTGCCGGCCTGACCACCTGGTTCGTGACCGAGAACCGGATGGCGCCCCCGCACCACATCGACCTTCACCTGGTGGAAGGGCCGTTCAAGCGGCTCAAGGGGCGATGGGAGTTCCACGCTCTGGACGAATCGGCCTGCCGCGTCGCGCTCACGCTGGACTTCGAACCCGCCTCGCGCCTGCTCGCACCCGCCTTCTCGCTGGGTTTCCAGGCGCTGGCCGACCGCATGGTGGACGATTTCGTGCGCGCCGCGGACCGGGGCTGAGGCGATGGAGGTGGAGGTGATCCGCGCCTGGCCACGGCGCTTCGAGTCCGTGCGGCTGCAGCTGCCCGAGGGCGCCACGCTGGGCGATGCGGTCGACGCGGCGGGATGGTCGGATGATGCCCAAGCCGTGGCCTACGCGGTGTTCGGACAGCGCGCGGCGCGCGATACCCGGCTTCGCGCCGGAGACCGGGTGGAACTGCTCAGGCCGCTGCTGGCGGACCCCAAGGATGCGCGCCGCCGCCGCGCGGCAGCGCGCGGGCGTCAGTGCTGAGGACGGCGACGCTTGTCCTTGTCCTTGGCCAGGTTCGGGCCGAACTGGCGGACGGCATCGCGCGCCAGGGCTTCATCCTGCTCCGGGAAGTACTCGCCCTCCCAGCGCACGAGCTGGTCGCCCTGGAAGTGCAGGGTGAGGTTCTTGACCTCGGTGCGCCCCGTGCGGCCGGTGCGCTGCGTCGCGGTGTAGTCCCAGCGATCCTGATGGTAGGGATCGGCGATGGAGGGCGTGCCCAGCAGCAGCACGACCTGCTGCCTGTCCATGCCCGCCTGGAGCTGGTCGACCGCCGACTTCTCGAGCAGGTTGCCCTGGTAGATCGGCTGGCGATACACGACGCCGCAGGCCGAAGTGAGCAGGGCGGCGGCGAGGACGGGAAGCAGCTTGCGCATGGGCTCTGGACGCTCCGCACGGCGAAGGCCGTGGACGGCCGGATGATACACTGCGGCCCGCGTCGCGATGCCGCCGCGCGGCCCTGCGTCAGGCGCGGTTGAGGCATGCGGTGGCCTGCCCCGGAGACCCGATGGAATCGCAAGACCTGCGCAATGCCGGCCTCAAGGTGACCCACCCGCGGCTGCGCATCCTGGCCGTGCTGGAGGGCGCGCAGTCGCGCCACATGACGGCCGAGGACATCTACCGCGAGCTGCTGGAGCAGGGCGAGGACATCGGCCTGGCCACCGTCTACCGCGTCCTCACGCAGTTCGAAGCCGCCGGGCTCGTGCTCAAGCACCATTTCGAGTCGGGGCAGGCCGTCTACGAGCTCGATCGCGGCGAGCACCACGACCACATGGTCGACGTCGACACCGGCAAGGTCATCGAGTTCGAAAGCGCGGAGATCGAGGCCCTGCAGCAGAGGATCGCGGCCGAACACGGTTACGAGATCGAGGCGCACTCGCTCGTCCTCTACGTGCGCAAGAAGCGGCGCTGAGGCTTCCTGTCAGGCGGGGCGAGAGCGATTTTTCAGCCACGGATGAACACGGATGGACACGGATAGAGCGGTCGTCGACGGGGCGCCACACACCCGCGCTTCCAATCCGTGTCGATCCGTGTGCATCCGTGGCCAAAGCCCCGCTCTTACACCACGTCCTGCAACAACCGCTTGGCCGCCGCGCGCGCTTCGCGCGTGAGCTCCACGCCGCCGAGCATGCGGGCCAGTTCCTCCTCGCGCTCGGCCCGCGACAGCGCGCGGACCTCGCTCTGGGTCACGCCGTCGCTCCTGGATTTCATCACGCGGTAGTGCGCATGTCCCTGCGCCGCGACCTGCGGCAGGTGGGTGACGCAGAGCACCTGGCGGTGCATGCCCAGTGCGCGCAGCTTCTGGCCGACGATATGGGCGACCGCGCCGCCGATGCCGGTGTCGACCTCGTCGAAGATCATCGTCGGCACGGCGTCCAGGCCGAGGGAGGCGACTTCGATCGCGAGCGAGATGCGCGCCAGCTCGCCGCCGGACGCGACCTTGCGCAGCGCACGGGCCGGCTGGCCCGGGTTGGCGCTGACCAGGAACTCGACCCGCTCGCCGCCCTGCGGGTCGGGGCGGTCGCCCGGCGTGGCCTCGAACGCGATGTCGAACAGGCCGCCCCCCATGCCCAGCTCGCCCATCAGCGCCGTGGTCTGCGAGGACAGCGACTCCGCGGCGCGGCGGCGCGCGTCGCCCAGGCGGTCGGCGGCGATGCGCCAGGCTTCGCGTGCCCTCGCGATCTCGCCGTCGAGGCGCGCCAGCCGCTCGCCCGCGCCGCGAAGTTCGTCGAGCTCGCCACGGACGGCGTCGCGACGCGCCGCCAGCTGCTCCGGCGGCAGGCGGTGCTTGCGCGCGAGTTCGTGCACACGCCCGAGACGGCGCTCGAGGCGGTCGAACGTGTCGGGGTCGATGTCGAGATCGCTGCGGATGCGGTCGAGCGCCGCCAGGGCCTCGTCCACCTGGATGGTGGCGAGGTCGAGCATGCCTTCCACCTCCACCAGCCGCGGCTCGTGCTCGCTGGCGCGGGACAGTTCGCCGCGCACCTGGCCCAGCACGCGCGAGATCGACGGGCCGTCCTCGCCGCCCAGGCGGGCGAATGCGCCGTCGCAGGCGGTGATGAGCGCCGTGGCATGGCCGAAGCGCCGGTGGTCGGCCTGCAGCGTCTCCAGGCTCTCGGGCTCGAGATCCTCGCGTTCGAGTTCGTCGAGCTGGTGCTGGAGCCAGTCGATGCGGTCGGAGACGTCGCCCTGCGCGGAGAGGCGATCGCGCTCGCTCAACAGCGTCGCCCAGGCCTCCGCCGCCTGGCCCACCGCGAGGCGCTCGGCCTCCGTGCGGCCGAAGGCGTCCAGCAGCGCGAGCTGGCTGCCGCGTGAAAGCAGCGCCTGGTGCTCGTGCTGGCCATGGATCTCGACCAGGCGGCCGGCAAGCTCCACCAGCTGCGCGATGGTCGCCGGGCGCCCGTTGATCCATGCCTTCGAGCCGCCGTCGGCACGGATCACGCGGCGGATGCGGCAGGTACCCGCGTCGTCCTCGTCGTCCAGTTCCGCCTCGCGCAGCCATTCGCGCGCGGCGGGTGCGTCGGCCAGGTCGAAGTCGGCGGCCAGCTCGGCGCGCTCGGCGCCGTGGCGGACCACGCCGCTGTCGGCGCGCAGGCCCGAGAGCAGGCCCAGGGCATCCACGAGCAGCGACTTGCCGGCGCCGGTTTCGCCCGAGATCACGGTCAGGCCCGGGCCGAATTCGAGGTCGGCAGCGGTGACCACCGCGAACTGCTTCAGCGAGAGATGGGTCAGCATGGCGCGAATTGTGCCCGCCCGGGCGTCGCACTCATAGCGACGACGCGGCTTGCACGGGCCCGGCGGGCAGCTTATATGCCCCGCATGAGCCGTCGTCCCGCCGACCCCAGCCAGGACCCCCGCGCGCGCCACCTGCTGCGCACGCTGATCGCGCGTTACATCCGCAGCGGGGAACCCGTGGGTTCGCAGACGCTCGCGCGCCATGCCGGGCTGGACGTGGGTCCGGCGACCATCCGCAACATCCTCGCCGACCTCGAGGACGCCGGGCTGCTCAGCGCGCCGCATACCTCGGCGGGGCGCGTGCCCACGGCGCAGGGCTACCGGCTGTTCGTGGACTCGCTGCTGCAGGTCAAGCCGCTGCCCGAGGGCGAGCGGGCCCGGCTGCGGGGCGAACTGCCCTCCGGCTCGGGCACGCAGGCGCTGCTGGGCAGCGCATCCGAGCTGCTGAGCGCGATGACCCATTTCGTGGGCGTGGTCAGCGTGCCGCGCCGCGAGCAGTTCGCGTTCCGGCGCATCGACTTCGTCCCCATCGACGAACTGCGCGTGCTCGCCATCCTGGTGTTCGCCGACGGTGACGTGCAGAACCGCATCCTGCAGGTGCGCCGGCCCTTCGATGCCAACGAGCTGGAGCGCGCCGCGAACTACCTCAACCAGCACTTCGCCGGCCGCACCCTGGCCGAGATCCGCCGCGTCCTCCTGCACGAGATGCGCAGCGCGCAGGACGAGCTGAACCGGCTGATGGGCCGGTCGATCGAGCTCGCGGAGCAGGCGCTGGCGCCGGGCGACGACGACATGCTGGTGGCCGGGCAGACACGCCTGATGACGGTGCAGGAACTGGCGGACATCGAGCGCCTTCGCGACCTGTTCGACGCGTTCTCGCGCAAGCGCGAGATCCTGCAGTTGCTCGAGCGCACGGCCCATGCACCCGGCGTACGCATCTTCATCGGCGAGGAGACGGGGCTGGCCCCGCTGGACGGCATCTCGCTGGTGACGGCCCCGTATGCGGCCGGCGGGCAGGTCCTGGGCGTGCTGGGGGTCATCGGGCCCACGCGCATGGATTACGACCGCGTGATCCCCGTCGTGCAGGCCGCGGCCGATATCCTCGGTGACGCCCTGCAGACCGACCGCGGCGGCTGAGGCTTGAATCGCCGGTACGCGGCCCCATAGCTGGCCCCGGCGCGCCGGACGGCGCGAAGGAGAAGGCCTGCGATGACCAATGAACAGACCGCTGCCCCCGCCGCCGAGGCGGCGCCGGCGGGCGGGGAGATCCGGAACGACTGCTGCACCCCGCTGAAGGAGCAGCTCGATGCCGCCAACGCCGAGCTGGCCAGGCTGCGCGAGGACATGCTGCGCGAGCGCGCGGATCTCGAGAACCAGCGCCGCCGCGTCGCACGCGACGTCGAGAACGCGCGCAGGTTCGCCAACGAGCGCCTGCTGGGCGACCTGCTGCCCGTGATCGACAGCCTCGAGGCGGGCCTGGCGCAGGCCGGCGGGGACGCGGCCCCGCTGCGCGAGGGCATGGAGCTCACCCTGCGCCAGCTGCTCAAGGTCGCGGCCGACAACGGCCTGAGCCCCATCGATCCCGTCGGCCAGCCCTTCAACCCGGAGCATCACCAGGCCATGAGCATGGTTCCGCCGGCCGACGGCCAGGCCGAGAACCACGTCGTGCAGGTCTACCAGAAGGGCTGGCTGCTGAACGAGCGGCTGCTGCGCCCGGCGCTGGTGGTCGTCGCGCAGGGCGGATGAGCAGGGCGCGCTTGAACCGGCGCGAGCGGTCCATAGATACGGCATATCGGCGCACGGCGCCCCACGCATTCACGGCATAGCAGGAGCACACCCATGGGCAAGATCATCGGTATCGACCTCGGCACGACGAACTCGTGCGTCGCGGTCATGGAAGGCACGAAGGTCCGCGTCATCGAGAACGCGGAGGGCGATCGCACGACCCCGTCGATCGTCGCCTACACGAAGGACGGCGAGATCCTCGTCGGCGCCTCGGCCAAGCGCCAGGCGGTTACCAACCCGAAGAACACCTTCTACGCGGTGAAGCGCCTGATCGGCCGCAAGTTCACCGACGCGGAAGTGCAGAAGGACATCGGCCTGGTGCCCTACGGGATCGTGCAGCACGACAATGGCGACGCCTGGGTGGCCACGGCCGACGGCAGGAATATGGCGCCGCAGCAGATCTCGGCCGAGGTCCTGGCCAAGATGAAGAAGACCGCCGAGGCCTACCTGGGCGAGACGGTCACCGAGGCCGTGATCACGGTGCCGGCCTACTTCAACGACAGCCAGCGCCAGGCGACCAAGGACGCGGGCCGCATTGCCGGCCTCGACGTCAAGCGCATCATCAACGAGCCCACGGCGGCCGCGCTGGCCTATGGCCTCGACAAGGCCGGCGGGGACCGCAAGATCGCGGTGTACGACCTCGGCGGCGGTACGTTCGACGTGTCCATCATCGAGATCGCGGAAGTCGACGGTGAGAAGCAGTTCGAGGTGCTGGCCACCAATGGCGACACCTTCCTCGGCGGCGAGGACTTCGACAAGCGCGTCATCGACTACCTCGTGGAGGAGTTCCAGAAGGACCAGGGCATCGACCTGCGCAAGGATCCGCTGGCCCTGCAGCGCCTGAAGGACGCCGCCGAGCGCGCGAAGATCGAGCTCTCGAGCGCGCAGCAGACCGAAGTGAACCTGCCGTACGTGACCGCCGACGCCTCGGGCCCCAAGCACCTGAACATCAAGCTCACCCGCGCCAAGCTCGAGGCGCTGGTGGACGACCTCGTCCGCAAGACGATCGAACCCTGCCGCGTCGCGCTCAACGACGCCGGCCTGCGCGCGTCCGACATCACCGAGGTCATCCTCGTCGGCGGCCAGACCCGCATGCCGCGCGTGCAGGCAGCCGTGGCCGACTTCTTCGGCAAGGAGCCGCGCAAGGACGTGAACCCGGACGAGGCGGTGGCCATCGGCGCCGCGGTGCAGGGCGGCGTGCTCAAGGGCGACGTCAAGGACGTGCTGCTGCTCGACGTGACGCCGTTGAGCCTGGGCATCGAGACGCTGGGCGGCGTGTTCACCAAGATCATCGAGAAGAACACCACCATCCCGACCAAGGCCTCGCAGACGTTCTCGACCGCCGAGGACAACCAGTCGGCCGTCACCGTGCACGTGCTGCAGGGCGAGCGCGAGCAGGCCCGCTACAACAAGTCGCTGGCGCGCTTCGACCTCACCGGCATCGAGCCGGCGCCGCGCGGCATGCCGCAGGTGGAGGTGTCCTTCGACATCGACGCCAACGGCATCGTGCACGTCACCGCCAAGGACAAGAAGACCGGCAAGGAGCAGAAGGTCGAGATCAAGGCCGGTTCGGGCCTGTCCGAGGACGAGATCAAGCGGATGGTCGAGGACGCGGAGGCCAACCGCGAGGAGGACAGGAAGTTCCACGAGCTGGTGCAGGCGCGCAACCACGCCGACGGGCTCATCCACATGACCCGTGGCGCGATCAAGGAGCACGGCGAGAAAGTGCCGGGCGACGCCATCGGTCGCGCCGAGGGCGCGATCGCCGAGCTCGAGACCGCCATGAAGGGCGACGACAAGGCCCAGATCGAGGCCAAGAGCCGCGCGCTGGAGGAGGCCGCGCAGTCGCTGCTGGCCGTGGCTTCGGCCGCGCAGCAGGGCGGGGCGGAGCATGCGTCCGCCGGTGCGAATCCGGGTGGTGGGTCACGCAACGATGATGTCGTCGATGCGGAATTCACCGAAGTCAAGGACGACCAGCCGAAGTAAGCTGTACCGGACGGGAGCCGCGTGACGGCTCCCGTCTTCCTTGGGGACCCGCCGCGCGTGAATCCACCGCCGGCATGAATCTGCAGCACGACGAAGACGCCGATGAGCAAGCGCGATTACTACGAGGTCCTGGGCGTCGCCCGCGATGCCGGCGAGGACGACCTCAAGAAGGCGTATCGCCGCTGCGCCATGAAGTACCACCCGGATCGCAACCCGGGTGACAAGGCCGCCGAAGAAGCCTTCAAGGAATGCAAGGAGGCCTACGAGACGCTGTCGGACCCCTCCCGGCGCCGCATGTACGACGCGCACGGCCATGCCGCCTTCGAGCACGGCATGGGCGGCGGCGGTGCGGGTTACGCCGACATGGGCGACATCTTCGGCGACATCTTCGGCAACATCTTCGGTGGTGCGGGCGGCGGACGCGGCCCGCGTCGGGGTGCCGACATCGGCTACGTCATGGAGCTGTCGCTGGAGGAGGCGGTCGGCGGCGTCGAGAAGCAGATCGAGGTGCCCACGCTGGACGAATGCGAGGCCTGCGACGGCAGCGGCTCGTCCGATGGCAGGCTCGATACCTGCAATACCTGCCACGGGCGCGGCCAGGTCCGCTTCCAGCGCGGCATCTTCTCGATGCAGCAGGCCTGCCCGCATTGCGGCGGGCGCGGCAAGACCATCGCCAACCCCTGCAACGAGTGCCATGGGCATGGCCGCGTCGAACGCACCAAGACCCTGCAGGTCAAGGTCCCCGCGGGCGTGGACAACGGCGACCGCATCCGCCTGGCGGGCGAGGGCGAGGCCGGCCCGGCCGGATCGCCTCCCGGTGACCTCTACGTCGACATCCGCGTGCGCGAGCACGAGATCTTCCAGCGCGACGGTGACGACCTCCACTGCGAGGTGCCCATCCGCATCTCGCAGGCCGCGCTGGGCGACACCATCCGCGTGCCGACGCTGGAGGGCGAGGTCGAATTGCGCATCCCGGTGGAGACGCAGACCGGCAAGATGTTCCGCCTGCGGGGCAAGGGCGTGCGCTCGGTGCGCAGCCGGCAGCCGGGCGACCTCTACTGCCGCGTCGTCGTGGAGACGCCGGTGAACCTCACCGCCGAGCAGCGGGAGCTGCTGGAGCAGTTCGAGGCCACGTTCATCGGCGAGGGCGCGCGCCGCCACTCCCCGCGCTCCTCCACGTTCTTGGATGGCGTGAAGGGCTTCTGGGAGCGCATGACGGGCTGAGCCGTCGCGGGCCCGTGGCGTCCGCAGGCGGGCGGTCCCCATCGCTCGCGGGTTGCCGGGCCAGCGCTCCGGCGGCTGATGCCAGCCGCCGGCTCTGGCATTCTCGGCATATCCGATGCCAAGGAGGCGCGCGTGGACCGTCCGGTTGACCTGCAGCCCTGCCTCGACGCCCTCCCGGTGGCCGCGCTGCTGCTCGGGCCGCCCGGGATCGTCGCCGCCAATGCCCTGGCCCAGGACCTGCTGGGCCGCGAGGCGGCCGGGATGGGTGCGCGCATCATCGCGGTCGCGGACCTGCACGAGCCGGGCGCCGCGCTCGCGGTGCTCGATGCCGGCGAGGGGCACCTGCTCGAAGTCGCGGTCGGCCCGTTGCGCGGCGGCCACCGCGTCGTCCTCCTGCGAACTGTCGATGCCGACGTGCCCGTGCGGCAGCGGCTTGAGCGGCGCCTCGAATTCGAGCGGCTGCTCACGCGCAGCTCCGCCGCCCTCATGCGCAGCGGGGACGCGCGTCTGGACGGGGAGATCGAGGCCGTGCTCGGCAACGTCGGCGGCTTCTTCGACGTCGATCGCGCCTACGTCTTCCTCATCGACGAAGCCGCCGGCACGCAGAGCAACACGCACGAATGGACGGCGCCGGGCGTCTCGCGCGAGGCCCAGAACCTGCAGCACGTGCCGCTCGACACCTTTCCCTGGCTGCTGGAGCGCCTTCGCAGCGACGCGGTCTTCGGCTACGACCGCGTCGAGGATCTGCCGCCGCAGGCCCAGGCCGAGCGCCGCGAGTTCGAGCGCGAGGGGATCCGCTCGATCCTGATCGTGCCGCTGTGGTCGGGCGCACGGTTGCGCGGGTTCATCGGCTTCGACGCGGTGCGCCGCCACGTGGCATGGAACGATTCGTACGTGGTCGGCCTCCGGCTGCTCGCGCAGATGCTGTCGGGCGCCCTCGACGCCCGGGCGCTCGCGCGCCAGCTCAGTCGACAGGCCATGCACGACGCGCTCACCGGCCTGCCCAACCGGGCCTACCTCAGCCAGCGTTTCCAGCCGGGCTCGGCCTGTCGCCCCGGCACGCTGGTGGGGGTAGTGGACGTGGACGACTTCAAGCGCGTGAACGACGGCCACGGCCATGCCGCGGGCGACGCCGTGCTGCGCGAACTCGGAAGGCGGTTGACGGACGCGCTGGGCCCGGAGGCCGTCGTCGCGAGGCTCGGCGGAGACGAGTTCGTGGTCGTCCAGCCGGACCCGAGCGAGCCGGCGGCGCGGCTGGCCGCGCGGCTGGTCGGCATCGCCGCCCATCCGTTCGAGGTCGCCGGCACGTCGCAGGCGATCGGCATCAGCCTGGGCATGGTGGAGGCGCGCGGCCCGACCTGCCTGGAGGTGCTGCTCGAGCGCGCCGATGCGGCCATGTACCGCGCGAAGGCGACGGGCAAGAACCGCTGGGTCCTGGCCGGGCCCGATCCGGCGACCGAGCCCGAGCTCGACGCGCTCGTCGATTGATCGCGCCCGCGCCCGTCGCATAGCCTGTCGCGATGACACCCGCCATCCGTCTTCTCGTCCACGGCGCCAGCGGGCGCATGGGCTCCGCGCTGCTGCGCCTTGCGCCCGAGCTCGGGCTGGAAACCGTCGCGGCGGTCGCACGACGGCCGCTCGCCGACGGCTGCGACGCGTTGCCACCCGCGCGCATGGACGAGGCCCCGGCCTTCGACGTCGCCATCGATTTCAGCCTGCCCGAGGCCTTCGATGCGGTCCTGGCGCTCTGCGTCGCCCGCGGCGTGCCGCTGGTGTCGGGAACCACGGGGCTTTCCGAGGCCCAGCGCGCCGCGGTCCGCTCGGCCGCCAGCCGCATTCCGGTGGTGTGGGCCGCCAATTTCAGCCTCGGCGTGGCGGTGCTGGCCGACCTCGTGGAGCGTGCCGCGCAGCTGCTGGACGGCTGGGACTGCGACATCGTCGAGGCGCACCACGTGCACAAGAAGGACGCCCCTTCGGGCACCGCGCTCGCTTTGGGCGAGCGGGCGCTGGCTGGTGGCGCCCAGCCGCGCTACGCCTCGCTGCGCGCGGGCGACATCGTCGGCGAGCACACGGTGCAGTTCGCCACCGCCGGCGAGCGCGTCGAGCTGGTGCACCGCGCCACCAACCGCGACATCTTCGCGCGCGGTGCGCTGCACGTCGCCCGTCGCGTGGTCGGCCGCCCGCCCGGCCTGTACGCCGTGAAGGACCTCCTGACCTGACCGCTGCCGCTCCGGCGGTGCACCGGGCGCTGGCGCAGCGACCCCCGCGCGGATAGAATTCCCGCTCGCCTGAAGCCCATCGTCGGACCGGTCCAGCACCGCGTCCGCGATTTTCTGCAGCCGCGATTCCGGCGGCCGCAGGGCTCGGCCTCCCTTCGCAGCCAAGGCGATCCCCCGTGACCCAACCCGCAATCCTCGCGCTCGAAGACGGCACCATCTTCGAGGGCGTATCGGTCGGCGCGCCCGGCCTGTCCGTCGGCGAAGTCGTGTTCAACACGGCGATGACGGGCTACCAGGAAGTCGTGACCGACCCGTCCTACGCGCGGCAGCTCGTCACGCTGACGTATCCCCACATCGGCAACACCGGCACCACGTCCAAGGACGACGAGGCCAAGGCCGTCTGGCCCGCCGGCCTGATCGTGCGCCACGTGCCCCGGCGGCCCAGCAACTGGCGCTCGCAGCTCTCGCTCCCCGGCTGGCTCGCCGAGAAGGGCGTGGTGGCCATTTCCGACATCGATACGCGCAAGCTCACCCGCCTGCTGCGCGACCGCGGCGCGCAGAACGGTGCGCTGATGGCCGGCGACGCGGTCGATGCCGATGCCGCCATCGAGGCCGCCCGCAAGTTCCCCGGCCTCAAGGGCATGGACCTCGCCAAGGAGGTCTGCACGCGCGAGCGCTACGAATGGCGCGAGACCGAACTCGACCTCGACACGGACGGCTTCGCGCAGGGCGAGGGCCGCCACCACGTGGTCTGCTACGACTTCGGCGTCAAGCTCAACATCCTGCGCATGCTGGCCTCGCGCGGCTGCCGCGTCACCGTCGTGCCCGCGCAGACGCCCGCGGCCGAGGTCCTGGCGCTGAACCCCGACGGCGTGGTGCTTTCCAACGGCCCGGGCGACCCGGAGCCCTGCACCTACGCGATCGAGGCCACGCGCGAGTTCATCGCGCGCCGCGTACCGATCTACGGCATCTGCCTCGGCCACCAGATCCTCGCGCTCGCCGCCGGCGCGCGCACGCTCAAGATGAAGTTCGGCCACCACGGTGCGAACCATCCCGTGCAGGACCTCGACACCGGGCGCGTGCTGATCACCAGCCAGAACCACGGCTTCGCGGTGGACGAGGCGACGCTGCCGGCCAACGTGCGGGTCACGCACCGGTCGCTCTTCGACGGCAGCAACCAGGGCATCGCGCTCACCGACGCGCCGGCCTTCAGCTTCCAGGGCCATCCGGAAGCCAGCCCGGGTCCGCACGACCTCGCACCCTTGTTCGATCGTTTCATTGCGTCGCTGGAGGCGCGTTGACATGCCCAAGCGCACCGACATCAACACCATCCTGATCATCGGCGCGGGCCCGATCGTCATCGGCCAGGCCTGCGAGTTCGACTACTCCGGCGCGCAGGCCTGCAAGGCCCTGCGGGACGAGGGCTACCGCGTCGTGCTGGTCAACAGCAACCCCGCGACGATCATGACCGACCCCGACATGGCGGACGCGGTCTACATCGAGCCCATCAACTGGCAGACGGTCGAGAAGATCATCGCCAAGGAAAGGCCCGACGCGCTGCTGCCGACGATGGGCGGCCAGACCGCGCTCAACTGCGCGCTGGACCTTGCCGACAATGGCGTGCTCGAGAAGTACGACGTCGAGCTGATCGGCGCATCGCGCGAGGCCATCCGCATGGCCGAGGACCGCGAGCTGTTCCGCGTCGCCATGCAGGAAATCGGGCTGGAATGCCCGAAGGCCGCGGTCGCGCGCAGCTTTGAGGAAGCGATCGAGATCCAGGCCCGCGTCGGCTTCCCGACCATCATCCGCCCGAGCTTCACGCTGGGCGGCACCGGCGGCGGCATCGCCTACAACAAGGAGGAGTTCGAGGAGATCGCCAAGCGCGGCCTCGAGCTTTCGCCCGTGCACGAGATCCTCGTCGAGGAGTCGGTGCTGGGCTGGAAGGAATTCGAGATGGAGGTCGTCCGCGACAAGGCGGACAACTGCATCATCGTCTGCTCCATCGAGAACTTCGACGCGATGGGCGTGCATACCGGCGACTCGATCACCGTCGCCCCGGCGCAGACGCTGACCGACAAGGAGTACCAGCGCCTGCGCGATGCCTCGATCGCGGTCCTGCGCAAGATCGGCGTCGATACCGGCGGCTCGAACGTGCAGTTCGGCGTGAACGCGCAGAACGGCCGAGTCGTCGTCATCGAGATGAACCCGCGCGTGTCGCGCTCCTCGGCGCTCGCTTCCAAGGCGACCGGTTTCCCGATCGCCAAGGTCGCCGCCAAGCTCGCGGTCGGCTATACGCTGGACGAGCTGCGCAACGAGATCACCGGCGGGCAGACGCCCGCATCCTTCGAACCTTCGATCGACTACGTCGTCACGAAGATTCCGCGGTTTGCCTTCGAGAAATTCCCGCAGGCCGATGCACGCCTCACCACGCAGATGAAGTCGGTGGGCGAGGTCATGGCCATGGGCCGCACGTTCCAGGAGTCGCTGCAGAAGGCCCTGCGCGGCCTGGAGACCGGCAAGGTCGGCCTCGACCCCACCGGGCTCGATCTCGCGAACGAGGAGGACCTGGCGACCCTGCGCCGCGAGCTCAAGGAGCCGGGCCCGGAGCGCATGTTCCACATCGGCGACGCGTTCCGTGCTGGCCTGTCCGTGGAGGACGTGCACGCGCTCTCCCACGTGGACCGCTGGTTCCTCGACCAGATCGAGGACATCGTGGCGGCCGAGAAGGATGTCGCGGCGGCCGGCCTATCCGCCCTCGACGCCCGGCGCATGCGCGAGCTCAAGCGCATGGGCTTCTCCGACGCGCGCCTGGCGCAGATCACCGGCACCGACGAGGCGGCCGTGCGCGCACTGCGCCGCGCCTTCGGCGTGCGCCCGGTCTACAAGCGCATCGACTCCTGCGCGGGCGAGTTCGCCACCGAGACCGCGTACATGTACTCGACCTACGAGGACGAGTGCGAATCGAACCCGAGCGACCGCCGCAAGATCATGGTGCTGGGCGGCGGCCCGAACCGGATCGGGCAGGGCATCGAGTTCGACTACTGCTGCGTGCACGCGGCGCTCGCGCTTCGCGAGGACGGGTTCGAGACCATCATGGTCAACTGCAACCCCGAAACCGTATCGACCGATTACGACACCTCCGACCGCCTGTACTTCGAGCCGCTGACGCTCGAGGACGTGCTGGAGATCGTCGAGGTCGAGAAGCCCTTCGGAGTGATCGTGCAGTACGGCGGTCAGACGCCGCTGAAGCTTGCCCGTGCGCTGGAGGCCAACGGCGTGCCCGTGATCGGCACCTCGCCCGACAGCATCGACCTGGCCGAGGACCGCGAGCGCTTCCAGAAGCTGGTCGACGAGCTGGGCCTGAAGCAGCCACCGAACCGCACCGCGCGCAGCCCGGAGGAGGCGCAGGTGCTGGCCCGCGAGATCGGTTACCCGCTGGTGGTGCGCCCGAGCTACGTGCTCGGCGGGCGGGCGATGGAAGTCGTCCATTCCGACGCCGAGCTCGCGCGCTACATGCGTGACGCGGTCAAGGTCTCGAACGACTCGCCGGTACTGCTCGACCGCTTCCTGGACCACGCGGTCGAGGTCGATGTCGACGTGATCGCGGACCGCGAGGGCAATGTGCTGATCGGCGGGGTGATGGAGCACATCGAGGAGGCCGGCGTCCACTCTGGCGACTCGTCCTGCTCGCTGCCGCCGTACTCGCTGTCGAAGCAGACGCAGGACCGCCTGCGCGAGCAGGTGGTCGCACTGGCACGCGCACTCCGGGTCGTGGGCCTGATGAACACGCAGTTCGCGATCCAGCAGGAGCCCGACGGCAGCGACACGATCTTCCTGCTCGAGGTCAACCCGCGCGCGTCGCGCACGGTTCCCTTCGTTTCCAAGGCGATCGGCAAGCCGCTGGCCAAGATCGCCGCGCGCTGCATGGCCGGCAGCACGCTGGCGGAGCAGGGTGCGACCGAGGAGGTCGTACCCGACTACTTCTCGGTCAAGGAAGCGATCTTCCCCTTCGCGAAGTTCCAGGGTGTCGATCCCATCCTCGGCCCGGAGATGCGCTCCACCGGCGAGGTCATGGGCGTGGGGCGCAGCTTCGGCGCGGCCATGGCGCGTGCGCACGAGGCCGGTGGCATCCGCCAGCTCGCGCCCGGCGGCAAGGTCTTCATCTCGGTGCGCGATCCGGACAAGAAGCGCGTGCTGCCGGTGGCGCAGGACCTGGTCGCGCGCGGCTACTGCATCGTCGCCACGCGCGGTACGGCCGATTTCCTGCGCGCCAACGGCGTCGAGTGCGAAGTGGTGAACAAGGTGATCGAAGGCCGGCCGCACGTGGTCGACCTGATCAAGAACGGGGAGATCGCCTACATCGTCAACACCACCGAAGGGCGGCAGGCGATCTCGGACTCGTTCTCGATCCGCCGCGAGGCGCTGCAGCACCGCGTGATCTACTCGACGACGATCGCGGGCGCCCGTGCGCTGCTGCAGTCGCTGCCCTATCGCGGCACCGGCCCGGTGTGGTCGCTGCAGGAGCTGCACGCCAGCCTCGCGGGGTGAGTAAGTCCGGCCATGGATGAACGCGGATGAACACGGACGGGTGACGTCGCTCCACGGCGATGCCGACCGCTTCGTGCAAATCCGTATTCATCCGTGGTAAACCGCTTTCCGCTTGTCCACGCCGCGGCGAACGCCGGCGAATTCCAGGAATCCCAATGAGAGCTCCCATTACGGCGAAGGGTGCGCAGAAGCTGCGCGCCGAACTCGACAACCTGAAGTCGGTGCAGCGCCCGGCGGTGATCAATGCGATCGCCGAGGCCCGCGCGCACGGTGACCTCAAGGAGAACGCCGAGTACGCCGCGGCCCGCGAGCAGCAGGGCTTCATCGAAGGACGCATCAAGCAGCTCGAAGGCGAGCTCTCGCATGCGGAGATCATCGACGTGGCCAGGCTCAATGCTGGCAGCCGCGTTGTGTTCGGCGCGACCGTCGAGCTTGTCGACGTGGACACCGACGAGCAGAAGACCTACCAGATCGTCGGAGACCTCGAAGCCGACATCAAGCAGGGCCTGATCGCGATCTCCTCGCCGGTGGCGCGTGCGCTGATCGGCAAGAACGAGGGCGACACGGTGACCATCGAGGCGCCGGGCGGCACGCGGGAATACGAGATCGTCGGCGTCCGCTACATCGGCTGAGCATGCCGACGGCGACGCTCCTGCTGCCTCCGCGCGCCCGCTTCGCGGGGGAGTCGCTGCCGGCCGCGGTCGCGAGCGCGTTGGGCCGCGCCGACAGGGACCGCGGCCCCGGCGGCGTCGGCGTCGCGTTCGACGTACTGCCCCGCGGATGGCCCATGGCGGCGGTGATGCGCCAGGCCGAGCGTGGCGATGCCGCCGGCGCGCAGTGGGTGCGCGCCGACCCTGCGTACGTCCGGCCCGACATCAACGGCGCACGCCTGCTGGCCATCGGCGAGAGCCTCGGCCTCGACGATGCCTCCGCCGAGATCCTCCTGCGCACGCTGCGACCGGTGTTCGGCGACTTCGGCATGCCGATCGAGGCTACGGCGCCCTCGCGGTGGTATCTGCGCGTGGACGCCGGCGCGCCCCTGCCGAGCTTCGCCCACCCGGACGAGGCGCTCGGCGCGGACCTCTTCGAGCACCTGCCGCCGGGCGATGCGGGCCGCCGTTGGCGTGCGCTGCTGAGCGAAGCGCAGATCCTGCTGCACCAGCATCCGCTGAACGCCGACCGCGCGGCGCGCGGGCTGGCGCCGGTCAACTCGGTCTGGTTCTGGGGTGGCGGACGGCTTCCCGACCACGTGGCCACGCGCTTCGCCCGCATTGCCAGCGATGACGAGGCCGTGCTTGCACTGGCCATGCTCGCCAACGCCGGTCGCGAAGGTCTGCCGGCGCAGTGGCCGGGCGACCTGCATGGCGACGCGGCTTTCGACCTTCGCCGGATGCATGGCCTCGACGCGCTGTGCAGGCAATGGCTGGAGCCTGCGATCGGCGCCGTGCGGCACGGTCGCCTCGGGGCGCTGCAGCTCGTTTTCGAGGACGGCATGCGTTACCGCATCCGCCGGTCGCAGGCCCTGAGATTCTGGCGGCGTCCACTGCGCGCCCTCGTTGCCGACGACGCCGAATGAGCCGCATCGCCGCCCGCCTCGTGCGTCGTGCCCCGGTCGCGGTCGGCGCCTGGGCGGGGACGCTGCATCCCGTGCTCGCGCGCGTCTACGCGATGCGCGGCGCCACCTGCATCGAACAGGCGCGGCCGCGGCTGGCGCACCTGGTGCCGCCGGACACCATGGGCGGGCTGGAGGACGCCACGCGCCTGCTCGCGGAGGCCATCGCGGCCGACGCGCACATCGTGGTGGTCGGCGATTTCGACTGCGACGGCGCCACGGCCTGCGCGGTGGGCGTACGCGGCCTGCGGATGCTCGGCGCGCGGCGCGTGTCCCACGCCGTCCCCAACCGCATGGTGCACGGCTATGGCCTGACGCCGGCGATGGTCGACGAGCTCGCGCCCATGGCCCCCGACCTCGTCGTCACGGTCGACCACGGCATCGCCTGCCACGCGGGCGTGGTGGCGGCCAAGGCACGCGGATGGCGCGTCCTCGTCACGGACCACCATCTGCCGGGCGAGTCGCTGCCGCCGGCCGACGCGATCGTCGACCCGAACGTGCGCGGCGATCCGTTCGCGAGCAAGGCGTTGGCTGGCGTCGGCGTGATCTTCTACGTGCTGCTGGCGCTGCGCCGCCGCCTGCGGGACGCGGGCGCGTTCGCCGGTGGCGAGCCCGACCTGTCGACCCTGCTCGATCTCGTGGCGGTCGGGACGGTCGCCGACCTCGTTCCACTGGACGCGAACAACCGTGCGCTGGTGGCCGGCGGCCTGCGCCGCCTGCAGAAAGGACAGGGCTGCCCGGGGCTGCGCGCGCTCATCGAGGTCTCGCAGCGCGAGGAGGCGCGCCTGACCACCGCCGACATCGGCTTCGCGGTGGGCCCGCGGATCAACGCCGCCGGGCGGCTGGAGGACATGTCGCTGGGCATCGAATGCCTGCTCAGCGACGACCTCGAGCGCGCCCGCGAGATCGCCCGCATGCTCAACGAGATCAATGGCGAGCGGCGCGCCGTTCAGCAGCAGATGGTCGACGAGGCCGAGCGCGCCCTCGCCCGGGTGGAACTGCCGGGCGGTGCGCTTCCCGCCACCATCTGCCTGTTCGACCCGGAATGGCATCCGGGCGTGGTCGGGCTGGTCGCCTCGAAGATCAAGGAGAGGCTGCACCGTCCGGTGGTCGCGTTCGCGCCTGCCGCGCCCGGTTCCGACGTGCTGCGCGGCTCCGCGCGCTCGATCCCGGGTTTCCACGTGCGCGACGCGCTGGCCTCGATCGCGGCGGCCCGCCCCGGGCTGGTCGAGCGTTTCGGCGGGCACGCGATGGCTGCGGGCCTGAGCCTTCACGCGGCGCGGGTCGACGCGTTCCGCGACGCGCTGCACGCGGTCGCGGCCGGGCATCTCACGCCCGAGCTGCTGCAGGCCGAGATCCACAGCGACGGCGAGCTCGAACCGCACGAGCTCTCGCGGGCCTGCGCGGAGGCGCTGCGCGACGGCGGCCCCTGGGGACAGGCGTTTCCCGAACCGCAGTTCGAAGGCGAGTTCCGCGTGCTGGGCACGCGTATCGTCGGCCAGCGGCACCTCCGGCTCGACCTGGACCTGCGCGGCACGCGTCTGAACGCGATCGAGTTCGGCGGGGCCGAGCGCGAGCCTCCCGGCCACCGCGTCCGGATCGCCTACCGGCTGGAGCCCGATGACTACCGCGGAGGCGACGCGATCCAGCTGGTCGTGACCCACCGCGAGCCCGCCTGAGCCGGGCCCGCTGCTAGAATTCGCGGTTCGCCATCAACGAACTGCCGCCGGACATGATCGAGCTCAATCCCGTGCGCCAGCGAATCGCCGACCTCCGGGAACGGCTGGATTCGCTCAGGGGGTATCTTTGACTTCGACCACAAGGTCGAACGTCTCGAGGAAGTGAACCGGGAGCTCGAGAGCCCCGACGTATGGAACGATCCGGAGCGTGCGCAGGCCCTCGGCCGCGAGCGCGCCTCGCTCGACAGGGTCGTCACCGGCATCCGCAGCCTGACCGACGGACTCGTTGGCGCCCTCGAGCTGCTTGAGCTCGCCGAAATGGAGGACGACGAGGACACCGCGAAGGCGGTGGTCGACGACGTCGAGCGCTTCGCCGCGGACGTCGACAAGCTCGAGTTCCAGCGCATGTTCTCCGGCCAGATGGACGGTGCGAACGCCTTCGTCGACATCCAGGCCGGCGCCGGCGGCACCGAGGCGCAGGACTGGGCCGAGATGCTGCTGCGCATGTACCTGCGCTGGTGCGAGTCGCGGGGCTGGAAGACCGAACTGCTGGAAGCCAGCGGCGGCGACGTCGCGGGCATCAAGTCGGCCACGTTCCGCGTGGAGGGCGACTTCGCCTATGGCTGGCTCAAGACCGAGACCGGCGTGCACCGCCTCGTGCGCAAGTCGCCCTTCGACAGCGACAATCGCCGGCATACCAGTTTCACGAGCGTGTTCGTGAGCCCCGAGGTCGACGACAGGATCGACATCGAGATCAACCCCGCCGACCTCAAGACCGACGTCTACCGCTCCTCGGGTGCCGGTGGCCAGCACGTCAACAAGACCGAGTCGGCGGTGCGCATCACGCACGTGCCGAGCGGCATCGTGGTGGCCTGCCAGACCGAGCGCAGCCAGCACGCCAACCGGGATCGCGCGATGAAGATGCTCGCGGCCAAGCTCTACGAGCTCGAGCTGCAGAAGCGCAATGCCGAGAAGGACGCGGTGGAGGCCACCAAGTCCGACATCGGCTGGGGCAGCCAGATCCGCAACTACGTGCTGGACCAGAGCCGCATCAAGGACCTGCGCACCGGCATCGAGCGCTCCGATACGCAGAAGGTGCTCGACGGCGACCTGGACGAATTCGTCGAGGCGAGCCTCAAGGCCGGGCTCGAGGTAGGCGCCAAACGCGCGGACGCCGTCTGACGCGCAAGGCCGTTCGCGCCGCGGCTCGCCCGTCATCCAGGAAGGCGCGGACGTTCCCCGCAAGCGCGAAGGCTCCCGGATCCGTCCGTTGAGCAGTACACCGACACCGACTCCACGCTCCACGGCGCGCCGCGCACGCGGCACCGACGCAGCCACAGGCCGACGAAGTCGGCGCATCCCACGACCAGCAAGACCACGACGATGACCGATACCACGCCCGCCACGCCGCACGCCGACGAGAACCACCTGATCGCCGAGCGCCGCGCGAAACTCGCCGAGCTGCGCGGGCAGGGCATCGCCTTCCCGAACGATTTCAAGCGCATCGATTACGCCGGTGACCTGCAGTCGGAGTTCGCCGACGTCGAGCGCTGGACGGCCGATGCGTTCGACGCGACCCCACGCCGCGTCGCCCTGGGCGGGCGCGTGCTGCTCAAGCGCGACATGGGCAAGGCCGGCTTCGCGCAGGTGCAGGACGAATCCGGCCGCATCCAGCTCTGGCTGAAGAAGGACCTGCTGGGCGAGGCCTTCGACGTCTTCAAGAGCCTCGATCTCGGCGACATCGTGGCGGTCGAGGGCGAGCTCACCCGCACGCGTACGGGCGAGCTGTCGGTGAAGGCCTCGTCGCTTCGCCTGCTCACCAAGGCGCTGCGCCCGCTGCCCGACAAGTTCCACGGCATGGCCGACATCGAGCAGCGCTACCGCCAGCGCTATGTCGACCTGATCGTGACGCCCGAATCGCGCGAGGTCTTCGTCAAGCGCAGCAAGATCATGCGCGCGATGCGCGCCTGGCTGGACTCGCGGCGTTTCCTCGAGGTCGAGACGCCGATGATGCATTACATCCCCGGCGGCGCGACGGCCAAGCCCTTCGTCACGCACCACAACGCGCTCGACCTCGAGCTCTACCTGCGCGTGGCGCCGGAGCTCTACCTCAAGCGCCTGGTCGTGGGCGGGCTCGAGCGCGTCTACGAGATCAACCGCAACTTCCGCAACGAGGGCGTGTCCACGCGGCACAACCCCGAGTTCACGATGCTCGAGCTGTACGAGGCCTATGCCACGTACCACGAGATCATGGACCTCACCGAGAACGTGATCCGCGACACGGCCCTCGAGGTTCTCGGCACGACGCAGCTGGAATGGGAAGGGGAGGGGATCGACCTCGGCCCGCGGTTCCGCCGCTGGTCCATGACTGACGCCGTGCTGGAGCACAACCCCGGGATCGCACGCGAAGACCTGCGCGACCTCGACCGCATGCGCGAGCACTGCGCGCGCCTGCGCATCCCGGTCAAGCCCTCCTACGGCTGGGGGAAGCTGCTGCTGGAGATCTTCGAGAAGACGGTCGAGCACACGCTCGTCCAGCCCACGTTCATCACCGACCACCCGGTGGAGGTCAGCCCGCTGGCGCGCGCCAACGATACCGATCCCGAGCTCACCGACCGCTTCGAGCTGTTCGTGGGCGGCAGGGAGCTGGCCAACGGCTTCTCCGAACTCAACGACCCCGAGGACCAGGCCGCGCGCTTCCTCGCCCAGGTGCAGGCGAAGGAGGGCGGCGACGACGAGGCCATGCACTTCGATGCCGACTACATCCGGGCGCTGGAGGTGGGCATGCCGCCGACGGGTGGGCTGGGCATCGGCATCGACCGTCTCGTGATGCTGCTCACGGATCGCGCGTCCATCCGCGACGTACTGCTGTTTCCGTACATGCGGCCGGAGCACGGCGGCTGACCCGTGCGCTCAAGTACGGCAGTGGCGCCGCCGATAACCGAGGAAAGACGGTGCGACGCGCGTGCCGTCGCCGGGTTATCCTCGCGCCAACCGCCGTCGGGGCGCCTGCCAACGGAAGGTCCCATGAACGTCGTCATCGTCGATGACCAGACCAGTGCACGCACCATGCTGCGCCACATCATCGAGGACATCGGCTCGGAGCTCGACGTGCATGATTTCGGCGAGCCGCAGGCGGCGCTGGACTGGTGCTCCGCGCACGACCCGGACCTGCTGCTGCTCGACTACCGCATGCCGGGCATCGACGGGCTGGAATTCGCGCGCCGCTTCCGAAGGCTGCCGCGCCATCGCGACATCCCCATCATCCTGGTGACCGTCGTCGGCGACGAGCCTGTCAGGCAGGCCGCGCTCGACGCCGGCATCATCGACTTCCTGGTCAAGCCCGTGCGCCCCCGCGAGCTGCGCGCGCGCTGCCGCAACCTGCTGCAGCTGCGCCAGCAGTCGGAAACGGTGAAGCAGCGCGCGATGTCGCTCGAGGCGCGCCTGCAGTCCACGCTGCAGCAGATCGAGGAACGCGAACGCGAGACGCTGGCGCGCCTGGCGCGCGCGCTGCAGTACCGCGATGGCGGCGCGCATGCCGACCTGCAGCGCATGGCGGCCGTCGTCGGGGCGATCGCGCGCGGCATGGGCATGTTCGAGGACGAGGTGCGCCTGCTCGAGCTCGCCACGCCGCTTCACGACCTGGGCAAGATCGCCCTGCCCGATGCGGTCCTGCAGAAGCCGGGCCCCCTGTCCGACGAGGAACGCGCGCTCGTGCGACGCCATCCGGAGATCGGCCACGAACTGCTCGCCGGCAGCGGCAGCCCCTTCCTGGACCTGGCCGCGACGGCCGCCCTGCGGCACCACGAGCGCTTCGACGGCAGCGGATATCCCGACGGGCTCAGGGGCGCGGAGATCCCGCTCGAGGCGCGCATCGTCGCGGTGGCGGACGTCTTCGATGCGCTGATCTCGGAGCAGCCGTACAAGCACGCATGGGACATCGATGCGGCGCTCGCGCACCTGTACGCGCAGCGCGGGCGCCTGTTCGACCCCGACTGCGTGCAGGCGCTGCTGTCGGCCCGCCGCCAGCTCGACGCGATATGCGGAACAGGCGGGCCGGACTCCGGGAGCAGGCAGTGAACGCGGCACTCACCTGGCTGCGCGGGCGGCTGCGCGACCGCCCCGACAGCGAGCACGGCCAGGCCGCGGTGCGCATGGGCGCCCTGGCGGTCGTGCTGATCTATCTCGTCGCCGGCGGTGGCCGCGACTCCGAAGGCTGGCACGACGTGCTGGCCATGGTCGCGGTCGGCTTCGTGGTCGGCGCGGTGATCCTGGCCTGGATCCTCGCCGCGCCCGGGCGCAGCCATCCGCGCCGGCTGCTGGGCATGGCGGCCGACTACGGCCTCATGGCGGCGGCCATGATCCGCATGGGCGAGCCCATCGCCTGGGTCTACGTGCTGATCATGTGGGTGACCGTGGGCAACGGCCTGCGCTTCGGCAGCCGCTACCTGGCTGGCGCCGTGGGCGCGGCGATGACGGCCTTCGGCCTCGTGCTGGCGCTGTCGCCGTACTGGCGGGAGAACCTCAGCCCCGGCATCGGCCTGCTCATCGGCCTGTTCGCCATCCCGATGTACCTCACCGGCCTGCTGCGCGACCTGACGCGGGCCACCGAGGAGGCCCGCCGGGCCAACGAGGCCAAGAGCCGTTTCCTGGCCAACATGAGCCACGAGTTCCGCACGCCGCTCAACGGGCTGGCGGGTATGGCCGAGGTGCTCGCTTCGACCCGGCTGGACGCCGAACAGCGCGAGGCCCTCGACACCATCCAGGCATCGACGCGCACGCTGATGAGCCTGGTCGAGGACGTGCTGGACATTTCCGCGATCGAGGCCGGCAAGCTGCGGCTGCACAACGTCGAGTTCGACGTGCGCGAGCTCGTGGACGGCATCGGGCTGATCCTCGAGCCGCAGGCCCGCGCCAAGGCGCTGGACTACCACGTGCGCATCGCCGCCGACGTGCCCGCCTGCGTGCGGGGCGACGCCAGCCACGTGCGCCAGGTGCTGATCAACCTGCTCGGCAATGCGGTCAAGTTCACCGACGCCGGGTCGGTGACGCTTGACGTGGAAGCCGTGACGCAGGACGAGCATCGGACCTGCCTGCGATTCGCGGTGACCGATACGGGCATCGGCATCCCGCCCGCGGCGCGCCAGCGCCTGTTCGATGCGTTCGAACAGGCCGATGCCGGGCTTGCGCGCCGTCACGGCGGCACCGGCCTGGGCACCACCATCGCCAAGGGGCTGACCGAGGCCATGGGCGGTTCCATCGGCTTCGAGAGCAGCGAGGGCAAGGGCTCGCGCTTCTGGGTCGTCCTGCCGTTCCAGACCGTGGCCAAGGCGGTGCCGGCGCCGGAGCCGCTGGCGGTCACCCGTGCGGCGCGCGATGTCCGCCCACCCGAGAACGTCATCGAGTTCGCCAACCCCTTCCTGCGGCACCGGGCGCGCGTGCGCCCACTCAGCGTGCTGGTCGCCGACGACCACGCGGCCAACCGCATGGTCCTGCAGCGCCTGCTGCAGAAGGCCGGCCACCGGGTGACCTGCGTCGACGGCGCCGAGGAAGTGCTCGACCTGCTGGCCGAGACCCAGTTCGACCTGGTGATCACCGACCTGCACATGCCCGGCATGAGCGGCGTCGACATGCTGCGCCATCTGCGGCTGATGGAGGCGGGGGCGACACGGCGCACGCCGGTCGTGATCCTCAGTGCCGACGTGACGCCCGGCGCGATCCAGGCCTGCCAGGACGCCGGCGCCTGGGGCTTCCTCGCCAAGCCCGTCTCGACCGGCCGTCTCCTGGATACACTGGCCCAGATCGCCGAGCAGGACCGCCCGGCCGGCCGTGGGCTGCGGGTCCAGCCCGTCGTCGAGCCCGCGCCGCAGGACGGCGCCTTCGACCCGGGCGTGCTCGACGAGCTGGCCTCGCTGGGCATGGGTGAGGCCTTCGAGCGCGAGTTCGTCGGTCAGTGCCTCGGCGATGCCGACCGGGGTATCGCCGAGATCGCGCGCGCGGCCGCCAGCTCCAACTGGACCGCACTCCGCGAGCACGCGCATGCCGTGAAGGGCGTCGCGGGCAATGTCGGGCTCGTCCGCCTGTCCGCGCTCTCCGGCGAGATGATGCGGATGCCCGACTGGCAGCTTTCGGGCGAGTGGCGTTCGCGCGTGGAGGCGCTGCGCGAGCGTCTCGCGCAGGGGCGCGAGCTCCTCGGCGCCCGCCTCTCGGGCGAGGCGGCGCGCGACGAGGCGGAACGCCGGAACGACTGAGCCTTTTCAGCCAGCGGCGCGGCGCAACTGGGCGCGGACGATCCGCTCCATGGTGCGCAGCGAGCGATCGCCCAGGGCGAGCGCGGCGTCGACCCAGATGCCGGTGATGGCCATCAGTTCCTCGTAGGTCACGGGGTTGGCAACGCGACGCACGCGGTTGAGCGCGAGATGCGCCTGCGGCGCGCGCTGCTCCTGCTGGATGAGCTCGCGCACGACGCGCTCGCCTTCCCCCTTCGGTGCCAGGATGTCCACCACGCCCATGCGGTGCAGTTCCTGCGCCGGCAGGATGCGGGCCTCCAGGATCAGCCGCTCCGCGAGCTGCGGCGGGACGCGCCGGCTCAGGAACGAATACGCCCCCATACCCGGAAACAGGCCGAACACGGCTTCCGGCAGACCCAGTTCGGTGTCTTCCTCGGCCACGATGACCTGGCAGGCCAGGGCGAGTTCCATGCCGCCGCCGAGCGCATCGCCCTGGACCAGCGCGATCGTGCGCACGTCGCCACCCAGGCCGTCATGCAGCAGGTGCACGCCGTCGATGCACTTGCGTGCATAGTCGAACAAGCCATCCCGGTCGCGCGCGCGGATGAGCTGTGCGAACAGGGCGAGGTCGCCCCCGAGGTTGAACGCCCCGCGTGCGTCGGAGGCCAGCACCACGTGACGCAGTCCGCTGCGCAGGGCCTGCGCGCCGGGAGTCGCGACGGTCGACAGCATCGCCCACATGTCGTGCATCAATTCGGGGCGGAAGCAGGGACGTACGCCGGTGGCGTGGTCGGCATGCATGTACAGCCAATGGCCTGCGCCCGACGGATCCGCCTCGACGCGGACAGTGGGGTACGCGCGTGCACGATGAAGCGACTCGATGTGGCTCATTTGCGGGTCCTCGGAGATGGACCGTCCGCGGGAGCTGGTGGGCGCGGGCGGTCGGATGGTGCCCACCGGGCGATCCTACACCGCGCCCGTGCATGCAAAAGGCAGGCCCCGCGATGCGGGGCCTGTCGGTGGGATCCGTCGGTTTTCCGTCGCGCCTGTGCGCCAGGTGCAGGACGCTGCTAAGCCGCTGCCGTACCCCGCAACTCGCGGCGCAGGATCTTGCCCACGTTGGTCTTGGGAAGCTCGGTACGGAACTCGACCTCGTGCGGGACCTTGTAGCCGGTGAGGTTCTCGCGCGCATGCGCGATGACCTGCTCGGCCGTGAGCGACGGATCCTTGCGCACGATCACCACCTTCACCGCCTCGCCGGACTTCTCGCTGGGTACGCCCACCGCCGCGACCTCGAGCACGCCGGGCATCATCGCGATCACGTCCTCGACCTCGTTGGGGTACACGTTGAAGCCCGAGACGATGATCATGTCCTTCTTGCGGTCGACGATGTAGAAGAAGCCCTTCTCGTCCATCCGCGCCATGTCGCCGGTGTGCAGCCAGCCCTCGCGGTCGATGACGTTGTCGGTCTCTTCCGGGCGGCGCCAGTAGCCGCGCATCACCTGCGGGCCCTTGATGCACAGCTCGCCGATCTCGCCCGCCGGCAGCATGTTGCCGGCGTCGTCCTTGATGCAGGCGTCGGTCGATGGGATCGGCAGGCCGATGGAGCCGTTGTATTCGGGCAGGTCCATCGGATTGATGCAGGCGGCCGGCGAGGTCTCGGTCAGGCCGTAGGCCTCGACCAGCGTGCAGCCCGTCGCGCGCTTCCAGCGGTCGGCCACCGCGCGCTGCACCGCCATGCCGCCGCCCAGCGTGAGGTGCAGCGCCGAGAAGTCGATCTTCTCGAACCCGGGCGTATTGAGCAGGCCGTTGAAGAGCGTGTTGACGCCGGTGATCGCGGTGAACTTCGTCTTGCGAAGCTCCTTCACGAAACCGGGCATGTCGCGCGGGTTCGTGATCATGTAGTTGAGCCCGCCGAACTTCATGAAGACGAGCCCGTTCGCCGTCAACGCGAAGATGTGGTACAGCGGGAGCGCGGTGATGATCGTCTCCTCGCCGTAGCGGACGTTGGTTCCGATCCAGGCCGAGGCCTGCTGCATGTTCGCCACGAGGTTGCGATGGGTGAGCATCGCGCCCTTGGCGACGCCGGTGGTGCCGCCCGTGTACTGCAGGAAGGCGATGTCCTCCGGCCCGATGTCGACGGCCGGCAGCGGCAGGTCCGCGCCGCGGGCCAGCACGTTATTGAAGCGGACCGCGCCCGGGATGTCGTAGTCCGGCACCATCTTCTTCACATACTTCAGCACGAAGTTGACGATGCCGCGCCTGGGGAAGGGCAGGCAGTCGCCCAGGCCCGTCGTGATGACGGTGCGGACCTCGGTGTCCTTGAGCACCTCCTCCACCGTGTGCGCGAAGTTGTCGAGCACCAGGATCGCGCTCGCGCCCGAGTCGGCGAGCTGATGACGCAGCTCGCGCGCGGTGTACATCGGGTTGGTGTTCACCACCGTGAGCCCGGCGCGCAGGATGCCGAACGTGGCGATCGGGTACTGCAGGCAGTTGGGCAGCATGAGCGCGACGCGGTCGCCGCGCTTGAGCTTGAGCTCGCCGAGCAGGTACGCGGCGAAGCGCGCGCTCAGCCGGTCGACGTCGGCGTAGGTGATCGTGCGCCCGAGGTTCGAAAATGCCGGACGGTCGCGGTACTTCTCGATCGCGTTCTGCAGCACGGCGACGATCGACGGGTACTCGTCGACATCGATCTCGGCGGGCACGCCCGGCGGGTAGCTGGCCAGCCACGGACGTTCTAGTGTCATGCGATTTCCCCTTCTCATCGCGTCCGTCGTCGCCGCCGTGTGCGGCGCCGTACGGTCCGCCGGATTGGAGCATGGCGTCGCGGCCGCGATCAAGGCGATCGCGCGGGTTTTCGCCGCTGCGCCGCACAAAAACGAAGGGCGCCGTGTGGCGCCCTTCGTCGTTCCCTGCGGCCCCGACGCCCGCTGCGGCGCGGGCGTTGAGGCGCCGGCTCAGGCGGCCTTGCGTGCCGCCAGCTGCCGCAGCACGTAGTGCAGGATGCCGCCGTGGCGGAAGTACTCGACTTCCTTCGGCGTCAGCAGCAGCACGCTCACCTCGAAGCGCTTCTCCGAGCCGTCGGCACGACGCGCGACGACGGTGGCCGTCTTGCTCGCGCCGTCCTGCAGGCCCTCGATCGAGATCGTCTCCGAGCCGTCCAGGCCGTGCGTCTGCGCGTTCTGGCCCGCCTTGAACTGCAGCGGCAGCACGCCCATGCCGACGAGGTTGGAGCGGTGAATGCGCTCGAAGCTTTCGGCGACGACGGCCTTGATGCCGAGCAGGTTGGTGCCCTTGGCCGCCCAGTCGCGCGAGGAGCCCGTGCCGTACTCCTTGCCCGCGAACACGACCAGCGGCACGCCGTCGGCCTTGTACTTCATGGCCGCGTCGTAGATGGCGAGCTTCTCGGGCTGGCCGGCGCAGAAGTACAGCGTATTGCCGCCTTCCTCGCCGCCCAGCATCAGGTTCTTGATGCGGATGTTGGCGAAGGTACCGCGCACCATCACGTCGTCGTTGCCGCGGCGGCTGCCGTAGCTGTTGAAGTCGGCCGGCTGCACGCCGCGCTCCATCAGGTAGCGGCCCGCCGGGGAATCCTTCTTGATGTTGCCGGCCGGCGAAATGTGGTCGGTGGTGATGGAGTCGCCGAACAGCCCGATCACGCGCGCGCCCCGGATGTCGGCGATCGAGCCCACGTCCATGGTCATGCCGTCGAAATAGGGCGGGTTCTTGATGTAGGTCGACGCCTCGTCCCAGGCGAACGATTCGCCTTCCGGCGAGGCGATCTGGTTCCAGCGGGTGTCGCCCTTGAACACGTCGGCGTAGGCCTGCTTGAACAGCTCCGGCCCGATGGTGGCGGCGATGGTGTCGCCGATTTCCTTGTTGCTCGGCCAGATGTCGCGCAGGTACACCGGCTGGCCATCGCTGCCCGTGCCGAGCGGCTCGCTGCTGAGGTCGATGTCGACCGTGCCGGCCAGCGCATAGGCCACCACCAGCGGCGGCGAGGCGAGGTAGTTCATCTTCACTTCGGGGTGCACGCGGCCCTCGAAGTTGCGGTTGCCCGAAAGCACCGAGGTGACGACGAGGTCGTTCTCCGCGATGCCCCTGGACACTTCCTCCGGCAGCGGGCCGGAGTTGCCGATGCAGGTGGTGCAGCCGTAGCCGACCACGTGGAAGCCCAGTGCCTCGAGGTCGTCGAGCACGTCGGCCTTGCGCAGGTAGTCGGTGACCACCAGCGAGCCCGGGCCCAGCGAGGTCTTGACCCACGGCGCCACCTTCAGGCCCTTCTTCACCGCGTTGCGGGCGAGCAGGCCGGCACCCAGCATCACCGCCGGGTTGGAGGTATTGGTGCACGACGTGATCGCGGCGATGACCACCGAGCCGTCGGTGATCCGGGCGTCCTGGTCCTTCATGCGGATCGCCGAGGCCGGCCTGCTGCCGGCGGCGGCACCGCGCTTGGCGGTCAGCGCGGGCAGGTTGGCCTGGAAGTTGTCCTTGACCTTCTCCAGCAGCACGCGGTCCTGCGGACGCTTGGGGCCGGCCAGCGAGGGCTTCACGTCGCCCAGGTCGAGTTCGAGCACCGCCGAGTACGAAGCCTCCGGCGCACCCGCCTCGTGCCACAGGCCCTGCGCCCGCGCATATGCCTCGACCAGCGCGATCTGCTCGTCGGAGCGGCCCGACAGGCGCAGGTAGTTCAGCGCCTCGGCATCGATCGGGAAGATGCCGCAGGTGGCGCCGTACTCGGGCGCCATGTTCGCGATCGTGGCGCGATCGGCCAGCGGCAGGTGCTGCAGGCCATCGCCGAAGAACTCGACGAACTTGCCGACCACGCCCAGCGCGCGGAGCATCTGGGTGACGGTCAGCACCAGGTCCGTGGCGGTGGTGCCTTCCGGCAGCGAGCCGGTGAGCTTGAAGCCGACCACCTGCGGGATCAGCATCGACGAGGGCTGGCCCAGCATCGCGGCTTCCGCCTCGATGCCGCCCACGCCCCAGCCCAGCACGCCGATGCCGTTGATCATGGTGGTGTGCGAGTCCGTGCCGAACACGGTGTCCGGGAAGGCCTGCAGCACGCCGTCGACCTCGCGCTCGACCACGACGCGGGCGAGGTTCTCGAGGTTGACCTGGTGCACGATGCCGGTGTTCGGCGGCACCACCTTGAAGTTGTCGAAGGCCTTCTGGCCCCAGCGCAGGAAGCTGTAGCGCTCCTTGTTGCGCTGGAACTCGATCTGGCCGTTGAGGTCGGCGGCGTCGGGGCGGCCGTAAACGTCGACCTGCACCGAGTGGTCGATGACCAGCTCGGACGGGATCAGGGGGTTGATCTGCTTCGGCGAGCCGCCGAGGCGGGTGACGGCGTCGCGCATCGCGGCGAGGTCGACCACGCAGGGCACGCCGGTGAAGTCCTGCAGCACCACGCGCGCCGGCATGAAGGCGATCTCGGTGTCCGGCTCGGCCTGCGGGTTCCACTTCGCCACCGCTTCGATGTGCTCGGGCAGCACGGTGACGCCGTCCTCGTGCCGGAGCAGGTTCTCCAGCAGGATCTTCATCGAGTAGGGCAGGTGCGCGAGGTTGAAGCGCTGGCCCAGCGTCGGCAGGCTGAAGTAGGTGTAGGACTTGCCGTTGACGGCAAGCTGCGCGCGGGTGGCGAAGGAGTCGGCCATGAGGGCTCCGTAGGGCGGCGGCAGGGAGACGCGGCGAGGTGCATCGGCCGGAAACGGCCGGAAGGGGATCGCCGCGGGAAAACCGCTCAATTATGCCGGAAACGGCGCCCTACGGCCTCAGCCCAGGTGTGCGTCCACGGCCGCCGACATGGCACGCCGCTGGAACGCAAAGTCCCACAGGCTGCCGCCGCGCTGTCGCCAGAGCACGGCCGAGCGCACGGCGGCCAGCAGCAGGGCGCGCACTTCGGCCACCACGCCGGCCTGGCCGAGGTAGTGCGGGTTGCCCTGCACGAGCACGCGCGGGCGCACCAGGCTCAGCGTCTGCGCATAGAGGTTGCCCAGGGCCAGCAGCACCTCCGGATGCGTCGGGCCGTCGCGCTCGACGGCCGCCAGCTGCGCCTCCAGCCCGCTGCGTACGCGAAGGACCATCTCCTCGTCCCGGATGAAGCGCCGCTCCAGCTGCAGGACGGGCAGCGCGAGCTTGGGCACGGTGTCGTCGCCGAGCCGGCCGCCCAGGTAGTCGCGCAGCAGCAACAGCCCCGGCCGCACGCCCTCGATGCCGCCGTAGACCGCGGCCGTCGTCGGCGCGTCGAAGCGGAACAGCGATTCGATGCAGACCTCCAGCACCTGCTGGTTCGCCTCGCCGGTGTCGGCGACGCGGCGCACCTGCGCCAGCGCCTGCAGTATGCCGGCCAGCGCCAGCACGCGGTCGTAGACCGGCTCGACGGCGCCGATGGTGGATGCGATGTCGGACGAGGTACGCGTCATGCGGCGAGGTCGGCGAGGCGGGCTTCGAGGGGGGCGTCGGTGCGTGCGATGACGGCGCCGCCCAGGCATTCGTCGCCGTCGTACAGCACGAGCGACTGCCCCGGCGTGACCGCGCGCTGCGGGCGGTGGAAGGCGACGTCCAGGCGGCCGTCTTCGTCCACCGTCACGGTGCAGGCCTCGTCATTCTGCCGGTATCGCGTCTGCGCCGTGCAGTCGAAGCGCGGCTTCGGGGGCGCGCCGCCGATCCAGTGGGCGGCCTCGGTGCCGGCGCGGCTGGACATCAGCCAGGGGCTGTCGACCCCCTGGTCCACGTAGAGCACGTTGCGGCGCACGTCCTTGCCGACGACGTACCAGGGCGCCGCCGGCCGGCCGCGCACGCCGCCGATGGACAGGCCCTCGCGCTGGCCGAGGGTGAAATAGAAGACGCCCGGATGGGTGCCCACGCGCTGCCCGTCGGGGGTGTGGATCTCGCCCTCGCGCGCCGGCAGGTAGCGCGCGAGGAAATCGCGGAAATCGCGCTCGCCGATGAAGCAGATGCCGGTCGAATCCTTCTTGGCCGCGGTGGGAAGGCCGGCATCGGCGGCCAGGCGGCGCACGGCGGCCTTCTCCAGCCCGCCCAGCGGGAACAGCGTGGCCGCCAGCTGGGGCTGGCCGAGCTGGTGCAGGAAGTAGGTCTGGTCCTTGGAGCGGTCCCGCGCGCGCAGAAGGCGCCAGCGGCCGCCGGCATGCTCGATGCGCGCGTAGTGGCCGGTGGCGATGCGCTCGGCGCCGAGCTCGCGGGCGGCGTCGAGGAAGTGCTTGAACTTGACCTCGCGGTTGCACAGCACGTCCGGGTTGGGCGTGCGGCCGGCGGCGTACTCGGCGAGGAAATGCTCGAAGACGCCGCTCCAGTATTCGCCGCTGAAATCGCGGAAGTGGATCGGCAGGCCGAGGCGGCCGCAGACCGCCACGGCGTCGCGGCGGTCGTCCTCGGCCCGGCAGTCGCCCGAGCCGTCGTCGGCCCAGTTGCGCATGAAGAGGCCGGCCACCGGCTCGCCGGCGTCGCGTAGCAGGAGGGCGGCGACGGACGAATCCACCCCGCCCGACACGCCCACGATCGTCCGCGCGCTCATAGCAGGCTCCGCACGGTGTGCAGGGGATATCGCTGGCCGGCCAGCGCGTCCAGCACCACCCGCGCGACCAGCGGGCTGCGGTGGCGGTCGGCCTGTGCCAGGAGTTCGCCCGGCGTCATCCACACCGCGCGCACGATTCCCTCGTCGAGCGGATGGGCGGGATCGAAGGCGAGGGGCTCGGCGAGGAAGGCGAAGCGCATGTACTGGCGCTCGGCGCCCCCGCCGCTGACCGACGGCGCCTTCCACTGGTAGGCGCCGATGAAGGCCGTGGGCCGCACGTCCCAGCCGGTTTCCTCCAGCGTTTCGCGCACGGCGGCGTCGACCAGCGGCTCGTCGGGCTCCAGATGCCCGGCCGGCTGGTTGAGCACCAGGCGCCCGGCCACGCGCTCCTCGACCACGAGGACGCGGCCGCCGTCGACCACCACCGAGGCGACGGTCACGTCGGGCTGCCAGAAGCGCGGGTCGGCGGACACTCAGAGTTCGTCCTTGCCCGGGGTCAGCTCGGCTTCGATCTCGTCGGCGCTCTCGGCGGCCGCCTCGATGGCGTCGCGCAGTTGCGCGGCGGTCGCGTCGGCCGAGACCTTGACCACGAACACCGCGTAGCGGCCCTGCTTGGTCCAGCCGCCGAGCTTCACGTCGTGGCTGGCCTCCAGGAGCCGGTTGGCGACATTTGCGGGGAAGCTGTCACCCGGCGAGTGATAGCCCGGCGCCCAGATCTCCCGCACGCGGTGCTCGCCCAGCGTTTCCACCGGCGAGCGCACGTAGACCAGCTGCGACCGGCTGCCGTCGTCACCGGTTTCGAAAACGAGACGGTAGTCGCCGTCCTCGTCCACCTTGTAGGTGTAATCCAGAGACGTGAGCTGCGCTTCCAGGCGCGCGTCGGCCGCCCGGGCCGCGGGGGCGAGGAGGACCAGGGCCAGCAGCAAGGCGGTCGGGCGGAAATTCATGACGGATCCCCTGTTAGGAGTGGCCATTCTGCAAGCCGGACGCCCGCAGCGTCCACGCAGGGGCGCCGTGCCCGCGCCCGTATACTGCCGCGATGCCGAAGCCGATCCACGAACACCACCACGGCCTGGCGGTCGAGCCTGGAAAGCCCGAGATCGCGCCGCCGCCCATGTACTCCGTCCTGCTGCTGAACGACGACTACACGCCGATGGACTTCGTCGTCGACGTCCTGATGCGGTTTTTCGCGATGAACGTCGAAAAGGCCACGCAGGTGATGCTGCACGTGCATACCCGGGGGCGCGGCGTATGCGGGGTTTTCACGCGGGAGATTGCGGAATCCAAGGTGTCACAGGTGAACGAATACGCAAGGCTCAATCAGCATCCCTTGCTGTGCACGATGGAGAAGGCCTAAAAGCCGTTTAAAGCGGCCCGGCGGACCCCATCTAGAGCCGCAGACGCTTCGGAGGCTCCAAACCATGTTCAGCAAGGATCTCGAGTACAGCATCGGGCAGTGCTACAAGCGTGCCCGCGAGGCCCGCCACGAATTCATGACGGTCGAGCACCTGCTGCTGGCGCTGCTCGAGAACCCGTCGGCCGAGGGCGTGCTTCGCGCCTGCGATGCGGACCTTCCCCGCCTGCGCCGCGAGCTCGAGGAGGCCATCGCCACCTCGGTGGCCGTGCTTCCGGACGATACCGACCGCGATACCCAGCCCACGCTGGGCTTCCAGCGCGTGCTCCAGCGCGCGGTCTACCACGTGCAGTCCTCCGGCAAGAAGGAGGTGACCGGCGCGAACGTGCTGGTCGCCATCTTCGGCGAGAAGGACTCGCACGCCGTGTACTTCCTCAACCAGCAGGACATCGCCCGGCTGGACGTCGTCAACTACCTCTCGCACGGCATCTCCAAGCAGGGCGCCGAGGAGCAGGGGCGCGAGGAAGGCCAGGGCGGTGGCGAGGGCGGCGAGGGCGAGGGCAAGGGCGACGCGCTCGGCGAGTTCGCCACCAATCTCAACCAGCTCGCCCGCGAGGGCCGCATCGACCCGCTGGTGGGGCGCGCCGACGAGGTCGAGCGCACCATCCAGGTGCTCTGCCGCCGCCGCAAGAACAACCCGCTCTACGTGGGCGAGGCGGGCGTGGGCAAGACCGCGATCGCCGAAGGCCTTGCCAAGCGCATCGTCGACGGGGACGTGCCCGAGGTCCTTCAGGACGCGACCATCTACGCCCTGGACCTGGGCGCGCTGGTGGCCGGGACCAAGTACCGCGGTGATTTCGAGAAGCGCCTGAAGTCCGTGCTGCAGCAGCTGCGCAAGATCCCGGGCGCGGTGCTCTTCATCGACGAGATCCACACCATCATCGGCGCGGGTTCCGCCTCGGGCGGCACGATGGACGCGTCGAACCTGATCAAGCCCGCGCTCTCCTCGGGTGAGCTGCGCTGCATCGGCTCCACCACGTTCCAGGAGTACCGCGGGATCTTCGAGAAGGACCGCGCGCTGGCGCGCCGGTTCCAGAAGATCGACATCGTCGAGCCGACGGTGAGCGAGGCGGTGGAGATCCTCAAGGGCCTGCGCCCGAGGTACGAGGCCCACCACAACGTCTCCTACGCCGACGACGCCATCCAGGCCGCCGTCGACCTCTCGGTCAAGCACATCGGCGACCGCCTGCTGCCCGACAAGGCCATCGACGTGATCGACGAGGCCGGCGCCCGCCAGCGCCTGCTGCCCGAAGGCGAGCGCAAGTCGGTGATCGACGTCGAGGAGGTCGAGCGCATCGTCGCCAAGATGGCGCGCATCCCGGCCAAGCAGGTCACCGCCACCGACAAGGACGTGCTCCGGAACCTCGAGCGCAACCTGAAGATGGTGATTTTCGGCCAGGACCCGGCGATCGAGTCGCTGACCTCGGCGATCAAGCTCGCGCGCTCGGGGCTGGGCAATCCGGACAAGCCGATCGGCAACTTCCTGTTCGCCGGCCCCACGGGCGTGGGCAAGACCGAGGTGACCAAGCAGCTCGCCATGCAACTGGGCATCGAGCTGGTACGCTTCGACATGTCCGAGTACATGGAAGCCCATTCGGTGAGCCGCCTGATCGGCGCGCCCCCGGGCTATGTCGGCTTCGACCAGGGCGGCCTGCTGACCGAGAAGATCGTCAAGACGCCGCACTGCGTGCTGCTGCTGGACGAGATCGAGAAGGCGCATCCGGACATCTTCAACATCCTGCTGCAGGTGATGGACCGCGGGATGCTGACCGATACCAACGGCCGCGAGGCGAACTTCCGCAACGTGATCCTGGTGATGACGACGAACGCGGGCGCCTCGCAGGCCTCGCGGCGTTCGATCGGCTTCACCAAGCAGGACCACGCCTCCGACGCGATGGAAGTGATCCGCCGCAGCTTCTCGCCCGAGTTCCGCAACCGCCTGGACGCGATCGTGCAGTTCCAGCCGCTGGGCATGGACCACATCCTGCGCGTGGTCGACAAGTTCCTCATCGAGCTGGAGACCCAGCTGCACGAGAAGAACGTGGTGCTTTCGACCACTCCGGAAGCCCGCGACTGGCTGGCCCAGAACGGTTTCGATCCGCAGATGGGCGCCCGTCCGATGGCGCGCATCATCCAGGACAACATCAAGCGCCCGCTCGCGGACGAGCTGCTGTTCGGAAAGCTGATGGGAGGCGGCCGCGTGACCATCGACGTGCGCGAGGGCAAGCTGGTCGTGGACTCGAAGGCCGAGCCGGAGAAGCTGCTGCCGGCGACCATCGAAACCTGATGGGCGTTCGCGCCCGGACGAAGGCGGCCTCGGGGCCGCCTTCTCTTTGTCTTGACGCTTTAGCCGGCGCCAACGAAAAAGCGGCCCGGAGGCCGCTCTAGCGTCTTGCCACGACCACCGATCACTTCATGCGATAGGTGATGCGGCCCTTGGTGAGGTCATAGGGCGTCATTTCGACCTTGACCTTGTCACCGGTGAGGATGCGGATGTAGTTCTTGCGCATGCGACCCGAGATATGGGCAATGATCTCGTGGCCGTTTTCGAGGCGAACGCGGAACATGGTGTTCGGGAGAGTCTCCGACACCGTGCCTTCGAATTCGATCACGTCGTCTTTTGCCATGGGTTCCTGTGCAGTGGCGGGGGGCGGTCTGGCCCGGGTAAGCGGTGGATTGTGCCACGGCGCGCGCAGGCGGCGCAAAACGCGGCCGCTCCAGGCCCGGCGTCGCGTTCAGTCTGCCGCGGCCAGGGACGATGCGGCCAACTCGCCCACGGCGGCCGTCCACGGGCCCATCCGGCCGGGCTCCGCGGTGAGCCGGGCGACCTCGCGCAGGAACTCGCCGCGCGGCCAGAGCTCGGCCCCCAACAGCGCCAGGTGCGGATTGGTCACCTGGGCGTCGATCAGCGGCCAGCCCCAGCCTGCCAGCACCTGCGCCAGCGCGGCGATCGCGACCTTCGAGCCGTCGGTCCGGGCGCTGAACATGCTTTCGCCGAAGAACATGCGGCCGATGGCCACGCCGTAGATGGCGCCGACGAGTTCGGTGCCGTCGTAGACCTCGAGCGAATGGGCATGGCCCAGCCGGTGCAGCGTGGAATAGGCCCGCAGCATGTCGTCGGTGATCCACGTCCCGCGCTGGCCGCGCCGCGGGATGCGCGCACAGGTGGCGATGACCTGGTCGAAGGCGGTGTCGGCGCGGGCGACCCAGGTCGAGCCGCGCAGGCTGCGGCGAAAGCGCCTGGACCGGGCGACCCGGCCGGTGCGGAACACCGCACGGGGATCGGGGCTCCACCACAGTGGAGGCTCGCCGGCCGAGAACCAGGGAAAGATGCCCTGGCGATAGGCGGCCAGCAGACGGCGCGGGCTGAGGTCGCCGCCGGCGGCGAGCAGGCCGTCGGGCTCGCGAAGCGCCATCTCCGGAGGCGGAAACGGCGCGTCCGGGTCGTCCCCCAGCCAGGGCAGGCGCAGCGGACTCATGCCGTCCCGTCCTTGAAGGGCGAATGGGTCGCGAGCCGGGCGACGTAGCCGTCCACCGCCGTGCGCTCGTCGGCACACCAGCCGGCGAGCGCTGCACGGAAGGCCGGGTCCGCCAGATAGTGGCGGCTGCGCACCCGCGCGGGCAGGAAACCGCGCGCGAGCTTGTGCTCGCCCTGGGCGCCCGGTTCGAAGCGGCGCAGGCCCTCGCGCAGGCAGTACTCGATGCCTTGGTAGTAGCAGGTCTCGAAGTGCAGGCCGGGATGCACCTCCGAGGCGCCCCAGTAGCGGCCGTACAGCGTGTCCCCGCCTTGCACGCAGAGCGCGCCGGCGACCGGCCGTCCCGCGCGCTCGGCCAGCACGAGCACCAGCGATGCCGGCATCGTCGAGGCAAGGTGGTCGAGGAAGGCGCGGGTCAGGGCGGGGCGGTTGCCGTACTCGGCGAAGGTCCGGAGGTAGAAGCCGTACATCGCATCGAGGTCGGCGCCGCTGGCCTCGCGACCGTGGACGATGCGGAATCCGATGCCCGCCCGCGCCACCTTCGCGCGCTCCTGCCGGATGTTCTTGCGGTGGCGGTGGTCCATCGCCCCCAGGAAGTCGTCGAACGTCCTCCAGCCGCGGTTATTGGACCAGTGGTACTGCACGTCCGTGCGTTCGATCCACGCGTCCGGAAACGCGGCCGCCTCGGCCTCGGGGAGGAAATTCACGTGCGCGGAGGAAAAGCCCTCGCGCGCGCAGGCGTCGGCGAGCGCATCCGCCAGCGCGCGCCGCGACGCCTCGTCAGGGGCGAGCAGCCGCGGGCCGGTCACCGGCGAGTACGGGACGGCGCAGAGCAGCTTGGGGAAATAGTCGAGCCCGTAGCGGGCATAGGCATGCGCCCAGGCATGGTCGAAGACGAACTCGCCATGCGAGTTGGTCTTGACGTAGCAGGGCGCGGCGGCAGCGAGCGTGTCGCCGCGCCAGAGCGTGAGGTGGCGCGGGGTCCAGCCCAGGTGCGGCTGCAGGCTGCCACTGGACTCGAGCCCCGCGAGGAAGGCATGGCGGACGAAGGGGTTGGCGTCACCGGCAAGCGCATCCCAGGCCGTCGCCTCGACCTCCGCCAGCGATGCCAGCCAGCGCGTGCGAAGCGACATGCCGGGGCCGGGCTCAGCCCTTGTCGAGGAAGCGCTCGGCGTCGAGCGCGGCCATGCAGCCCGAGCCGGCCGACGTGATGGCCTGGCGGTAGACCTGGTCGGCCACGTCCCCCGCGGCGAAGACGCCCGGCACCGAGGTCGCGGTGGCTTCGCCCTCCAGCCCGGTCTTCACGACGATGTAGCCGTTGCGCATCTCCAGCTGGCCCTCGAAGAGCGCGGTATTCGGCGTATGGCCGATGGCGACGAAAAAGCCATGGACGTCGATCTCGCGGAAGGACTCGTCCATCACCGAGCGCAGCCGCAGGCCGGTCACGCCGGCCTCGTTGCCCAGTACCTCGTCCACCGTGTGGTGCCAGACCGGCTCGATCTTCCCGGCCTCGATCTTCGCGAACAGCTTGTCCTGCATGATCTTCTCGGCGCGCAGCGTGTCGCGGCGATGGATCAGGTAGACCTTGCGGGCGATGTTGGAGAGGTAGAGCGCCTCCTCGACGGCCGTGTTGCCACCGCCGACCACCGCCACGTCCTGGTCCTTGTAGAAGAAGCCGTCGCAGGTGGCGCAGGCCGACACGCCGCGGCCCTTGTAGGCCTCCTCCGAAGGCAGGCCGAGGTACTTGGCCGTGGCCCCCGTCGCGATGATCAGGCCATCGCAGGTGTACTCGCCGCTGTCGCCGCGCAGGCGGAACGGGCGCTGGGAAAGGTCGGCGGTATGGATGTGGTCGAAGACGACCTCGGTATTGAAGCGCTCGGCATGGGCCTGCATGCGCGCCATCAGGTCCGGGCCCATCAGGCCGTGCGGGTCGCCCGGCCAGTTGTCCACCTCGGTGGTGGTCATGAGCTGCCCACCCATCTGCAGGCCGGTGATCACCAGCGGCTTGAGGTTGGCGCGGGCCGCGTAGACCGCCGCGGTCCAGCCGGCGGGGCCCGAGCCCAGGATGATCAGCCGCGAGTGCTTCGAAAGGGTCATGGATATAATGCCGCGCTATGTGATGCGTGCATTCCGGCGGGTGGAACGATGGGGCGGCTGCCGCATCATTCCGCCGCCGCGAGGGCACGACAGGGATCGCCATAGCTTGGCGACCACCCGCCGGCAACACAAGGCGCGAGGGGCGAAAGAGCGTTCCGTCGCCGCGCCGTCAACCCACTGAGTCCGCCCGTGCAGCGCCCCGGCGTCGCGAGGGCGTCACGGAGACCGCAATGCGCATCGGTGTACCCAAGGAAACCAAGACCCTCGAAGGCCGCGTGGCCCTCGTGCCCGCCGCCGCCGGCGACCTCGTCAAGCGCGGCCACGAGGTGTGGCTGGAGCAGGGCGCGGGGCTCAAGAGCGGTTTCAAGGACGAGGAGTACACCCGCCTCGGCGTCAGGATCGCGCCCGATGCGGCCGCCCTGTACGAGAAGGGCGAGATGATCGTGAAGGTGAAGGAGCCGATCGCCGGCGACCTCGCGCACCTGCGCAGGGATCACCTCCTGTTCTGCTACCTGCACCTGGCCGCCGAGCCGCAGCTCACCAAGCAGTTGCTCGACATCGGCCTGACCGGGGTCGCCTTCGAGACCGTGGAGCTGCCCAACGGCGACCTGCCGCTGCTGGCGCCGATGTCGGTCATCGCCGGCAAGATCGGCGTGCAGGTCGGCACCCACATGCTGCACCAGCCCATGGGTGGCAAGGGCAAGCTGCTGGGCGGCCTGCCGTCGACCGAGCGCGGCAAGGTGGTCGTGTTCGGCGCGGGCAAGGCCGGCGGCGCGTCCGCGGCGCTCGCCGCTTCGGCCGGTGCGAACGTCACCGTGTTCGAGATGCGCCAGGACCGCATGGACGACATGATGCGCCTGGGCAACAACGTCACCGCGCTGTATCCCTACCACGACGTCGTGGCGCGCGAAGTGGCCTCGGCCGACCTCGTCATCGGCGCGGTGCTGGTCACTGGTGCCAAGGCGCCGCACGTAATGACGCGCGAGATGCTGCGCGACATGGAGGACGGCTCCGTGGTCGTCGACATCGCCATTGACCAGGGCGGCTGCTTCGAGACCTCGCGCCCGACCACCTGGAAGGAGCCGACCTACGTGGAGGAGGGCGTGACCCACTTCTGCGTGACCAACATGCCCGGCGCGGTGCCGCAGACCTCGTCGCAGGCGATCTGCGCCGCGATCCTGCCCTGGGTGAACAAGCTGGCTTCCGGCGACTGGCGCGGGAACGAGGCGCTGGTGCGCGGCATCAACGTCGAGGGCGGGAAGATCGTCCACCCGGCGCTGCAGGGGATGGCGCTGTAAGGGCGGGATTCGGGATCGGGGATTCGGGATTCGGGCTGTCCCGATCCTCGGTGGCGCCGG
>JBMOOW010000158.1:0-2365 GCA_049323195.1 Pseudomonadota bacterium | reverse complement strand
CCATCTCCACGGTGGGCCACACCGCCATCATCGGCCCGGGGGCGTGGTGGATCACGTAGCCGATCCAGTTCGAGCCGGTCTCGGTCGCGCCCACCTGCGCGCCCTTCATGAACACCACGCGCTCGACGGGCGAGGTCGGCGACAGGCAGTCCATGATCGCCTTCAGATACGGCGTGCGGCTGGTGCGCCAGCGCCCCGGCTCGCTCGAGGCCTTGCTCGACAGCACCCGGTGACGGTCGGCCCATTCGGAGACGGTGAGCAGCGGGTCGGGCGTCAGCCCCTCGCGCCAGGCACGCTCGATGACGTCCCAGCCCTCATAGGCGAACTCGTCCATCAATCGACCCGAACCTTGAGTTCCCCGAGCTCGGCGAGGTGCTCGCGCACGGCGGCATCCAGGGCCACGTGCAGGGTGTGAGCCTCCACGCCGAGCCGGGCCGCCATCTGCGCCGAGATCCGCGCCGGCCAGTTGAGCCAAGCGTCGCGCTCGGTACGGGCGAGCTTGAACACATGCGCGATGGCCTGGTGGCGATCGACCAGTTCGCCCTTGAGGCGGGCCAGCCGCACCTTGTTGGTCTGCGCCTTGACCACCTCGTTGACCGTGCGCGCCTGCACGAGCGTGGTGCCGCCTGCGGGCAGCCCGGCGGCGAGGTTCGGGGCCGGATCGTCCGACACGCGCACCTTCGCGGCTTTGGCGCTCGTTCCCTCCTTGGGCGGCTCGGAGTTCCTTGCCCAGTCGCGGTCGGCCTTGTCCGGATCGATCGTGCCGTCCGCCTCGGGCGTGATGCGCCCGGCGCGAATGGCCTTGTGTACGGCGGTGTCCGACACCCCACGGTGGCGGGCGTAGGCGCGAATCGAGATGCCCATGGCCCTTTTCGATCAAGTCATCGTCAGTTCTTGGCCAACACCCGCAGAAAACGCTTGGCTTCACGGGCGAGAAGCGCGTTCATCACGTCACCCCGAACCACCCGACCGAAAGGACGCCCGATGAACCCCCACATCCCCGACCTTCTCGCCACCAAGCTCGCCGAGGCCGCCCTGACCGTGCTGGTGCGCACTTGCCGCAAGGAGGTGGCCGCCGCCAGCCGCGACGAGCTCGAAGCCGCCTGCGCCGCGATGCGCGCCAAGGCCCGGCCGGTCATCGACCGCTTGTTTGACGACGCAAGGGCTGCGCCCTGGGTCGGCGAGATGGCCTTCCACGCCGCCGCGCTCGAACTGGCGCAGGCCGGCATCGCGGTGTTGCGCAAGGTCTGACGAGCAATGCGAAGCCAAGCAAGAACGCTTGGCTTCTCACGCGAACAGCGCGTTCATCACCTCACTCGATCACCACGCACCAAGGAGCAGACCATGACCCTGCGCATCCGCCAACCCCAGGTCACCGACACCAACGGCAACGCCCTCGGCACCCGCCTGATCCGAATCGAGTTCGACGAGCAAGGCCCAGCGACCGTGATGCACGACGGCCAGCGTTACGACTTCACCGGCAAGACCGGCACCCACCTCAAAACCGGCTTGGCGGTGCGCGAGATGGCCACCGCGCGCGATGCGCGCCTGTGGATCAGCCTCGATGGCGAGCACCTGTGGGAAGACTGACTCGCGCCGATCCATCCCTATCCAGGAGCAGACCATGAGCACCATCACCCTGACCCCCGCCCAGCACGCGATCCTGGCCCATGCGCTCGAGCACAGCGACGGCCGAATCGACTGGTTCCCCGAGCACATCCAAGGCGGTGCCCGCCGCAAGGTGCTCGACGGCCTGGCCAACCGCGCCCTGATCGCCCGCCAGGGCGAGGTCTGGGTCGTTGCCGACGCAGGCTACGAGGCCTTGGGCGTGCCGCGCCCGGGTGCCCGCACCGCCCCGCGCCAGTCCTTCGTTGCGAAACTCGATGCGGTGATCGCCCGGGCCGAGCAGGCGCAGACGGCGCGCGACGAGGCCGACCTGGAGGCGGCGGTGAACGCCGCCGAAGCGGCCTGGGCGCAGGATGCGCATCGCAGCGCCGAGCCGCGCCGCCCCCGCGCCGACAGCAAGCAGGCGCAGGTGATCGCGATGCTGCAGCGTCCCGAAGGCGCCACCCTCCGCCAGATCATGGACAGCACCGGCTGGCAGGCGCACACGGTGCGCGGCACCTTGGCCGGGGCGCTGAAGAAGAAACTGGGCCTGACGATCGTCTCCGAGAGATCCCCGGGCGGCGAGCGCGTCTACCGGCTTGCCTGAGTCGCGATGGGGCAGCACATCCCGCGCGGGCTGCCCAATCTGACCGGGTTCGTGATTCACTGCGCGATCGCCGACGAGTCGCTCGCCGCCTGATCGAAGGCCAGGCCATCCGCCTCGCGGGTGGCTTGCTGGCCCGTCCAGTCCTGCCAGCGC
>JBMOOW010000157.1:0-2400 GCA_049323195.1 Pseudomonadota bacterium | reverse complement strand
AAGACGTGCACGGGGCCAGGGCGCTGGACTGGGTGCGCGAACGCAATGCCCGGACCGAGGCCGAAATCGCCGCTGCGCCCGCGTTCAAGACCCTGGAAGCAGACATTCGCGCGATCCTCGATTCCGATGCCAAGATCCCCGGCGTCGAGAAGATCGGCGCCTACTACTACAACTTCTGGAAGGACGCCCAGCATCCGCGCGGCCTGTGGCGGCGCACCACGCTGGAGGAATACCGCACGCCCGAGCCGCGCTGGGAGACGGTGCTCGACCTCGACGCGCTGAACGCCGCGGAAGGCGCGCAGTGGGTCTGGCACGGCGCCGACTGCCTGCGGCCGAAATACGAGCGCTGCCTGATCGCGCTCTCGCCCGGCGGCTCGGATGCCGACGTCACCCGCGAGTTCGACCTCACCACCAGGCAGTTCGTCAAGGACGGCTTCTTCCGCCCGGAGGCCAAGGGCGGTCTGGCGTGGATCGACGAGGACACCGTGTACGTGTACACCGACTTCGGCCCCGGCAGCCTCACCCGCTCCGGCTATCCGCGGATCGTCAAGCAGTGGCGGCGCGGCACCCCGCTGGCGGCGGCCAGCGTCGTGTACGAGGGCAAGCCGGACGACATGTACATCGCGGCCCTGCGCGACCACACGCCGGGCTACCAGCGCGATTTCGTCAGCCGCACCCTGGCCTTCTACAACGACGAGCTGTACCTACGCGACGCACATGGATGTGCGAGTGCCGCGGGCGCAGGATGCGCAGGAGCGGCAGCGGGCCTGACCAAGATCGACGCGCCCAACAGCGCGCAGAAGAGCGTGCACAAGGACTGGCTGCTGCTGGAGCTGCGCGAGCCCTACGCCGCCGGCGGCAGGACCTATCCGGCCGGCGCGCTGATCGCCGCCCGCTTCGATGATTTCATGGCCGGCAAACGCGATTTCGACCTGCTGTTCACACCGACCGACCAGGCCGCGCTGGCCGGCTACACCTGGACCCGCGACCATCTCGTGCTGAACGTGATGGAGGACGTGAAGAACCGGCTCGTGGTGCTGACCCCCGGCGCGCACGGCTGGGCGCGCAGCGACTTTACCGGCGCGCCGGCGATGGGCACGGTCGCGGTGGCGGCGGTCGATCCCGACGAGAGCAACGCGGTGTGGCTGACCGCCACCGATTTCCTCACCCCCACCACCCTGTCGCTGGCCGAGATCGGCAAGGCGCCCGAGGTGCTGAAGTCGAACCCGGCCTTCTTCGACGCCCGCCGCGACGTGATCGAGCAACACTTCGCCACCAGCAAGGACGGCACCAAGGTGCCGTACTTCCTGGTGCGGCCGAAGGATCTGAAGTTCGACGGGCGGGCGCCGACCCTGCTGTACGGCTACGGCGGCTTCGAGATCGCGCTGACGCCGACCTACTCCGGCGCGCTCGGCAAGGGCTGGCTGGAGAAGGGCGGGGTGTACGTGCTGGCCAACATCCGCGGCGGCGGCGAGTACGGCCCGCGTTGGCACCAGGCCGCGCTCAAGGCCAACCGCCACAAGGCCTACGAGGACTTCGCCGCGGTCGCCGACGACCTCGTCGCGCGCAGGATCACCTCGCCCGCGCACCTGGGCGCGATGGGCGGCAGCAACGGCGGCCTGCTGATGGGCAACATGCTTACCCAGTACCCGGACAAGTTCGGCGCGATCGTGGTGCAGGTGCCGCTGCTGGACATGAAGCGCTACAGCCACCTGCTGGCCGGCGCCTCGTGGATGGCCGAATACGGCAATCCGGACACCGCGGACTGGGAGTTCATCCGGACCTTCAGCCCCTACCACCTGTTCGACCCGGCGCGGACATATCCGCCGACGCTGCTGCTGACCTCGACCAAGGACGATCGCGTACACCCGGGGCATGCGCGCAAGATGATGGCGAAGATGGAAGCGGCCGGAAAAGACGTGCACTACTACGAGAACATCGAAGGCGGCCACGGTGGCGCCGCCGACAACGCGCAGGCCGCGCACATGGCCGCGCTGGCCTACACCTTCCTGTGGAACCGGCTGACGGAATGACTTCCGGCGTCATTCCAGCGAAAGGGGAAGCCCGGGCCACGGCCCCGGTTGCGCCGTGCACGACGCCCATGGATCCCCGCTTGCGCGGGGATGACGAGCAAAGCGTTGCAAACCCCCTTGCGACGCCCCATTCAAGCAACCCCACGCACTGATCGCCGGTCTTGTCCCCATGAGCAGCCCCACTTCCGCCCAGACTCCGCCCACGCCGCCCGACGCGGAAAAGAAGCCGCACGTGGTGCGGGCGCCATTCGGTGCCGAGCGCCAGGACGAGTACTACTGGCTGCGCGATGACAGCCGCAAGGACGCCGCGATGCTCGGCTATCTCAACGCCGAGAACGCCTACGCCGACGCCGTGCTGGCGTCGAGC
>JBMOOW010000156.1:0-45108 GCA_049323195.1 Pseudomonadota bacterium | reverse complement strand
CGGCGCTAGCTGCCGCGGCGCGGCAGCCGGGGCCGCGCGCGGTTCCCGCCCGCGCCCGCGGGCACGTAAAGTGACGGCCGTACCGGACGCGGGCCGCCCGCCCGGCGCCGCGGCCCCTGGGGATAGGACGCAGATGAGCACGCTGTACCTGGAGCATTTCGGCCTGGCCGAGGCGCCGTTCTCGATCACGCCGAATCCGCACTTCTTCTTCGCCGGGTCCAACCGCGGCTCGCTGCTCGACGCCCTGAAGTTCTCGGTGCAGTCCGACGAGGGCATCGTGACCGTGATCGGCGAGGTCGGCAGCGGCAAGACGATGCTGTGCCGCATGCTTCTGGACGACCTGCCGCCGCAGGTGGACGCGGTCTACCTCGCCAACCCGTCCTTCTCGGCCAACGAGATCCTCGACGCCATCGCGCACGACCTGGGCGTCTCCCAGCCCGCCGGCAGCGCGATGACACGGCTCGATGCGCTCAACCGCGAACTGATCGCGCGCTACGCGGCCGGCCGCCGCGTGGTGCTGCTGATCGACGAGGCGCATGCGATGCCGCCGGAGTCGCTGGAGGAAGTGCGGCTGCTGTCGAACCTGGAAACCAGCCGGCACAAGCTGGTGGGCATCGTGCTGTTCGGCCAGCCCGAGCTGGCCGAGGTGCTGGCGCGGCCGAGCATGCGCCAGCTGCGCGAGCGCGTGGTGCAGCGCTTCGAGCTCGGCCCGTTGCATCCGGGCGAGCTGCGCGACTACCTCGAGTTCCGCCTGCGCGCGGCCGGCCACCGCGGCAACTTCCCGTTCACACCCAAGGCGGTGGCGCGCATCGGCCGCGTGTCCGGCGGGCTGACGCGCCGCATCAACATCCTCGCCGACAAGGCGCTGTTGTCGGCCTTCGCGCGCAACGGGCGGGGCGTGGAGCTGGAGGACGCCCGCCGCGCCGAGCGCGACGTTGGCTTCACCGCCGGCGCGCGGGCCCTGCCGCGGCGGCGGCTGGCGCTGGCCGCGGGCATCGCCGCGCTCGGCATCGGCGCGGCCTTCGCGGCCGGCGTGTGGATGGGGCGATCGGGTACGGGCCGGGACGACGCGGGCCCGCCGGCCCGCCCGATGACCACGACGACCACGGCCCGCGCGCCGGCCAACCCCGGCGCCGCGGCAGCCCCGCAGGCGTCGGCGCCCGCGAATGCCGCGCCGCCACAGGCACCCGGCGACATCGGCGGTCCCGACCGTGCGCAAGGCACTCCCGCCTCCCCGCCCGCGCCCGCGACCGAGACCGAGACCGAGACGACCCTGCACGGCGCCGAGCAGGCCCTGTCGCGCTGGCGCGCGTCCCCGGCGCGCGGCTACACGCTGCAGGTGGCGGCCTTCCGCGACGCCGACGGCCCCTCCAGCGACGACGCCATCGCGCGCATCGCGCGCTCGGTACCGCGGCTGCCGGTCGCCGCCCTGCGCGAAGGCCAGGGCCGCACGCCGCGCGTGCTCGTCTTCGTCGGCCACTTCCCCAGCGCCGCAGTCGCCCGCCGCGCCATCGACCGACTCCCGGCGCCACTGCGCGCCAACCGGCCCGTCCCGCGTCCACTGGACGGGCTCCCGCCTGCAGACCGCACATGATCCGTCGCCCGCTCGTCCTCCTCGTCCTCGCCGCGCTCGCGGCCGGCTGCGCCCATGGCCCCCTGCCGGTGCAGGCCGACCACCTGCGGCGCGAGGACGCCACGCCCGCGGCGCCCGGCGCGATTCCCGAGCCGGTCACCCGCGCCCGTGCGCTGCCGCCGCCGCGCGCGCTGCCGCGGCAGGAGACCTTCAGCGTGGTGGTCAGCGGCGTGCCGGTGCAGGACCTGCTGCTGGCGCTCGCGCGCGACGCCAAGCTCAACGTCGACATCCATCCCGACGTGCGTGGCCTGGTCACGCTCAACGCGATCGACCAGACGCTGGTGCAGATCCTCGACCGCGTGGCCCGCCAGGTGGACCTGCGCTACACGCTGGACGGCGACTCGCTGTCGGTGACGCCGGACGCGCCGTTCCTGCGCATGTACCGCGTGGACTACCTCAACATGCAGCGCGACGTCACCAGCAACGTCTCCATCGCCACGCAGGTCGCCACGCCCGGCACCGCGGCGGTGGGAGGCAGCAGCGCCGAGGCCGGCAACAACTCGCGCACGGAGATGACCAACGTCTCCAACAACCGCTTCTGGCCGAACCTGGTGAGCGGCGTGGAGAGCCTGCTGCGCGAGACCGACAAGCTGGTCCCGACCGACGCCGGCGGCACGGCGACACCGGCCGCGGCCGCGCCCGCGCCCGCCACGCCCGCAGCCGGCGGCGCGCAGCCTGCAGCCGCCGCGCCGCGCGCCGTGTACCGCGAGGCCGCCTCGGTGATCGCGCATCCCGAAACCGGCACGCTCGCCGTGCGCGCGACGGGCCGGCAGCACGAGCGCGTGCAGGAATTCCTCGACCGCCTGGTCGGCTCGGCGCGGCGGCAGGTACTGATCGAGGCGACGGTGGTCGAAGTCGAGCTGTCCGACGACTACCAGCAGGGCATCAGCTGGGACCTGCTGCGCAACGGCAGCTCGCTGTTCGGCTTCTCGCAGGGCCCGTCCGGCACCAGCACCGCGCTGCCCGGCGGCACGCCGGGCAACGGCGTGATCCCAAGCATCGGCGTGCTCGGCTACTCGCGCACCATCGGCAAGTACCAGATCAACGCCGCGCTGCAGCTGCTGGAATCCTTCGGTCGCACCAAGGTGCTGTCGAGCCCGAAGATCAGCGTGCTCAACAACCAGACCGCGCTGATCAAGGTCGTCGACAACTTCGTCTACTTCACGCTGACGGCGAACTACCAGCCCGGCAGCAACAACCAGCAGTCGGTCATCACCGTCACCTCCACGCCGAACACCGTGCCGGTGGGCTTCCTGATGAACGTCACGCCGCAGGTGGGCGACGACGACGAGGTGATCCTCAACCTGCGCCCGACGATCTCGCGCCTGACCGGATTCGTGGAGGACCCGGGCGTGGCGCTCACGCTCGCGCTCGCGCGCCAGAGCGGCGCCGACGTGCCCGAGGTGAGCAGCCGCGTGCCGGAGATCCAGACGCGCGAGATGGAGTCGATCATCCGCGTGCGCGACGGCCAGACCGCGGTGCTGGGCGGGCTCATGCGCGACCGCATCGAGAACGGCACCGACCAGGTGCCCGGCGTCGGCCGCGTGCCGGGGCTGGGCGAGCTGTTCCGCTACCGCAACCGCCAGAGCGTCAAGAGCGAGCTGGTGATCTTCCTCAAGCCCACGATCGTGCGCGATGCCAGCGTGCTGGGCGACTACCGCGAGGCCGCGCGCCAGCTGCCGGGCCGCGACTTCTTCGAGACCACGGAGAAGCCGATGAGCGAGGGCGGGCGATGAGCCTGCTGATCGAGGCGCTCAAGCAGGCCGAGGCGCGCAAGGCGCAGCTCGCCGCGGCGCAGGCCGCGCGTGCGGCAGGTCCGGCGCCCGCGGAGGCCGACGCGACGCTGCCCGTGGCCGCGGACGACGGCGGCGCAGCGGCGCAACGCCCCGTCCTGGAACTCGAACCCATCGAACTGGCGCCGGACGCGCCGGACGCGTCGGACCCGTCGGCCGATCCGGGCGCCCAGGGCGCGGACGTGACCGCGGGCTCGCCACAGGCGGCGAGCGCCGTGCAGGCCGCGGACCACGGCGATGCGGGCGCATCCGCCACGGCCGACGCCGCGGCGCAGGCCGCGTCGGGCGGGAGCGCGGCGGCCCCGCGCGACGTGGAGCCGGCGTCGATGCATGCCGCCGGGACGATTGCCCGCGCGCTGCACCCGAACGAATGGGACGGTCCGCAGCCCCCGCGCGCCGACGCGCCGACGGCCGGCATGGCGACCGATGCCGCCACGCCCGCGGCGTACACCGCGTCGCCGGAGGATTCGACGCGCACGGGGGCCACCGCGGGCATCGCGGTTGCGACGGCCGCGCCCTCCGATGCACCCGACGCCCCGTCGGCCGCGCGCGACGCCACCGCGGCGCGTGCAGCGGCGGAGGCCGCGCCTGCGCACGCCGATCGCGCCGCTCCCGGCACCACGCCCAGCGCCCCACCGCGTGCCGCGATGGGGCCGACGGCGGGTGGCGCATCGCCCTTCCCCGCCGCTGCTGCGCAAGCGCCGCCCAGGCCGGTGTCCGACAGCGCGTCGCGCGCCGATGCCACGACGCCGGCCCCGCGCGAAACCACGCGCCCGGGCGCGACGTCCGGCGATGCGACGGGGCAGCATGCGGCAACATCTCCGGATGCCGCGTCTCCGCGCGCCCCGATGTCGCCGCAGCGACAGGCGCAGGCCGTGTTCGACGCCAGCGCTGCGCGCGCGCGGCCCCGACGCCGCGTGGTCGGTATCGCCCTCGCCGTGGCGGCGATCGCGGTTGCCGGCGGCGCCTGGTTCGTCCTCGACCGGCTCGCCGACGCCCCGCTCCTGACGCCGACCGCTGCCGCGCCTTCCGGCGCCGATGTCGGCACGATCGACGCGGCGGCGGGCGATGCGATGCCCGTGGAGGCCGTTGCCGCCGCGGATATCCCGGCCGGCACCGATCCCGGGCCGGCTCACCGGGCCGCGGACGATGCCGCTGCCGCGGGCGTAGCCGCGTCGCCACGCGCCTCCTCGCCCGCCGCGGAGGACGCAGGCCCGACCCGCCGCGCCGCAGCGGAGCGCGCGACGCCCCGCACGCGCCGGCCCCCGGCACCGACGACCGCGCGCCCCGGCACGGCCACCGACGATGCGCGCGCCCCGCACTTCCGTCGCGGCGCGACTTCGCTCGATCCGCTGATGCGCGGCTACGAGGCGTTGCAGGCCGGCCGCCTCGACGCCGCGCGCTCCCATTACCTGCAGGCGCTGCGGCAGTCGCCGCGCCATCCCGACGCCCTGCTGGGCCTTGCCGCCATCGCCGAGCGCCAAGGCGACGTCGGCGCGGCGGCCGCGGCTTATCGCGAAGTGCTGCGCGTGGAACCGAACCAGCCGGTGGCGCTGTCGGCGCTGGCCGAGCTGGAATCCGCCGCCGACCCGTACGCCGCCGAAAGCAGCCTGCGCAGCGCGCTGGCCGAGAAGCCCGATGCCGCGCCGCTGCACTTCGCGCTGGGCAACCGCATGGCGCAGGCCGGGCGCTGGAGCGAGGCGCAGCAGGCGTATTTCCAGGCGTATGCGCTCGACGGTGCCAATGCCGACTACGCCTTCAACCTCGCCGTCGCGCTCGATCGCCTGCACAAGCCGGCGCTCGCCGCCGACCACTACCGCCGCGCGATCGCGCTCGCCCGCGGCGGCGCCGCGCACGGCTTCGACCTCGCCGCGGCGCAGCGCCGGCTGTCGCAGCTGGGTGGCACGCCGTGAGCGAAGCCGTCGCACCGCCGCGCAGGCGCCTGGGCGAGGAGCTGATCGCGCGCGGCCTGATCACCGCCGACCAGCTCAAGATCGCGCTGCACGAGCAGGGCCGCACGCAGAAGCCGCTGGGCGAGGTGCTGGTGTCGGTGGGCTTTCTCACCGAGGAGACGCTGCGCGACGCGCTCAGCCAGAACCTCGGCTTCGCCGGCATCTCGCTCTCGTCCATCCTCGCAGACCGCGAGGCGCTGCGCCTTCTGCCCAAGGACCTCGCGCGCCGCCACACCGCGTTTCCCGTCGCGCTCGACCGCGAGGCCGGCCGGCTCACGCTCGCCATCGCCGACATCAACGACATCATCGCGATGGACCAGATCCGCGCGCATCTCGGTGCGCGCGTCGAGCCGGAATGGCGGCTGGCGGCGTCGGGCGAGATCCTGCGCGCGATCGAGCAGTACTACGGCCACGAGCTCTCGATCGACGGCATCCTGCACGAGATCGAGACCGGCGAGATCGACTTCGCCACGCTCAATGCCGACCAGGCGCACGAGTACAGCCACCCGGTGGTGCGCCTGATCGACGCGCTGCTCGCCGATGGCGTGCTGGTCGGCGCCTCGGACATCCACTTCGAGCCCGAGGAGATGTTCATCCGCATCCGCTACCGCGTGGACGGCGTGCTGCGGCAGGTGCGTGCGCTGCACCGGCGCTACTGGCCGGCGATGCTGGTGCGGCTGAAGATCCTGTCGGGCATGAACATCGCCGAGAACCGCGCGCCGCAGGACGGCCGCATCTCGCTGGTGCTGGCCGGGCGCGACATCGACTTCCGCGCCGCCGTGCAGCCCACCATCCACGGCGAGAACGTGGTGCTGCGCATCCTCGATCGCAAGCGCGGCATCGTGCCGCTGGACGAGCTGGGCCTGCGCCCCGAGCAACTGGGCCTGCTCAAGCTCATGCTCGCGCGACCGGAAGGCATCCTGCTCGTCACCGGCCCCACCGGCTCGGGCAAGACCACCACGCTCTACTCGGTGCTCAACTACCGCAACGACGAGCACGTCAACATCATGACGCTCGAAGACCCGGTGGAATACGCGATGCCGATGATCCGGCAGTCGTCGGTGTCGGATGCGTCGCGCCTGAACTTCGCCGACGGCATCCGCTCGCTGATGCGGCAGGACCCGGACATCATCCTCGTCGGCGAGGTGCGCGACCGCGACACCGCCGAGATGGCGCTGCGCGCGGCGATGACGGGCCACCAGGTGTTCACCACGCTGCACACCAATTCGGCGATCCGCTCGATCCCGCGCCTGCTCGACCTGGGCATCCAGCCCGAAGTGCTGTCGGGCAACGTGATCGGCATCATCGCCCAGCGCCTGGTGCGCAAGCTCTGCCTGCACTGCCGCGAGCCGCACGAGGCCGATGCCTTCCATCGCCAGTTGCTGCGCAGCGTGCCGGGGGAGCCGGTCACGCTGTATCGCGCGGTGGGCTGCGAGCGCTGCGGCTTCCAGGGCTACAAGGGCCGCTTCGCGCTGATGGAGCTGATGCGCTTCGACGAGGGCATGGACGACCTGGTCGCGCGCCGCGCCACCCTGCGCGAGCTCAATGCGCACGCGCTGGCGCAGGGCTTCGAGCCCATGGCCGAGGACGGCCTGCGGCGCGTGCGCGAGGGCATCACCACGATCGAGGAGGTCTCGCGCGTCATCGACCTCACCGGCATGGTGGCGGCATGACGCAGTTCCGCTACCGCGCGGTCGGTGAGGACGGGCGCGTCATCAACGGCCAGGCCGAGGCGCTGAACCTGCCCGAGCTCGAGAGCCGGCTGGCGCGCATCGGCCTGAGCCTGATCCGCGGGCGCGAGGTCAAGGGCGGGCGTGGGTCGCGGCGCGGCCGCGTGAGCGCGCGCGAGCGCATCGGCTTCTTCGTGCACATGGCCTCGCTGCTGCGCGCGGGCGTGCCGATGATCGAGGCGCTCGGCGACCTGCGCGACTCCGCCGAGTCGCTCACGATGCGCCAGCTCGCCGGCGGCCTGCGCGACCGCATCGAGACCGGCTCGGGCTTCTCCGACGCGCTCGCCGCCTACCCGCAGGTATTCGGCACGCTGATCGTCGGCCTGGTGCGCGCGGGCGAGGTCACCGGCAAGCTGCCGGAGGTGCTGGAGGAGATCGTCGAGAGCCTGAAGTGGGCCGACGAGCTCGCCGCGCAGATGAAGAAGGCCGTCGCCTATCCGGCGTTCGTGTCGGTGGTGGTCACCGGCGTCGTCTTCTTCCTGATGATCTACCTGGTGCCGCAGCTGGTGACGTTCCTGCAGACCATGGGGCAGGAGCTGCCGCTGCAGACGCGCATCCTCATCGGCGTGTCGGACTTCCTCGTCGACTGGTGGTACCTGGTGCTGGGGCTGCCGGTTCTGGCGGGCATCGCCACCGTGCAGGCGGCCAAGCGCAACCGCGAGGTGCGCCTGCGCCTGGACCGCCTGCTGCTGCGCCTGCCGCTGCTGGGCGACATCGTGAAGAAGATCGCGCTGGCGCGCTTTGCCAATACCTTCGGGCTGCTCTATGGCGCGGGCATCACCGTGCTCGACGCGCTGCGCCACTGCGAGGCGGCCGCGAGCAACCTCGACGTGCGCGAAGGCATCGGCCGCGCGCGCGCGCTGATCGCGCAGGGCGTGACCATCAGCGAGGCCTTCGCCACCATCGGCCTGTTCCCGCCGCTCATCATCCGCATGCTGCGCGTGGGCGAGTCCACCGGCGACATCGACGGCTCGCTGCGCAACGTCAGCTATTTCTACGCACGCGACGTGCGCGAGGCCATCGGCCGGCTGCAGTCGCTCATCGAGCCGGTGCTCACGGTGGTGCTGGGCGCCATCCTGGGCTGGATGATGCTCGCCGTGCTCGGCCCCATCTACGACACCATCTCCAAGATCCGCACATGAGCCGCGACGTCCTCTACCTGAGCGCGCAGGGCGAGCGCTGGCTGGTCGGCGCGGCGGCGCATGCGCACGCGCCGGTGGCGGTGGTCGCCGATTTCGTCGAGGAGGCGCTGGTGCGCGCCACCCTGCCGCAGGTGGGTGGGCGCGACCGCGAGGCGCTGGTGGCGCGACGGCTGCAGCAGGAGTTCCGCGAGACGCCGTTCCGTACCGCCTACCGCATCGGCCCGCCGCGCCGCGCACGCGGCACGAAGACGGTCGAGCACGTGCTGCTGGGCCTGCCCGCGGCGAACGCGCTGAACGCGGTGCTGGCGACGCTGGCCGACGCCGGCCGCGGCGTGTCGGGCGTCTGGACGGTCACGCTGCTGGTGGATGCGTGGATGCGCGAGGCGCGGGCCAGGCCCGCGGCGCTGCTGATCGTGCTGCCCACGCCCGCGGGCATCCGCCACGTGTTCCTCGAGCACGGGCGGCCGGTGCTCTCGCGCCTGGTGCCGGCTGCCGACGCGCCGGCCGCGCGCGCCGAGCTCGAGCGCACCGTGGCCTATCTCTACAACGCGCGCCTGCTCGAGCGCGGCACCGAGATCCCGGCCTGGCACTGGGGCGCCACCGAGCCGGCGGGCGACGTTCCCGGCCTGCGCTTCCAGCCCGCCCCGCGCGGCCCGGCCGGGCTCGACGTCCAGCGCGATGGCCTGGTCGCGCTGCTGCAGCTGGCGCTGCGCAAGCCGCCGGCGATCCAGCTGGCGCCCGAAGCCGCGCGCCTGCACTTCATCGCCTGGCGCATGCGCCGCCGGCTCGCGGTGGGCGCAGGGGTCGCGGCGATCGCGCTGCTGGGGCTGGCCGGCCTACGCTGGAACGCGGCGCGCGAGCACGCGGCGCGGACGCAGGCGCTGGAGGCGCAGCTGCACCGCGTGCAGGCCGAGATCGCGCAGGTGCAGGCCCGTTACGCCGCCATCGGCAGCGATGCGCAGACCGTGCGCGATGCCATCGCCGCCCATCGCGAGCTGATCGAGCGCGCGCCCGCCTTCGACACGGGCCTGGCGTTGGCCAGCCGCGGCTTCGACGCCGCCGCCGGCTACCGGCTCGAGAGCCTGCACTGGCGCCTGGCCGAGCCGGGCGCAACCGCCGAAGCCGCCGGCGACGAGGCCTGCCCCGGCCCCGACCCGCAGGCCGACCCCGCCGGCGCGCCGGCCCCGCAGGCCGGCATCGCGCTGGCCGGTACGCTGGCCGGGGCGATACCGCTGCGCGCGGCGGTGCAGACGCGCGAGCGCTTCGAGGCCGCCTATCGCGATCAACCCGGCCTGCGCCTGCGCAGCCTGCGCGTACCCGTGGACAGCCGCGGCGGCGTGATCCGCGGTGGCGGGGCCGGCGACGAACGCGGGTTCAACTACTGCCTGCACTGGAGCCCCCCGCCATGAGCCGGCTGCTGTTCTCGCGTCCGCATTTCGGGCTGATCCGCCAGCGCGTGGCGGTCGCGCTCGCCATCGTCGGCGCTGCCGCCCTGCTCTACGGACTGGCCCACTGGCAGGCCACGCGCGCGGAGTCGGCGCAGCAGCAGGCGGGCACGCAGCTGGCCGCCCTGCAGGCCGAGCTCGAGCAGATGCGCTCGGGCGATGCCGGCGTGGACGCCGACCTGCGCCATTACCGCGCGCTGGTCGGCGGCGGCTTCGTCGGCGAAGGCGACCGCGTGGCCTGGACCGAAGCCCTGCTGGACGCGCAGCAGGCGCTGGCCCTGCCGCCCCTGCGCTTCGAGCTGGCCGCGCGCCGCGCGCTGGCCGATGGCACCGCGGCGCCAACCGACCCCGGCACGGACCCTTCGCTCGTGGCGGCAGTGCCCAGCCCGGGCGCGCAGGCGCACGACCTGCGCTTCGAGGTCTCCGGCATCCACGAAGGCGAGCTGCTCGCCCTGCTCGACCACCTGCGCGCGCGCCGCCTCGGCGACTTCCGCGTCCAGGACTGCGAGCTCAAGCGGGCGCAGGCCATCGGCCTGGACGTGGCCTGCACGCTGCGCTGGATCACCTACCTGCCGGCCTCGGCGGTGGCGCAGGCGGAGGCGACCCCGTGATCGCGCGGCCCGTCCAGGCGCTCACCCTCGCCGTGCTGCTCGGCGCCGGCGGCGGGCTGGCGCATGCGCAGTCGCTCGGCCGGCTCTTCTATACGCCCGAGCAGCGCGTGGCGATCACGCAGGCCCGCCTTCGCGGGACGCCGGCCGACGCAGCCACCATGGACGCCGACATGGCGCCGGCCGCACCCGCGCCGGCCGGAGCGGCCGAGGCGGGAGCATCGCCTGCCGCGGCTCCGCCTTCGATGCCTGCCGCGCCCCCCGGGATCGTCCTCAGCGGCATCCTCGACCGCGCGGGCGGGCGCATCGCCTGGCTCGACGGCACCGCGGTGCGGCACGGGCAGACCTGGCGCGGGTATCGCGTCGAGGTGGGCGCGCGCAGCGTGCGCCTGCTGCGTGCGGGCGCTCCCCCGCGCGTGCTCGGCATCGGCCAGCGGCTGGACTTGGTCACCGGCGAGGTGAGCGAGCCGCTCGCGCCCGGTGCCGTGCGCAGGACGCGGCGATGAGAGCGCGTCGCGCCCCGGCCCCGCGCGCGGCGCGCGGCATCGTGATCCTCGCGGTGCTGGTGGTCGTGCTGGTGCTGCTGGCCGGCTGGATGCTGTACTCGGCGCTGCCCGACAACCCGCGCCTGGCCGCCGACGCGCGCGCCGGCGCCACGCTGTCGCAGGCACGCGACGCGGTGATCGGCCATGCGCGCAGCCGCTGGTGCCTGCAGCCGACCGGCAGCGTCGTCGACCACCTGCCCTGCCCCGACGTGGGTGGCGGCGAGGGCATCGCGCCGGCCGCCTGCGCGCCAGGGGCGGTGGGGCGGCTGCCCTGGGCCACGCTCGGGCTCGGCCCGCTGCGCGACGGCGCGGGCGAATGCCTCTGGTACCGGCGCACCGCCACCGGCGCGGAGATCATCGCCGCCGGCAGCGTGCTCGGCGCGCAGTCGCGCGCGGGCGTGCCCGCGGCCCCGGCCTGCGGCGGCCATTACGGCGTTGCCGCCTACCTGGAACCTTCGCCACTGGCCGGCGCGGCCGCGAACGACATCGTGCTCGCGATCGGCGCGGGCGACCTGGCCGCGCCGACGGGGTGCGGACCGTGAGTGCGACCTTGGCGACGCGAGGCAGGGCCGCCCGCGCCGTCGCGGGTGGACCGCATCCGGCCCATGCGCGGCTGGGCGCCGTGCGCCCCATGTCTTCGGCCCGCGGCGGCGCGCCACGGCCCGCGGCATCCACCCGCGCGGGCCGCGTCCCGGGTGCGCCGACGCCCGGGGCCCCGACGCCCGCCACTCGCCGTTCCGCCCCCACCCAAGGGATCCGCCGCATGCGTCCAGTTCCCCGTCCTGCCCCCGGCTTCTCGCTGGTCGAGATGGCCGTGGTGCTCGTGATCCTCGGCCTGCTGCTCAGCGGCCTGCTGATGACGCTGACCTCGCAGCAGGCCGCGCAGAAGGTGCTCGAGAGCGAGCGCGCGGAGCTGCAGATCCGCGAGGCGCTGCTGGGCTTCGCGGCGATCAACGGGCGCCTGCCCTGCCCGGCCGATCCCGCGCTGCCCGATACCGCCGTCAATGCCGGCATCGAGCGCGCGCCCACCGCCGCCGGCTGCACGGGCGGCGACGCGGGCAGCCTGCCCTGGGCCACGCTCGGCCTGCGCCAGCTCGACGCCTGGAACTGGCGCTACACCTATCGCGTCAGCCCGCTGTTCTCGCGCACCGTGATCGCGCGCGCGCCGGGCCAGTACGGCTGCGCGGTGCCGCCGCCCGCGTCGCCGGCGCGTTCGGCGTTCGCGCTGTGTTCGCCCGGGTCCTACGAGGTGCGCGGCAGCGCGGGCGGCACCGCGCTGGCGACGGGGCTGCCTGCGCTGTTCGTTTCCCACGGTCCGAACGGTTTCCGGGCACGACGCGCGACGGGAGGCCTCAACGGCGCCGGTGGCGACGCCGACGAGCAGGAGAACGCCGACGGCGACGCCATCCACGTCGACAAGACCCCCACCGAGACCTTCGACGACCGCGTGGAATGGATCGCCGCGCCCGTGCTCATGAACCGGATGCTGCAGGCCGGGCGCCTGCCCTGACGCAGCGCGGCAGCTACCGACCCGGCGGGCGCGATGCCGACGCCGCCGGTGCGCCGTCGCACGTGGGCCCGTACCGGCGTCCGCCCCCGGCCCGACGCCGCGCAAGCGTGCGCGGCGCCCCGTTTCCCGGGTGATGCGCGTCGCGTGCGGGGCGGTATGATGGGCCGGCCGTCACTTGGCATGCACATTGCTTCGCACGGGGAAGGCCGCCACGGCCATGACGCGTCGGCGTCACACATCTACGGGGAGTCCTACATGAAGTCTCGCAAGTCCCAGTCCGGTTTCACCCTGGTGGAAATCGCCGTGGTGCTGGTCATCATCGGCCTGCTGCTCGGCGCCATCCTCAAGGGCCAGGAACTGATCGAGAACGGCCGCGTGAAGAACGCGCTCAACGAGGTCACCGGCATCCGCTCGGCGCACTTCAGCTACATGGACCGCTACAAGAAGACACCGGGCGACGACGGCCTGGCGCCGGCGCTGATCGCGCGTGGCGGCGCGTGGGTCACCACGCCGCCCATGACCGGCGGCGACAACGACGGCGTGATGGAAGCCACCGCCGCCCAGACCTTCACCGGTGCCGGCGAGAACGGCAACTACTTCCGCCACCTGCGCGCGGCGGGCTTCCTCACCGGCGACGTCAGCCTCGCCGCCCAGGCGTCACTGCCGACCAACGCCTTCGGCGGGCGCACCAGCGTGACCAACGGTGCGGTGCACGGCCTGGCCGCCGGCCCGGTCAAGATCTGCCAGGGCAACGTGCCGGGCAAGTCCGCCGCGGCCATGGACACGCAGGCCGACGACGGCCGCCCGGGCACGGGCTCGATGCGCGCCAGCCTCGGCGCCAACAACGCGGCACCGACCGCCGCCGCGCTCGCGGCCACCGCCGTCTACGACGAAGCCCAGACCTACACGACCTGCACCGCGCTCTAAGCCGCGTCGCGGTCGCCGCCTCGAAGACACCCCGCCTCGCGCGGGGTGTTTTCGTTTGCGGGCGCCGCAGCGGACGCATGCCCGGCCGGGACGCCTGCCGTCCGCCCCGGAGCGGGTTGGCGCACCGTCGCGTGAAGCCGCGCGTGACGCCGGCTGTGCGAGCGTCTGCCGCGGTTCCCACGGGCATGGCGGATGGACGCGCGGCGCTGGCTGCTCACGCTGTTGTTGCTGACCGCCGCGCGTACCGCGCCGGCGCAGCAGGCGGACGGCTGCGCAGGCACGCCCGGGGGCGACACCGCCTCGCGCATCGCCGCGGTCGCCTGCGCCGAGCATGCCAGCTGGTACTCGCCCTTCATCGACGAGGCGGGGCGGCTGGCGCACCTGCGGGTATCGGAGGCCGAGGCACTGCGGCTGCGCGACGGCACGCCGGCCTGGCGCCGCGTGGCGGCGTACTGGCAGGGCAGCGGGCTGGGCTGGCCGCCCGACGGCCTGCCCGCGCAGGCCGACTGCTTCGGCGCGGCACCCGAGCGCAACGCGCTGTGTCGCAGCTTCCTCGTCGACACGCCCTGGTCGGCGGTGTTCGTGTCGTGGGTGATGGCGCGCGCGGGCGTGCCGGGTTTTCCGCATTCGGCGCGGCACGTGGACTACGTGCGCCAGGCCTGGCGCCGCGCCGGGCCCTACCGCTACGCCGACCCCGATGCCACGCCGCCTGCCGTCGGCGACCTGCTCTGCTACTCGCGCATGCCCTCGCCCTTCGGCGTCGCCGGCTTCCGCGCCTGGCTCGCCGGCGGGCAGGGCGGCCCACTGGCCATGCACTGCGACATCGTGGTCTCCACCGCCAACGCCCGCGCGCGGCTGGTCGGCGGCAACGTGCTGCAGGGCGTGACCATGCGCCTGCTCCCGCTCAATGCGGCGGGGCGCTTCTGGAACCTGCCGCGTCGCACGGGCTCGGACCCCGAGTGCTCGCCGGCACTGCCCTCGGCCTGCAACCTGCACCGCCACGACTGGGTCGCGCTGCTGAAGCTCGACGCCGCCGCCAACCTGCCGGCACCGCCTGCAACGCCCCCCGGCCCCTGCTGCGAGATCTGCCAGTTGCCGATGCCGCCGGGCATGCGTCGCTGCGCGGCACCCGCACCGCCTCCGGCCACGCCCCCGCCGAGCCCGTAGCCCGGGTAAGGCCATGGGCCGCACCCGGGATGGCAATGGGCGATGGCTACCCGGGTGCGCTGCGCTTGCCCGGGCTACGACGTCCGGAGGGCACCGCCGGCCGGGCGCATCGGTGAGAATCGCGCATCGATTCAGCAGGGCCAGCCTCCATGACCATCCCAACCCGACGCGCGCTCGTGACCGGCGGCAGCGGCGACCTCGGCAGTGCGATCGCGCAGCAGCTCGCGCGCGACGGCTACCACGTCATCGTGCATGCCAATACCGGGCTGGATCGCGCGCAGGCGGTGGTCGCCTCGGTCCTGTCGGGCGGTGGCGCGGCCGAGGCGGTGGCCTTCGACGTGGCCGATGCCGGCGCGTCGCAGGCGGCGGTCGCGACGCTGCTCGAGGCCGGGCCGATCCATGCCGTGGTCAACAACGCCGGCATCCACGACGACGCACCGATGGCGGGCATGTCGCGCGAGCAGTGGCATCGCGTGGTCGACGTCTCCCTGCACGGCTTCTTCCACGTCACCCAGCCCCTTCTGCTGCCGATGGCGCGGGCGCGTTTCGGGCGCATCGTCAGCATCTCCTCGGTGGCCGCCGTCACCGGCAACCGCGGGCAGGCCAACTACGCCGCCGCGAAGGCCGCGCTGCACGGGGCCACGAAGTCGCTGGCGCGCGAGATGGCCAGCCGCGGCATCACCGTGAACGTGGTCGCGCCGGGCGTGATCGAGGGGCGCATGGCGCAGGACGCGTTCCCGGCCGAGATGGTCAGGCAGATCGTGCCCACCGGGCGTGCGGGGCGGCCGGAGGAAGTGGCGGCGGTCGTGGGCTTTCTGTGCTCGGAGGCCGCCTCCTACGTCACCGGGCAGGTGATCGGCGTCAACGGCGGCATGGCCTAGCCCGGACAGGGCCGCAGGCCCCACCCCGGGGCGGACGCGCGAGGCGTGAGCGGACTGCGCTGCGACGGCCCGTGCGACTGCGTTCACCGCGGATACGGCGGCGTGCTGCCCGCTGAACGCCGGGCCGGGCCTGCATCGCGCCTTCAGGCCGGCCGCTCCACGATGGCCGGGTCCACCGGAGGCCCCGCCATGCATGCATCCCGCCTCGTCCTCTCCCTTGCCCTGCTCGGCGCGCTGGCCGGATGCGCCAGCGCCTCGCGGGTGATGATCTCCGACCCGCGCCCGGCCATCCCCGTCGAGCAGGTGCGCGTCTATACGCAGATGCCGGCCGGGCGCTACGTGGAGATCGCGCTGCTCGATGCCTCCAGCGGCTTCACCTACGGGGCGCAGGCCCGCAACGACGCGGTGATCGCCAGGCTGCGCGCGGAGGCTGCGCGCCTGGGCGCGAACGGCGTGGTGATCCAGGAAGTGGGTGAGTACAGCGGCGGCTCGGGCCTGGGCATCGGCGTGGGCGGCGGCGGACGCCACGTCGGCGGCGGGGTCAGCGTGGACGTGGCCCCGCCCAGGCGCACCGCGCGCGCGGTGGCGATCTGGGTGCCGGACGCGCGCTGAAGGCCGAGCGCAGCGGCCGCCCGACGGCCGCGCTCAGGCCGATGCGGGCGCGTCGCGCATGCCGCGCGCGCGGTCGCGGCGCATGATCCAGTTGAACAGGGGCGTGGCCGCCAGCGTGGTCACGATGGCCATCAGCACCAGGATGGAGAACAGCCCCGGCCCGATCACGCCCGCCTGCAGGCCGATGTTGATCAGGATGAGCTCCATCAGCCCGCGGGCGTTCATCAGCGCCCCGATGGCCATGGCATCGGTCTGCGTCTCGCCGCTGGCGCGCGCCGCGGCCCAGCAGGCGATGCCCTTGCCGCAGAACGAGGCCAGCAGGATCGCGACGGTGGCGAGCACCAGCCCGGGCTCGACCACCAGGCCCAGCTGCGTCTTCAGCCCCGAGAAGGTGAAGAACATCGGCAGCAGGAAGACCACCACGAACGGCTGTAGCGCCGCGCGCAGCTTCTCGGTCAGGGCCCCCTTGGGCATGCAGGCACCCAGCAGGAATCCGCCGAACACCGCATGGATGCCGACCGCGTCCATCGCGAAGGCGCAGAGGCTGAAGATCGCCAGCACCACCGCCAGCAGCGTGGCCGACAGCGGCTGCCCGGGCAGCACGTGGTCGGCCAGGCGCCGCAGCAGCCGACGGCCCACCACGAGCATGAAGGCGGCGAACGCGGCGCCGCCGCCGATGGCGAGCCAGGCCTGCTCCCAGCCCTTGCCGAAGCTCGCCAGCACGATGGCGAGGATGCACCAGGCCGCCGCGTCGTCGATCGCGCCCGCGGTGAGCGCGAGCGTGCCCAGCGGGCTGCCGGCGAGGCCGCGCTCGTGGATGATGCGCGCCAGCATCGGGAAGGCGGTGATCGCGATGGCCGCGCCGAGGAACAGCGAGGCCTGCAGCGGCCCGGCCTTGGCCGAGAACAGGCCCGGCACGGTCAGCAGCCAGGGCACCAGCGCGAAGGCCAGCACGAAAGGCGCGAGGATGCCGGCCAGCGACACCGACAGCGCGCTCCTGTAGCGCGCGCGGAAGTGGTCGTCGCGGAACTCGGTGCCGACCAGGAACATGTACAGGCCGACACCGAACTGCGCGAGCACGTAGAGCGTGTCCAGCGTTTCCGCGGGAAACAGCGCCTGCTGCACGCCCGGCAGCACGAGGCCCAGCAGCGATGGCGCCAGGGTGACGCCCGCGATCATCTCGCCGACCACCTGGGGCTGGCCGAACCGGCGCGCCAGCCGGCCGACCAGCCGCGCCACCAGCAGGATCACCGCGGCCTGCAGGAAGAAGTAGACCGACAGCTGGGCAGTGGGCACGGGATCGATCCCCCGCTCAGGCCGCCGCCGCCGAAGGCGCGCGGCCATACCAGGCGTCGTCGAGCAGGGGCGCAGGCGGTGCGCGCCGCTCGCCCAGCAGGGCGGCCAGGCCGTGGTCGCCGATGTCGGGGTGCGCGGCGCGTGCCTGCGCGAGCAGCTCGGCCGCCAGCGAATGCATCAGCTCCACGTCGCCTTGGGTGCGCGCCACGAACGCCGGCTCGTCGAGCCGGTCGGCGAGCTGGCGGTTGAGTTCGTGGAACCAGGGAATCCGGGCCTGGTCGAGCAGGCGCGAATCGCGCGGTTGCAGCGCACCACCGCGGGCGGCATTGCGCAGGCCCCAGTCGCGCAGCAGCGCCTGCATGGCCAGGTTGAGCGCGGCGGCCTGCGCGAACTGCGGGCGCAGCGCGCCGAGCACCGGCAGGCGCGCCTGGTGGCCGGCGAAATACAGCGGCGCCAGCAGCGCCCAGTACAGCGTGTAGTCCCAGATCACCTTGAGCGGCATGACCTGCGCGTCGCCGAACAGCCGGTACTGCCCCTGGTAGAGGCTCATGGTGTTGGCATAGAAGGAGAAGTACAGCTGCTGGTACAGCGCCGCCGCGCCGGCGACCGGCTCGCCGCGGCGGTCGGCGTCGATCAGCTCGCAGACGTAGGTGTTGGAGATGGCGATGAAATCGCTGCCGGGCGAGTAGAACGGATCGAGGAAGACGCCCGCCTCGCCGGTCAGCGCCCAGCGCCCCTCGCCCGAGAAGACCTGCCTGCAGCCATGCGAGAAATGGCGCAGGAAGAGGAAGTCCTGCAGCTCGTGCGCGCCGGCCTCCAGCGCCTGCGCCACGCGCGGCTGGTGCCTGCACAGCCAGGCCATCGCCTTCTCGTGCGTGTTCATCGTCTCCAGCGGGTGGATGTCGCCGTCGCATACGATGCCGAGCGAATGCTGGTTCGATGCGAGCGGGATCAGCCAGAACCAGTAGCCCTCGCCGCACATGTGGTTGGTCGAGCGCCAGCGGTCCGGCGGCGTGCAGCGCGCCCGCCAGTGCGGGTCGTCCGACCAGTCGTTCGGATCCAGGTGCCCGCTCACGCGCCACCACACCGAATTGGCGTTGTGCCCGTTCGTCTCGGCCAGCCCCAACTTGCGCTTGAGCAGGCCCGCGCGGCCGCTGGCGTCCACCAGCCAGCGCGCGGCCACCTCGCGCGACTCGCCATCGGTCTCGTAGCGGACGCGGTGGGGCGCGCCGCCCTCGCCCATGTCGATGCCGCGCACCACGGCGCAGTCGAACAGCGTCGCGCCGGCCTCGCGCACGCGCTGCGTGAGGTGGTTCTCGAAGCGGCCGCGATCGATCTGCCAGCTCGGCGTGGGCAGCAGCCTGCTGACGCCCAGTTCGGTGCAGCGGTCGATGTCGGTGGCGCCGTCGCTGAAGAAGAAGCGGAAGCCGAACTTGCGGATGTGCTCGGCCTCCAGGTGATCGTGCAGGCCCAGCACGTCGGCGAAGTAGTGCGCGCCGATCTCGACCGTCGACTCGCCCACCTTGAACGCGCCTTCGCGCACCGGATGGCGCTGGCGCTCGATCACGGTCACGCGCAGGGCGGGATCGCGCTGGCGCAGCTGCAGGGCCAGCGTGAGGCCGGCCAGACCCCCGCCGAGGATGGCGACGTCGGTATCGGTGGCGTGCATGTCAGGTGGACCCGGCCTGGAGGGCGGCGGTGCGCGGCGCGAACTCGCCCGTGGGATCGAAGATCACCGGCGGCGTGCGGCGCGTGCGCCGGTACTCGCGCAGGACGTGGCCCCGCGCCCAGACCTGCTTCACCACGTGCGAGGTGATGCGCCAGAGGTCGCGCAGCGGGCGGAAATGGCTCTTGCGAAAGCGCACCGGGCCGGTCGCGGCCTGGTAGCGCGATTCGATCGGGATGGACACGCAGCGCACGCCCAGCTCGCGCGAGGCGGAGATCAGCAGTTGCGCCTCGTAGACGAAGTCCTCGCCGGGGATGTCGCCGAGCTCGCACACCGACCTGGGATAGAAGCGCTGCCCGCTCTGGGTGTCGGCGATGCGGAAGCCGCAGCCCCAGCCGATGCCCCAGTCGCCGAACTCGTTGGCGATGCGGCGGTAGGCCGGCTGCCGCGCGCGCTTGCGCAGGCGCGCGCCGATGATGATGTGGCCCGGGAATGCGTTGGCCGCTTCCAGCAGGCGCGGGATGTCGTCGGCCGAATGCTGGCCGTCGCCGTCCATGCTGATCACGCCCTGCGCGCCCTGGCGCATGGCCTCGGCGAAGCCGTCGCGCAGCCCGGCGCCCTTGCCCATCCGGCTGGCGTGGCGGACCACGGTGACCGGCAGGTCGGCGATCGCCGCGACGGTGCCGTCGTCGGACCCGTCGTCGACCACGATCACCCGCGGGCAGTGCGCGAGCGCGCCCTCGACCACGTCGCGGATGCGCAGCTCCTCGTTGAGCGCGGGGATCACCACGGCGATGTCGTCCGGCGTGAGCACGGGGGTTCCCGCTTCAGTCATTCGCGATGTCCACGTTGAGGATGCGGCCGGGGCCGGCCGAGAGCCGGCAGCCAGCATGCCCCGCCGCGAGGGCGTCGAACAGCGGGAGCATGGGGGCCATGGCATTGCCGGCGCCGTGCGCGGCCAGCGGGCCGACGGCAGGCGTGGGCTCGCCATCGCCCAGCGCGAGCGAAAGGCGCGGGCCGCCCGCGCGGCGCGAGAGCACCAGCGCACCGCCCAGCAGGCCGCGGCTGGGCGAGACCTGTGCGAGCGGGCCGGTGGCCGTGGCGTCGTAGGCCACGAGCAGCACCGCGTCGGCGCCGGCGGCCAGCTGCACCGCGGCCTCCAGCAGGCCCTGGGCGAAGGTGGCGTCGAACGCGCTGATCGCGGTGGCCGGCTCCATCGCACCCGCGCCGATCGTCCAGTAGCCGGCGGCGGCGTTGTGCACGGAGTTGTGGAAACGGATCGGCGAAACGCCCGCCGGCTCGCTCGCGAGCGTGGCGCACATGTAGTCGGTGATCGCGAGGTCGCCGTGCATGGAGGCGAACACCGAAGGCAAGGTCTTCGGATCGCGCTGCGCCATCGCGCAGGCGGCGAGCGCCACGTCGAGCGCGACGGCGACGGTGTCCGGTGCGCGGCGGCGCTCGTTGGGTGGCAGCAGTTGCGGCGAGGGGCGCGCGGGCGCGGCCTCCGGGCGGCTGCCGTCGCGCGCGAAGGCCCGTGCGGCTTCCCAGCCCGGCAGGCCGGGCGCCCAGAAGCCGATGCCCTCGATGGTGGCGTTGAGCGTCATCGATGTGTCCGTGGCGCTCAGGCGCGCGCGAAGAGCAGCGAGCAGTTGTTGCCGCCGAAGCCGAAGGAATTGTTCATGGCGTAGCGCGCGTCGCGGCGCGCATCGTCGAAGCGGATCTGCGGGCCGCAGGCGGGGTCGGGCGTGGCCGCGCCGAGCGTGCCGGGCAGGTGGCCGGATTCCAGCGCGAGCAGCGCGATCACCGATTCGACGATGCCCGCCGCGCCCAGCGTGTGGCCGGTCCAGGCCTTGGTCGAGCTGGCATGCAGCGTGTCGGGAAACAGCGCGGCCACGGCCAGGGATTCGGCGCGGTCGTTGGCGGGCGTGGCGGTGCCGTGCAGGTTGAGGTAGTCGACCTCGCCCGGCTCGATGCCGCCGCGCGCGAGCGCCTGGCGCATGGCCAGCTGCGCGCCGAGCCCTTCCGGATGCGGCGCGGACATGTGGTGCGCGTCGGAGGACTCGCCGTAGCCGCGCAGCTGCAGGCCCGTTTCGCCTTCGCCGGCGCGCTCGAGCAGCGCGAAGCCGCCGGCCTCGCCCAGCGAGAGCCCGTCGCGGTTCGCGTCGAACGGCGCGCAGCGCTTCTTCGACACCAGCTGCAGCGAGTTGAAGCCGAACAGCACGCTGCCACAGAGCGTGTCCACGCCGCCCACCAGCGCCGCATCGACGATGCCCGCCTCGATCAGCCGCGCGGCCTGCGCGAAGACCTTGGCGCTGGACGAGCAGGCGGTGGCCACCGTCACGCAGGGCCCGCGGGCACCCGTGGCCTGCTGCACGAAGTCGCCCAGCGAATGCGGGGTATGCACGATGGAGCGCGCCAGATCGGCGGGAAAGCGGGGGGCCGCGTCGTCGCCGGTCTCGAGGCGCGCATAGGCCTCCTCGGTCGCGCCGATGCTCGAGGTCGAGGTGCCGATCACCAGCGCGACGCGGTCGGCGCCATGGCGGGCGACCGCCCCGCGCGCGGCCTCCAGCATCCCGTCCTGCTGCAGGGCCAGCCAGGCCAGCCGGTTGTTGCGGCAGTCCCATTGCGCCCATTCCGCCGGCAGCGCGGCCTCTTCGACCCCGTCGACGCGGCCGATCCAGGTCTCCAGCGGCTGCGGGCCGAAATCGTTCGCGCGCAGGCCGCTGCGGCGCTCGCGCAGCGCGTCGCGATGCGCCTGCAGGCCGCGGCCGAGCGCGCTGGTGGCGGTGAAGGCGCGGATCGCCAGCGGCGGCATGGGCGACGGGGCGGGCTGAACGGCGGACGCGGTCACGCGGTACGACTCCTCGCAGGGTCCGGAAGTATGCCAGCCGTCCGACTTCGCCGGCCCCGGCACGCCGTATGCTTGCAGGGCCGGGCGGGGCCCGGCTGAACGGTTCCGTCATGTCCACGCGCACGGCCCACCAGCTCTCCCTGTTCGGCGACCGCGATGTCCTGCACACCGGCATCGTGGCGCTGGGCGCATGCGTGCTCACGGCCGGGCTGGTGTACGTGGGCTACTTCGTGCACGTGGTGCGCACCGCCCGTCGCGCACCCTGCGCGCCCGAGCGCGGCGAGCGCGTGCTGCTGTTCGGCAAGCACGCGCCCGGCGGGCGCATCGACGCCGACTTCCAGGCGCGGCTGGATCGCGCGGTGAACCTCTGGCGCGATCGCGCACCCCGGCACGTCGTGCTGCTGGGCGGGGGCGCGCAGGGCGAGCCGACCGAGGCCGAGATCGCCCGCGACGCGCTGCTCGCCCGCGGCCTCTCGCCCGATGCGCCCCTGCAGCTCGAATCCGCTTCCCGCGACACGCTGCAGAACCTGCGCAATGCGCGGCAGATGCTCGGCGACGCGGTGCGCGAACGCGTCACCCTGCTGTCCAATCGCTACCACCTCGCGCGCTGCGCGCTGTTCGCGCGCCAGCTGGGCTTCGACGTCGAACTCTGCGCCGCCGAACCGCGCCTGCCCATGCACCCGCGTTCCTGGCTGCGACTGGCGGGCGAAGCCGCCTACGTCTGCTGGGTCGACATCGGCACGCGCTGGGCGCGGCTCACGCGCAATCAGCGGATGCTGGCGCGGGTGACCTGAGGCGCCCGGCGCCGAACGCGCCGACGCGGGGAAATCCGATTGCCGCCGGGAGCGCGACGCGTTAGGGTCCTCGCGTCGCGAGACGACGCACGCGCCGGACGGCGCACTCCCACGGAGACGGACACTCCATGACCCGCCCCTTCGCCCGAATGCTGCTCGCCGGTGCCGTCCTGGCGACCGCAGCCGCCTGCGCCAATGCCGCCATGGACGACGCCCCGCGCGAACCGTACCCGCCCGAACGCCCGAACGAGACCCAGCCCGGCGCGAAGCCGCCGGTGCCGCGGAGGAATCCGCGGGCGGTGCCGATGGACCTGGTCTTTTCCATCGAATCGGCCCCCGGCCCTTTCCAGCGCGTGCGCGCGGCGACGTCCTACCACGTCGAGAACGAGCTGTGCCTGCCCCGGCTCGGGGGCATGTCCGGAACCCGCGTGACAGCGCGGCAGTTCATGGAGATCGATCTGCAACGCACTGGGCCTTTCACTTGGCGCGGTCGCTTCCACGACCACCTCTTCCTCGACGAGGACCACTTCGGTCTCGGGGTCTGTCGATGGCGGCTCGCGGGCGTTTCCATCGAGTTCAGTGCAACCGGCAGCGATGGAGAGACACGATTCTCGGAATTCCTGTTCCCGGACGACATCGTCGTAGGCTCGCGCGTTCGGGCCTACTTCCCGCGACGCCACTACCCGCGTGGGACCATGGACGATTTCCCGGCCCTAGGCGAGCGCGATATCGGCAAGTTCCGGCCTGAGGTCCGTGACAAGCTGTTTTCGTTGTTGGTCGAGGTGAGGCCACCGACGCCATGAGCGTACCGACCAGTCACCTGGCACGGCTTGCCCAGCTCGCCTACGAGGACATCCCGCGCGAGCGTTGGCGCGACGGCTACGACATCGAAGGCGTGCGATACGAGATCCTTTGGCAGACGGAAGGACGTTTCGGATATCAAGGCACGATCTTCCAGAGAGTGGACTCCGGGGAACTAGTGGTTGCTCACCGGGGAACGGAGTTCGGTCGCGAAGGACTGAAGGACGGTGCGATCACCGACGGTGGCATGGTGTTTCTCGGTGTGAACGCACAGGCAGCAGACGCCTTGTCCTTGACGCAGCGTGCGCTCGATATGGCGCGTGACGCGAACGTCGACAGCTGCCAGATTCCGTCCATCACCGTCACCGGCCACTCCCTCGGCGGCACGCTAGCCCAGATCAGCGCCCACCGGCTCGGCCTGCGCGCCGAGACGTTCAACGCCTACGGCGCGGCCGGGCTCACGGCCGATTACCCGACGCGCGATCCCGACATCCTCAACCACGTGCGTGCGACCGACTTCGTCAGCGCCGCGTCCCGCCACATCGGCGAGGCGCGCCTCTACGCACACGAGATCGACATCGCCGCGCTGCGACGGCACGGCTACGAGAACGGTGCCGGCTTCCCCGACGCACGCAACGTCGCCGGCGTGGCCGCGGGCGTCGGGCTGCGCGCGCACTTCATCGACAACTTCGTCGCAGGCGAGGGGCGCGCGTCGGTCATCAGCCCCGAGAACGCCTCGCGTGCACAGGCGAACGCCGACATGATCGGCGACTACCGCCGCGACGTGGCGCGCGGCCATGGGGTGCTCGCCCTGCCGCGCAATGCCGTGGACGGCGCGCTGGACCTCGGCGGCCGGCTGCTCGGCCGGCCGCGGCCCGATCCGGCGCCGCCGTCGGCCTTCGAGCCGGGCCTGTGCCGAATCCCCGCCACTGAGACCGGCGCACGTCGCGATCGACTGCACGAGCAGGCCGAGCGCGGCGTACATGCGCTCGAGGCGCGCCTGGGCCGGGTGCCCGACGAATCGAGCGCGCGGCTGGCGGCGAGCCTGTACCGCCACGCCCGCGAGGCCGGCCTGACGCGCATCGACGAGGTGGTGCTCAGCCGCGCGACGCACGAGGCGCCGGCGGGCGCCTCGGCCTTCGCCGTGCAGGGCCGCGTCGGCGATCCGGCCGCGCGCACCGTGCAGGTATCGACCGCGGAGGCCATGGCGACGCCGGTGGAAGTATCGCTGCGCGCGGCGGAAGCGCATCGCGAGGCCGCGGACATGCAGTGGAGCCAGACGCAGGCGCAGGACAGGCCGCGCGCAGCGGCGATGGCGATGTGAGCCGGCCCCCGGCGGTCGCATCGCTCGCATGAGGGAAGCGGCGTGATTCGCGGGCGCGGCGCTTCGCCACCGCCACCGCAATCACATTGCACGTGCCGTTGCTGGACGCCGCGTAGCGAAGTTCCTGCGCGCTTCGCAGCGCCGCGGCGCGCCGCATCCGTCGGTCACCCGAAAGGGAGGACGCCCGCGCCGGGCGGGCGTCCGTGCGTACACCCGCCGCCGGCGTCAGCCCTTGCGCGCCCGCTCCCGCGGCACGAACACCTCGCGCACGGCCTTGGCGAGCAGCTTCGGCGGCAGCAGGCCCTGGTCGAGCAGGAAGTCGTTGAAGCGCTGGCGGTCGAACCTGTCGCCCAGTGCCAGCTCGGTCTCCGCGCGCAGCTGCATGATCTGCGTATAGCCGTAGAAGTAGCTGCCGGCCTGGCCGGGCGAGCGCACGGTGTAGCGGTCGACTTCCTGCCGCGCCATCGCCCTGGAGAAGCCGACCTGGTCGGTGAGCACCTTGAATGCGGTGTCGCGGTCGGTCAGGCCGAGGTTGAGCATGGGATCGAGCATGGCGCGCGCGGCGCGCAGCAGGCGGAACTGCAGGGCGATCAGCTGGCCTTCGAGCGGCTCGTAGGGAACCATCTCGGCCTCGGCGTACAGCGCCCAGCCTTCGACGTTGACCGAGTTGAACGCATACAGCGTGCGCGCCAGCGAGACGCCGCGCTCGACCATCGCGGTGAACTGCAGCTCGTGGCCCGGCCGGCCTTCGTGCGCGGTGAGCGTCCAGGCGGCGGCCGGATAGTTGAAGTCGTCATACGCACCGTCGGCGCCGGCATTGGGATTGCCCAGCGGCAGCACGAAGGTGCCCTGCTGGCCGGTGTTGCCGATCAGCGGCGCGGGCAGAAAGTGGGGCGCGGGCTGGGCGGCGCTTTCGGCCGGCGTGCCCACGCGCATCTGCATGGGGCGGTTGGGCAGGCTGACCACGTCGTGCTCGTCGATCCGGCGCTCCAGCACCGGCATCACGTTCTCGCGGTAGTGCGCCTCGAGGCGGTCGTTGGGGATCTGCTCCTTCTTGAGCGCACGGATCACCGCGACGTAGTCGGTTTCCTTGAGACCCTTCTGCTGCGCGACGAGCGGCGCGAGCTGCTGCATCGCATTGCGCGTTTCCATGAACTCAAGCTGCGCGCGTTCGATCAGCACGCGCGGATCGATGTCGATGCCCACGTTCCTGAGCGCGAGCGCATAGAGCTCGGGCGGAAGCTCGTAGGTCGTGCGCGCGGTGGGCAACACCGTCTCGCGCGTCCACCTGGCGTAGTCGGCGAGCTGGCGATCGAGCTCGGCCAGCGCGGGGCCGGCGTCGACGCCGTACTTCCTGAAGAGTTCGGCGATGCCCTTGCGATAGATGTCGAGGTTGGACAGCGACTGCTCCACCTCGATCTTCGTCGGCCGCAGCAGGCCTTTCTCGGCGCGTTCCTCGTAGCGCTGGCGAGCGAGCGTGGTCAGCGCGGTGCTGCCCCCGGCCTGGCCGACGTAGCGCTGCAGGCGCTTGAGGGCCATGGCGCGGCGCTCGGGCGGGGTCTGGTCGGAAAGCAGGCCGGACAGGCCCTGGAACACGGTCTGGCCGACGTCGACCCAGGGGCGGGTGAGGCGCTGGCCGATCTCCCTGGCCTCGATCTGGTCCGTCGCGGCCTGGATCAGGATCTCCAGGTCCTGGCGGACGTTGGGGTCCTTCTCGGCGGCCAGCCGCGCGCGCAGTTCATCGCGCGCCTTCGCGGTGGCCTCGCGGAAGCGCTCGGCATAGCGCGGGCCGAAGTCGAAGACCTGGTCGTCGAAACCGGGCACGCCGAAGAAGGAGAGCTGTTCGGGCTGGAACGGCGCCTGCGCCATCAGCAACACGCGCGCATGCTCGTTGCTGCGGGCGACCCATGCCGGCGCCGGGGTCGCGGCGGCCTTCGTTGCCGGGGCCGGCTGCGCCAGCACCGTGGCCGGCGCGAGCAGGGCGAGGGAGACGGCGAGGGCGAGCTTGAGCGGCGTGTGCATGGCAGGGCTCCTGGGCAGGCCGGCAGCATGGCGCGGCCACCGGCGCCGCGCCAATGGCCCGGACGTCACGGGTGGGCAGGCGCGGCAGCGTTGGCCCGGGATTCCCACCCCGCCGTCGGCAGTGCCGGAGAGACATGCAGGTTCATCAAGCGGACGCACCCGGTCCCGATGACGCGTAGCCCGGGTAAGCGAAGCGCACCCGGGTTGTCACGCCACGGGTGCGTCGTGCAACAACGCGGGCGCGGCTTGCGGCCTTGCCCGGGCTACGTGATGCCGACCCGCAGGGCGACGCGCCTCATGGCTTGAGGCAGCGGTCGAAGAAGCTCTCGGTGATGCGCAGGCGGTGCAGCAGGTCGGCGCCCCTGAGCCCGTGCTTGGCACCCGGGTAGGTCATCAGCTCGAAGGGCTGCCCGCGCTGCTGCAGCGCGCTCATCAGCACGGTGGCGTTGGAGAACAGCACGTTGTCGTCGGCCATGCCATGGATGAGCAGCAGCCTCGGTGCCTCGGGCCCGACCAGCCCGTCGACGTGCTCGAGCACCCGCGCGGCCTTGTAGCCCGTCGGGTTCGCGTCCGGCAGGCCCATGTAGCGCTCGGTGTAGTGCGTGTCGTACAGCGCCCAGTCGGTGACGGGCGCACCGGCCACGCCGCAGGTGTAGTCGCGCGGCGCGCGCGCGAGCAGCATCAGGGTCATGTAGCCGCCGTTGGACCAGCCGTAGACGCCCACGCGCCCGCCGTCCACCCACGGCTGCGTCTTCAGCCAGGCCAGCGCCGCACGCTGGTCGTCGACCTCCACCGTGCCCTGCCGGCCGTACAGCGCGCCGCCGAAGGCCGCGCCGCGCCGCGGCGTGCCGCGGTTGTCGACCGAGAACACCACGTAGCCCTGCTGCGCCAGGTACTGGTTGAAGTCCGGTGCCCAGACGTTGCGCACGGTCTGCGAGGCGGGACCGCCATACACGAACACCACCACCGGATAGCGGCGCGCGGGGTCGAAGCCGGCGGGCTTGATCAGGCTGTAGTGCAGGTCCGTGCGACCGTCGGCGGCCTTCACCGTGCCGTACTCGATGGGCCGGTGCGCGGCGCGGTAGGACGCGTAGGGATGCGCCGGATCGTCCAGCTCGTTCTTCACCAGCGCAGTGATCAGCGTGCCGTCGTTGCGATGCAGGCTGAGCTGGGGCGGCGTGGCCGGGTTCGACCAGCTGTCGACATAGACGCTCGCGTTGGAGGCGAAGCTGGCGGCGTGCATGCCCGGCGTCTTCGACAGGCGTTCGATCACGCCGCCGGCCAGCGGCACGCGATAGACGTGCGACTCGGTCGGCGAATCCTTGCCGGCCGCGAAGTAGACAAATCCGGCGGCTTCGTCGACGGCGAGCACGCCGTCCACCGGCCAGTCGCCCGAGGTGAGCGCGCGTGCGCGGCCCCTGGCGTCGATCACGTAGAGATGCTCGAAACCGCTGCGCTCGCTGGCCCAGAGCAGCGAGCCGTCCTTCAGGAAGCGCAGGTCGTCGTGCAGCGGCACCCAGGTCCTGGAGCGCTCGGTGACGAGGACGCGCTGGCGTCCCGTGGCGAGGTCGTGCTCGATCAGCTCCAGCGTCTTCTGGTCGCGGCTCTGGCGCTGGAAGGTCAGGCGCTGCGGGTCGCGCCAGTTCACGCGGGCGAGGTAGATGTCGGGGTTCTTCCCGAGGTCGACCGTGCGTGGCGCGTTCGCCGCATCGGCGGCGCCATCGGCACGCGGCGGCCGCGACGGGTCGACCACGTGCAGGGAGATGCGTACGTTGGGATCGCCCGCGGCCGGGTAGCGCTGCTCGACCACTTCGGTGCGGTCCGGATACACCTCGTAGCGCTTCTGGATCGGCACGCCGGATTCGTCGATGCGCGCATAGGCGATCGCCGAATCGTCCGGCGCCCACCAGTAACCCGTGTGGCGGCCCATCTCCTCGTCGGCGACGAACTCGGGCACGCCGTTGCCGATGCTGTCGCTGCCGTCGAAGGTGAGCTGCAGCTGGCGGCCGCTGGCGAGTTCGATCACCCACAGGTTGCGGCCGCGGATGAAGCTGACGAAGCGGCCGGCGGGCGAGATCTTCGGATCGGTGGCGAAGCCTTCGCCACCGGTGAGCTTGCGCACGGCCTCCTTGCCGCCCTTCGCGAGGTCGTAGAGGTAGAGCTCGCCGCCCAGCGGGAACAGCAGCGCGCGGCCGTCGGGGGCGAAGTGGTAGTCGACGATGCCCGAGAGCGCGGCGATGCGCTGGCGCTCGCGGCGTGCCTTCTCCTCGTCGGAGAGCACCTCCGCGCCGGGCAGCACGTCGTCGGCGTCCACCAGCAGGCGCGTCTGCCCGCTGGCGACGTCGTATTCCCACAGGTCCAGGCGGTTGCGGTCGCGCTCCTTGCCGCGCAGGAAGGTCACGCGGCTGCCGTCGGGTGACACCTTGGGCTTGACCAGGCTGGGGCCCGAGAGCGGCGCATCGCCGGCAAGGGCTTCGAGGGTGAGGCCGCGCACGGGGGCGGCCGGTGCGGCGAGCGACATCGGGCTGGAGGTCACGAGCAGGGTGGCGAGGACGGTGGCGAGCCGGAAGGCGGTCATGGAGGGGCGCGATCGCGGAAGACCGGGCGAGTGTAGGCATTCGCGTGGCGCCGGCGCAGCCGAATCTTCACGCCCGGCGAAGGTCGGCGGCCTGCGCCCGGCCCGGTGGCGTGCCAGGCGCCTGCACCGTGCCATGGCGGGCGGGCCGGACCCTGGCGGCTCGTGCACGTGGCGGCCGCGTCGCCGGGCGACGCGAACCGGCGCGCGACGGGCGCCCGATACACTGTCGCCATGGATGTCTCCCACCTGCTCGACGCGCTGAACCCCGCGCAGCGCGAGGCCGTCTGCGCGCCGCTCGGCCACTACCTGGTGCTGGCCGGCGCCGGCTCCGGCAAGACCCGCGTGCTCACCCACCGCATCGCCTGGCTCAACGAAGTCGAGCGCGTGCCGATCCACGGCATCCTCGCGGTCACGTTCACCAACAAGGCGGCCGCCGAAATGCGCCACCGCGTCGACATGCAGCTGCCCGGCGGCGCGCGCGGCATGTGGCTGGGCACCTTCCACGGGCTGGCCCACCGCCTGCTGCGCCTGCACTTCCAGCAGGCCGCGCTGCCCGACGGCTTCCAGGTGCTGGACTCGGACGACCAGCTGCGCCTGATCAAGCGCGTGATGCGCGACCTGGAAATCGACGAGACGCGCTTTCCGCCGCGCCAGGTCGGCTGGTGGATCAACTCGCGCAAGGACGAGGGCAAACGCGCCCAGCACATCCAAGGCGGTGAGGACGAGTGGACCGACGTCATGCGCCGCGTCTATGCCGCCTACCAGGAGCGCTGCGACCGCGCCGGTCTGGTGGACTTCGCCGAGCTGCTGCTGCGCGCGCACGAGCTGCTGCGCGACCAGGCGGCGCTGCTCTCGCACTACCGCGCGCGTTTCAAGCAAATTCTCGTAGACGAGTTCCAGGACACCAACGACATCCAGTACGCCTTCGTGCGCGTGCTGGCCGGCGACAGCGGGCAGGTGTTCGTGGTGGGCGACGACGACCAGGCCATCTACGGCTGGCGTGGCGCGAAGGTGGAGAACGTGCAGAAGTTCCTGCGCGACTTCGATGGCGCGAGAACCATCCGCCTCGAACAGAACTACCGGTCCAGTGCCAACATCCTCGACGCCGCGAACGCGGTCATCGCCCACAACCCCGACCGCCTGGGCAAGAAGCTCTGGACCGACTCCGGCACCGGCGAGCCCATCGACCTGTACGCGGCCTACAACGAGATCGACGAGGCACGCTTCGTGGTCGAGCGTGCACGCGCCTGGGTGCAGGCCGGCGGCAGCTACCGCGACGTGGCCATCCTGTACCGCAGCAATGCGCAGTCGCGCGCCTTCGAAGAAGTGCTGATCGCCGAGCAGCTGCCCTACCGCATCTACGGCGGCCTGCGCTTTTTCGAGCGCGCCGAGATCAAGGATGCGCTGGCCTACCTGCGCCTGGTCGCCAACCGTGCCGACGACGCCGCCTTCGAACGCGCGGTGAACACGCCCGCGCGCGGCATCGGCGAGCGCACGCTGGACGAGGTGCGCAGGCTCGCGCGTGCCGACGGCGTCCCGCTTGCAATCGCCGCGGCGAAGCTCACCTCCGGCACGGTGCTGGCCGCGCGAGCGCGCAATGCGCTGGCCGCCTTCCTGCGCCTGGTCGAGGAACTCGACGCCGAATGCGCCGAGCGCTCGCTGCCCGAGAAGATCGACCATGTGCTGCTGCGATCGGGCCTGCGCGAGTTCTACGCGCGCGAGCAGAAGGGGCAGCTGGACTCGCGCATCGAGAACCTCGACGAACTCGTCTCGGTGGCCTCGCGCTTCAACTACCGCGAGGAGGACGACGAGGAGCCCGAACTGCCCGAGCTCGTCGCCTTCCTGTCCTATGCCGCGCTGGAGGCCGGCGAAGGCCAGGCGCGCGCCAACGAGGACGGCATCCAGCTGATGACGCTGCACAGCGCCAAGGGCCTGGAGTTCCCGCTGGTGTTCCTGGTCGGGCTGGAAGAAGGCCTGTTCCCGAACAACCGCTCGGCCGAGGAGGCCGGGCGCATGGAGGAGGAGCGGCGCCTTGCGTACGTGGGCATCACCCGCGCGCGCGAGAAGCTGGTGCTCTCCTACGCCGAGGCCCGCCGCATCCACGGCATGGACATGTACGGCATGCCTTCGCGCTTCCTGCGCGAGATCCCGGCCGCGCTGGTGCACGAGGTCCGCCCCAAGGTGCAGGTCTCGCGCCCGCTGGAATGGTTCGCCCGCCCGCGCAACACCGCGCCGGCGGTGGAGGCGCCCGCCTTCGCGCTGGGCACCGCCGTGCGCCACCCCACCTTCGGCACCGGCATCGTCACCGATGCCGAAGGCAGCGGCGCGCATGCGCGCGTGCAGGTGAACTTCGACGACGTCGGCAGCAAGTGGCTGGTGGCGGCGTTCGCGAACCTGCAGAAGGCCTGACGCCGCGTCAGCAACACCGTCTTCGCCGACGTGTTACAGGCTCGTCGGCCGCGCCTTCTCGCGTTCGAGCTCGGCCTGCAGCTCCGCGGCCTTGGACTGCGCCCAGATCTCGCCGATCCTCATCGCGTTCGCGAGCATGTCCGGCAGGGCCGCCACGTACTTGCGGCCGACGTCGGACTTGAAGAATCCGACCATGGCCCGAAGCTCGGCGGCATCGAACTTTTCCGCATACAGGCGGACGAGCTGGGCATCGAGCTCGTCCAGGTCGAGCTTCGCGGCGAAGCGGTCGATGACCCTGCGTTCGTGTTCGCTCTTGCCCTGCTTCACCGACTCGAGCATGGCGCGCATCATCTGCTCACCCAGCCCCTTCGAGCCGGTGGTCGCAAGCAGGTCGCGTACGAGCAACGTCTCCTCGTCCGGTACTCCGGGAACAAGAGGTTCGGCAGCGCGCGCCTGCATGCCGGCACCGGCAAGCCAAAGCGCGGCGATCAGCAGTACACCTCGCATCGTGCGGCATCCTTCGGGCGGGACGCCAGCTTACGCCGGATTCAGCGCGGCGGCGCGGCCAGTTCGCGGGCGTCGAGGACGCCGTCGCCGTTGCGGTCCTGCCGCGCGAAGCGCTCGGCCAGGAGGTGTCGGTGCTCCTCCAGCGCGATCGGCTGTCCGCGACCGCCCGGCAGCTCATGCGTTTCCACGACGCCGTCGCGGTCGGCGTCCATGCGCTCGAAGGCGTAACCCATCCAGGCCTGGAATTCGGGCAGGGAAACGCGGCCGTCGCGGTCGGTGTCCATGCGCGCGAGGTAGTCGCCGGACGTGGCGACGGTCGGCATGCGGGCGGGCGGCGCCGCGATGACGGTGCTGCTCCACGCAGCGACGAGCAGCGACACGAAAAGGGCCGCGCCGGCTGGCGCGGCCCCGTGGCTGCGACGCAATGCGCCGAAGCGGCCTTGCGGATCAGGCCGCCGCGGCTGCGGGCGCCAGCGCATAGCCCTTCAGGCGCGCGGAGAACTGCTGCAGCGAGGCGATGCCGCTGGCCTCGGCCTCCTGGCACCAGGCGTGCAGGCGGGCCAGCGTGGCCTTGGCGTCGCTGGAGCGTTCGTCCAGCACCTGCGCCAGGCGGGCGCGGTACTCGGCGATGGTGGCCAGGCGCGGGCGCTCGGCGAGGAAGGCCGCGAGGCGCGCGCGCTTCTCGTCGTCCAGCCAGCGGCCGCCATCGGCCAGGCCGCGGCGCAGCTTGGACGGCAGCAGGTGGCGCGCCTTGGCGTTCATCGCCGCGGCCTCCTCGCGCAGCGCCGGCAGGGTGACCGTGCGGTAGTAGTCGGTCATGGCCTGGAAGCGGACGGCCAGCAGCGCCCTGAGCGTCTCGGTGTCGGGCACGTTGATGTTCGGGCGCACGTCGAGCGTGGGCGCCACGCGCAGCACCCTGGCCAGCCGCAGCTTCTGCAGCGCCACGATCGCCGCCCAGCCGATGTCGAACTCCCACTTGCGCAGCGCGAACTTGGCGGACGAGGGGAAGGCGTGGTGGTTGTTGTGCAGCTCCTCGCCGCCGATCCACACGCCCCAGGGCGTGAGGTTGGTGGCGGTGTCGGTGGTCTCGAAGTTGCGATAGCCCCACCAGTGGCCCAGGCCGTTGACCACGCCGGCGGCCCAGAACGGGATCCATGCCATCTGGATCGCCCACACGGCCACACCCTTGAAGCCGAACAGCGCGAAGCTGATGAACAGCAGCAGCGTCGGCCCGAAGGTGGCGTACGGGGTGTAGAGCCTGCGCTCGATCCAGTCGTCCGGGCAGCCCTTGCCGTACTTCTCGATGTCCTCGCGCTGCCAGCGCGCTTCGCGGTAGAGCTCCACGCCCTGCCAGAACACCTTGCCGATGCCCTTGATCTGCGGCGAATGCGGATCCTCTTCCGTCTCGCACTTGGCGTGGTGCTTGCGATGGATCGCCGCCCACTCCCTGGTGATCATGGAGGTGGTGAGCCAGCACCAGAAACGGAAGAAGTGCGCCAGCAGCGGGTGGAAGTCCACCGCGCGGTGCGCCTGCGAGCGGTGCAGGTAGAGGGTGACGGTGAAGATCGTGAGCTGGGTGGCGACCAGCAGGTAGACCAGCATCGATCCCCAGCCCAGCTGCAGAAGGCCGCCGGCCAGGAAATCGGTGAACGGAACAGACATCGGACACTCCGGGATGAAGCGGCCTCGCGGCCGTGTCGCGCGCGCGACGCCTGCATGATGCCATCCCGCTCCGCGCCGCGCCGTGGATGAAAGTGAGCAGGCGGCTACGGTTCATGCACGCGAAGGCCTCGATCCCGCGTGAAGGCGGCCGCGTGCTTGTGTCGACACCGGGGCGCCGCCATGTTGGTTCCAGCCTCCACGCCTGCAACGCGCAATGCCCGAACTGCCCGAAGTCGAGACCACGCGCCGCGGCCTGGCGCCGCACGTCACCGGCCGCCGCATCGAGGACGTGGTGCTGCGCCGGCCCGACCTGCGCTGGCCGATTCCGCCCGCCGTGCTGCAGCTGCGCGGCGAGCGCGTGGACGCGGTGCGCCGTCGCGCCAAGTACCTGCTGCTCGACACCGCCGCGGGCAGCGCGCTGCTGCACCTGGGCATGTCGGGCTCGCTGCGGGTGCTGCCGGGCGGTACACCGCTGCGCGCGCATGACCATGTCGACCTCGCGCTCGACGACGGTCGCGTGCTGCGCTTCAACGACCCGCGCCGCTTCGGCTGCCTGCTGTGGCAGGCGCCCGGGACCACGCACGCGCTGTTGGCCGGGCTCGGGCCCGAGCCACTGTCGGGCGCCTTCGACGGCGACTACCTGTATCGCGCATCGCGCGGTCGACGCGCGCCGGTGAAGACGTTCCTGATGGACCAGGCCGTGGTCGTCGGCGTGGGCAACATCTACGCGGCGGAAGCGCTGTTCATGGCCGGCATCTCGCCGCTGCGCGAGGCCGGCCGGATCTCGCGCGATCGCTACGCGCGGCTTGCCGATGCGGTGAAGGCGATCCTGTCCCATGCCATCGAGCGCGGCGGCACCACGCTGCGCGACTTCATCAGCCCCGACGGCGCACCGGGCTACTTCGAGCAGGAGCTGTCGGTGTACGGACGCGGCCGCCAGCCCTGCCGCGCCTGCGGCCGCCGGCTCAGGCAGGAGAGCATCGGCCAGCGCGCGAGCGTCTGGTGCCCCGCCTGCCAGCGCTGAACCGTGCCGCCGGCCGTCGCCACCCATGCCCAATGGCCCGGGGGCCGGCCCGGGCGGGGGCGTATAGTCGGCGGACCGGACGGAAGGCCATGAACGACAGCGCCGATATCACCCAGTGGCTCGATGCCGCCCGCGACGGCGACCGCGAGGCGCTCGACCGCGTGCTCGGCGCGCTCTACGAGGAACTGCACGCCATGGCGCGGCGCCAGCTCGCCGGCGCGCAGGAACAGACGCTCGACGCCACCGCGCTGGTGCACGAGGCCTACCTCAAGCTCGTGGGCAGCTCCAACGCGCGCTTCGGCGACCGCGCGCATTTCTTCGCCTACGCCGCCACTGCCATGCGCAGCGTGGTGGTCGACCACGTGCGCCAGCGGCTGGCCGTCAAGCGCGGTGGCGACATGGAACGCGTGACCGAGCTGCCCGAGGACGCCGAGGGCGGCATCCGCCTGGACGAGGACCTGCTCGCGCTCGACCGCGCGCTCGACCGCCTCGCCGCGGTCGACCCGCGGCTGGCGCAGGTGGTGGAGCTGCGCTACTTCGGCGGCCTGTCCGAGCTGGAGATCGCCGCGCTGCAGGACCGTTCCGAGCGCAGCATCCGCCGCGACTGGCAGAAGGCGCGCATGTTCCTTTTGGCCAGCCTGGACGACGAACAGGCCGCCTGACGCCGCGCTTCGATGGACGCCGCGCGCTGGCTGCAGCTGTCTCCCCATCTCGACGCCCTGCTCGAGCTGCCCGCGCCCGCGCGGGCGCGAAGGCTGGACGAGATCGCCCTGCAGGACGCGGAGCTCGCCGCCGAGCTCGCACGCATGCTCGCGCTGGAAGCCGGCCGCGAGGATTTCCTCGCGCAGCCCCTGGTGGTGCCGCGCGCCCTGCGCGAAGGCAGCGAGGTCGGCCCCTACCGGCTTGAGGCGCTGCTGGGCGAAGGCGGCATGGGCCAGGTCTGGCGTGCCTCGCGCGCCGACGGGCTCTACCAGCGCCGCGTCGCGCTCAAGCTGCTGCGTCCGGGCCTGGCCGACCGCTCCCTGCGCATGCGCTTCGCCCGCGAGCGCGAGATCCTGGCGCGCCTTGCGCATCCGCACATCGCCGGCCTGCTCGATGCGGGCATCAGCGCCGAGGGCGTGCCCTACCTCGCGCTGGAATACGTCGAGGGCGAGCCGATCACCCGCTACTGGCAGCGCCTGGACGTGCCGCTGCCCACGCGCCTGCGCATGTTCCGCCAGGTCTGCGAGGCGGTGACGCATGCGCACGCCAACCTGGTCGTGCACTGCGACCTCAAGCCGTCGAACATCCTGGTGACCGCCGACGGCCAGGTGCGCCTGCTGGACTTCGGCATCGCCAAGCTGCTCGACGGCGCGGCACCGCGCGATGCCACCCGCACCGGCGCGCGCGCCTTCACCCTGCACTACGCCGCGCCCGAGCAGATCCGCGGCGCGCCGGTCACCACGATGACCGACGTCTATTCGCTGGGCGTCGTGCTCTACGAACTGCTCACCGGCATGAAGCCCTACCGGCTCAAGCGCCAGTCCGATGCCGAGTGGGAGGAGGCCATCCTCGCGCACGACCCCGTGCGGCCGTCGCAGATGCTGCTGCGCCAGTCCGAGCTCAAGGCCGACCGCGTCCAGCGCCAGGCCCTGCGGCGCCGCGCGCGGCGCCTGATGGGCGACCTCGACAACATCGTGCACAAGACGCTGTGCAAGGCGCCGGAGCAGCGCTATCCCTCGGTGGAGGCGCTGAGCCAGGACCTGCAGCGCCACCTCGACGGCCAGCCCGTGCGCGCGCGGCCGGTCGGCGCGCTGTACCGCCTGCAGAAATACGTGCGCCGGCATCGCTGGGGGATCGCCACCGCCGCCGCCGCACTGGGCGTGCTGGCCATCGCCGTGGGCGCGGTGGTCTGGCAGAGCCGCGAGGCGATGGAGGAGGCGCGTCGCGCGCAGGCCATGCGCGGCTTCATCGTCGGCGTGTTCGAGCAGGCCGGCGGCACCCCGGGCGACCGGGCGCTGGACCTGCGTGCGCTGCTCGATGGCGCGGTCGCGCGCGGCGACCGGGAACTCGCGCGCCAGCCCCGCGCGCAGGCCGAGCTGCTGGGGGTCATCGCCGGCCTGCGCATGGGGCTGGGCGACGATGCCGAGGCCAAGCGGCTGCTCGACCGCCAGAGCGCGCTGATGGCCAGGCTGCCGTCGCTGCCCGCCGGCCTGCGCATCGACGCGGCCGCCCAGCGCGGGCAGGTGCTGCGCCGCCTGGGCGACGCGCAGGGCTGCATCGCCACCATGATCCCGCTCGCGCCGCTGGCCGCGGGCGAGCGCCGCCACCTGCCGGCGTCGGTGGCCGAATTCCAGTCCCAGCTGGGTCGCTGCCTGCGCGCCCGCGGCGATGTCGACGGCGCACGCAGCCTGTTCGAGCAGGCGCTCGCCCTGCGTCGCGAGACGCGCACGCCGGGCGCGGCCGTCGAGGAGATCGAGAGCCGCCTCGACCTGGCCGCGCTGCAGGCCGACATCGGCCGCACCCACGAGGCGCTGGTGGGCTATCGCGACGCACAGGCGCGGCTGGAGGCCGAGGCCGGGCCGCGGCATCCGCTGCAGGTGGACATCGGCCGGCAGATGGCCGCGGTGCTGCGCCGGCAGGGCCATCCCGGCCGCGCCGAGGTGCACCTGATCGACACGCTGGCCGCCGCGCAGGACCTGCACGGCGCTCAGCATCCGGTGACCCTGGGCATACGCCGCGAGCTGGCGGACGTGCTGATCGACCAGTCGCGCTTCCGCGACGCCGCGGTGCCGCTGCGCCACCGGCACGGGGTGCTGGTCGCACGCCTCGGCGCGCTGCATCCGGACCTGTTCGACAGCCATCTGGCGCTGTCGCGCGTGGAGTGGCAACTCGAGCGCCTGGGCGCGGCGCTGGCCTCGGCCCGGGCCGCCACGGCCATCGCCCGCCGCAGCGGCGATGGCGAGCGCACGGTGCGCGGCCTGCTCGCGCAGGCGCAGCTGCTGCACGAGGCCGGCCGCAGCGACGAGGCGCGCCCGCTGTTGCTGGATGCGCGCGCCCTGCGCAGCGCGAGCGCCGGCGCCGCCGACCCGCTGGTGGCCGAGGTCGACCGTGCGCTGGGCGAGGTCGACGCCGCACTCGGCCAGCCGGGCGCGATCGCGCGCCTGGGCCGCGCGCTGCACTTCCTGGACGCCGGCTACGGCCCGCGCGATCCACGCACGCAGCTGGCGCGGCTGGCGCTGGCGCGGCAGCAGGCCGCGCATGGCGAGCGGATAGGCGAGCAGGGGCTGGCCGCCATCGCCGCGGGCGCGCGCGGCACCTTCGAGCCGCAGCCGCTGGCCTGGCGGGCCGCGGCCTACCTGCAGGCGGTGCGCTGCAACGGCAGTGAGCGCACGGCGGCCGTCTCCCGCCTTTCGCGCTTGTACGCTGCCGTGCGCCGTGCCCAGCCCGACGGCAGCACCACCGAGCGCGAGATCGCGCGGCTGCTGCGGCAGTGCCGGCGCGCGCGCGGGGACTTCATGCCGACGGGGACGTTGTGATTCGGGATTCGGGATTCGGGATTCGGGATTCGGGATTCGGGATTCGGGATTCGGGATTCGGGATTCGGGATTGGCAGAGCGCATGCGGCGCCGGCCGACCTGCCCCGTCCTGCCGTGCGGAAGTCGATGACAGCCGCGCCCGGACCCCGGCGTGACGTGATCCGCTTTCCCGAATCCCGTATCCCGAATCCCGTATCCCGAATCCCGAATCCCGTATCGACGCCCTCAGAACAACGGCACCTGCATCGGCTCGATCGTCCCTTCGCCGCGCATCACCTTCTTGAACTGCGGACGCGAGACCGAGACGTAACGCTCGTTGCCGCCGATCTCCACCTGCGGCCCGTCCTGCACCGCACGACCGGCCTCGTCCACACGCACCGTCATCGTCGCCTTCTTGCCCGTATGGCAGATGGTCTTGATCTCGGCGATCTCGTCGGCCCAGGCCAGAAGGTACTGGCTGCCCTCGAACAGCTCGCCGCGGAAGTCGGTGCGCAGGCCATAGCAGAGCACCGGGATGCGCAGGCGGTCGACCACTTCGGTCAGCTGCCAGACCTGCGTGCGGCTGAGGAACTGCGCCTCGTCGACGAGCACGCAGTGCAATGCACCCTGCAGCCCGACGTCGCGCTCGACGCAATGCTCCAGGTCGTCGTCGCGCGTGAATGCCTGCGCCTGCGCCGACAGCCCGATGCGCGAGGCGACCACGCCCCGCCCCGCCCGCTCGTCGAGCGCGGGCGTCAGGATGCAGGTGCGCATCCCCCGCTCGGCGTAGTTGTGCGCGGACTGCAGCAGCGTGGTGGTCTTCCCGGCGTTCATCGCCGAGTAGTAGAAGTACAGCTTGGCCATGCGTGCAGTTTAGCGGCGGCGTCCGGCACGGGTGGAACGCGGTACGCGGGCGCGTTGAGGAACGTGACCGGGGCAGGCGACGCGATGCGGACGCGGTCGGGCTAGACTTCGCCGCCCGACGCCACGCCTGTCCGATGCACGGCCTCAACCCCCCCCAGCGCGCCGCCGTCGAGCATTGCGACGGCCCCCTGCTCGTCCTCGCCGGTGCAGGCTCCGGCAAGACGCGCGTGATCGTCGAGAAGATCGCGCATCTGATCAGCAGTGGCCGCATGCCGGCCAAGCGCATCGCGGCGATCACCTTCACCAACAAGGCCGCCAGGGAGATGCGCGAGCGCGTGGCCAAGCGCATCCGCGGCGATGCGGCCGACGGGCTGACCATCTGCACCTTCCACGCGCTCGGGCTGAAGTTCCTGCAGATCGAGCATGCGCGCGCCGGCCTGCGGCGCGGTTTCTCGATCTTCGACGCCGACGACTCCACCGCGCAGATCAAGGACCTGCTTCCCGCGGGCAGCAAGCCCGACGTCATCGACGCGGTGAAGAACCTGATCTCGCGCGCGAAGAACGCCGGCCTTTCGCCCGAGGAGGCCATGCGCGAGGCACGCAGCCCGCGCGAGGTCGAGGCGGCCACCGTCTACGACCTCTACCAGAGGCGCCTTTCCAGCTTCAACGCACTCGACTTCGACGACCTGATCCGCCTGCCTGTGCAATTGCTGGAGGCCGACGAGGACCTGCGCCTGGCCTGGCGCGAGCGCATCGGCTACCTGCTGGTGGACGAATGCCAGGACACCAACGACGCGCAGTACCGCCTGCTCAAGGCGCTCGCGGGCCCCCGCGGGCTGTTCACCTGCGTGGGCGACGACGACCAGTCGATCTATGCCTGGCGCGGCGCCAACCCCGACAACCTGCTGCAGCTGTCGAAGGACTATCCGGCGCTGCGCATCGTCAAGCTCGAGCAGAACTACCGCTGCAGCAACCGCGTGCTGCGCGCGGCCAATGCGCTGATCGCCAACAACCCGCACGAGCACCTGAAGACGCTGTGGTCGGACCAGGCGGACGGGGAGCGCATCCGCATCTGGGAATGCCGCGACGCCGCGCACGAGGCCGAGCGCATCGCCGCCGAGATCCAGTTCATCGCCGCGAGCACGCGCGCGCCGTGGAGCGACTTCTGCATCCTCTTCCGCGGCAACTTCCAGAGCCGCGCGCTGGAAAAGGCCCTGCAGCTGCAGCGCGTGCCCTACCACCTCTCCGGTGGCACGGCGTTCCTCGACCGCGGCGAGGTCAAGGACGTGCTGTCGTGGCTGCGCCTGCTGGCCAATCCCGACGACGACGCCGCCTTCCTGCGCGCGGTGCAGGCGCCCAGGCGCGAGGTCGGCGCGGGCACATTGGCGAAGCTGGCCGAGCTGTCGGCGCAGGCGCACATGCCCATGGCGCGTGCGATCGAGAACGTCGGTGCGTTGAAGCAGCTGCCGCCGCGCGCGGCCAATGCGCTGGATACCTTCGCCTCGCTGGTGAAGCAGCTGCGCTCGAAGGCGAACGTGCTGTCCCCGGCCCACCTCGTGCGTGAGGTCGCCGAGCGCAGCGGATTGCTGGCGTCGGTGCGTGCGCAGTGCAAGGACGAGGCGAGCTTCCAGCGCCGCCGCACCAACATCGAGGAACTCAGCCAGTGGTTCGACGGCGCGCGCAACGCCGGCCCGGGCGAGCTGGCCGCGTCGCTCGCGCTGCTCTCGCATGCCGACAAGGGCGAGCCCGGCAACCAGGTGAGGCTGATGAGCCTGCATGCGGCCAAGGGCCTGGAGTTCCGCTACGTCTTCATCGTGGGCTGCGAGGACGGCACGCTGCCGCACGAGGCCAGCCTCGACGAAGGCCGCCTGGACGAGGAGCGGCGCCTGCTCTATGTCGGCATCACGCGTGCCAAGGAACGGCTGTGGATGTCCTACTCGAAGCGGGCCGAGCGCTGGGGCGAAATCCTGCGGCTCAAGCCCAGCCGCTTCCTCGACGAACTGCCGGCCAGCGAGATCCAGCGTGACGGCGCCGACCCGGTGGCCGATGCCGAGAACAAGAAGGCGCGGGCGGATGCGGGCTTCGCGGCGATCCGGGCCTTGCTGGAGGACTGAGCGCGGCCCCGGCCGCCTCGCGACACAAAAAAGGCGGCCCGAAGGCCGCCTTTTTCCGTGCATGCGACGTCGATGCGTCAGAACTGCACCGACACCCGCGCCGTCGCACCGTGGTCGCGCGCCTCGTCGGCGAACTGCCCGGTGTAGCCGAACTCGACCAGCGTGCGCTCGCCGACCCAGGCGCCGATGCCGGCCTCGGCCACCGTGGCGGTCTCCGCCAGCGTCGCGCCCTCGACCACGAACGACGGTGCGCCCGCGAACGCGGCGCGGGTGGGCGCGGCGAGGTCGCCGGAGGCGTGGCGCCAGCCCAGGCCCGCGCGCAGCTGCAGCCAGCCCGGGGTCTGGCCGCTGCCGGCGAGGTCGGCGGCCAGGCGCAGGCCCGCGGTCGACAGGTTCACGCGACTGTCGCCGCCCTCGACCGTGAGCGCGGCGCTGCCGCCCGTCTCGGTGAAGCCGTCGCCCTCCACCCGCACGTGGGCGAACTGCGCGAACGGCGTGATCGACACGGTGCCGAGGTCGACGCGGTAACCCGCCTCGACGAAGCCCTGCAGGCTGTCGGCGCGGGTGTCGGCGCGCAGCGTCTGGTCGACGTCGGCGAATGCCACGCGGCGCTGCATGTCGACGTCGTTGCGCGCCCAGGCGATGCCGCCGCGCAGGCCGATGCCGGCGACCTGGCCGCCGCCGTAGACGGCGACGTGCTTGCTCTCGACGTCGCCGCGCGAGGCGCGGTCGGCCACTCCGAGGTCGTCGCGGCTGCTGCCGGCCAGCGCGCCCAGCGTCCAGCCGCCGGCGAAGGCGTGGTCGACGCCGAGCAGCAGGCCGCTGCCCTGCGCCTGGACACTCGCGCCGTTGCCGTCGGCGAACACCTTGCCGCCGGTGGACAGGCCCTGCGCCCAGACCGCGGTGCGGCCCTCGGCATCGGCATCGGGCGCGGCGGCCATCAGGCTGCGGTCGAGCGCGGCGTCACGCACGTGGCGGCTGGCTTCGACCAGCACGTTGCGCGCGCTGGCATGGGCCTCGCCGGACAGCGCATCGAACGCGGCCTGCGCCTGCTGCGGGAACAGCTGCACGAGCGAGCGCAGCAGCGGCGCGCTGGTCGCCATCGCGTCGGCCGCCGTGGCGACCGCCGCCTGGTTGCGCGTGGTGGCCGCCGAGGCCAGCGCCTGGCCGCGCGTCACGTCCAGGCCGACCGCGCCGGGCGCATAGCGCAGGTCGAAGCGCAGGAAGGGCGAGTAGGCGCTGCGGTCGAGCGCGGCGAACTGGCCGTTCACGCCGGCGGTGGCCGAGAGCAGCGTGTAGGACTGGCCGAGCAGGAACTGCCCCGCCACGCCGGACAGGCGCACGGTGCCGCCCTGCAGCGTGGCGGCACCCTGCACGGCGATGCGGTCGGAGGCGCCGTTGGCCCCGAGTTCGGCCTCGAAGAACGAACCGGCGGCCTGGAGGTAGCTGCCGGTGACGTTGAGCGTGCCGATGCTGTTGCCCGGCGCGATCGTGCCGCGCACGGTCAGGGCATTGACGGTGCCGCTGCCGCCGAGGCGGCCGCCGGCATTCACGAGCGCGTTCGCGCCGGCATGCACGCCGTTGACGAAGGCGGCGCCGCCGTTGACGGTGAGGCCGCTGCCGTCGAGCCGGCCGTCGAGCAGCAGGTAGCCGCCGTCCACGCGCACGTCGGACGCCAGGCGGTTGTCGCCGTCGAGCTCCAGCACGCCGCTGCGCACGGTCGCGCCGTTGAAGCTGTTGTCGCCGGACAGGCGCAGCCAGCCCGCACCCGACTTGGTCAGGCGGCCGGGGCCGCCGATGTCGTTGGTCCAGTCGTCCCAGGCCAGGCCCGACCAGGTCTGGATGCCGCCGGCGCGCGAGTTCATCACCACGTCGGTATCCACGCGCAGCAGGCCCGGGCCCTCGATGGCGCGCTGCAGGTCGATCAGGCCCCAGCCGTAGATCTCGTCGACGCCGGCCTCGCCGAGGTCGGTGGCGGTGGTGAGCAGCACGTCGCGCACCTGCGGGTTGGACAGGTACGGGAAACGCTCCATCAGCAGGGCCAGCGCGCCGCTCACGTGCGGGGCGGCCATCGACGTGCCGGTCAGGTCGCCGATGCCGTATTCGGGGTTCTCGCCGGTGACTTCCAGGCCGACGAAGTTGCCGTCGGCATCGCGCACGACGCGGCCGTCGATGGCGCCGCCGACCACGGTCGAGGTGATGTCGGTGCCCGGCGCGGTCACGCACCACTGCGCGGTCTGGCCGCAGATGCTGGAGCTCGCGTCGAGCCCGCCTTCCCAGCTCAGGTTCACCACGCTCAGCCAGTAGGGCTCGAGTTCGGGCTGCCAGCGCGGCAAGGTGGCGTAGATGCCGGCGATCTCGCCGTAGTTGTTGCCGGCCGCCCAGACCTGCAGCATGCCGTCGCGCAGCGAGGGCGCGGTATAGGTGGCGAAGTACTCGGCCACGCCGGGCAGCGAATAGAGCTCGTCCATGTCGGCCACGGAGCTGGGCTCGGTGGCCAGGCCCCAGCTGTGGTTGATCACGCGCACGGCCTGCGTGGCCATCTGCCGGTACATGCTGGCCACGGCGGTGGAATCCGGGCCGATCGCATAGGACTCGCCGCCCGCGCCCAGCAGCGAGAACAGGTCCCTGTAGGTGTTGGAGAACAGGCGCGCGCTGGTCAGGTCGGCGCCGAAGGCGACACCGTGCGTGCCACGTCCGTCGCGGTTGGCGACCATCGTGCCGGCCACGTGCGTGCCATGCGTGCTGTACTGGAAGCCGGCGATCGACTCCAGGTATTCGGGCACCCAGTCGTAGAGGTAGCCGATGTCGACGAGGTACTGCACCAGCGCGCGGTCGGCGTCGGTGTATTCGAAGTAGTCCATGGCCACGGTGTCGCCATCGGACATGAAGCAGGCATCGTCGCCGGCGAGCGCGGTGCGGTTGGTGCAGGCGCTGCCGTCGGCCAGCAGGTCGGCGATGCGGATGCCACGGTGGGCGCGGCCGGCGAACTGCGGGTGGCGCAGGTCGACGCCGCTGTCGAAGATGCCGATGCGGATGCCGCGCCCGGTCAGGCCGCGCGCATAGGCGTATTCGGCGTTGATCATCGACAGGCCCCAGTCCGCATAGAACTCGGCGGTACGCCAGCTGTCGGCATCGCCGGTGCGGCCGGGCTCGGCATAGGTCTGGGCCAGCGCGGCCGGCGCCAGTGCGGTCGCCAGCAGCGTGCCGGCGACGGCGCGGGCCAGGCGCGAGCGCGCCAGGCCGGCGCCCTTCATCGTCTTCTTCATTCGATCCCCTGAAACGGAAAAGTCCGGCCCGCCTCCCCCGTGGCGGCAGTACCGTCCGCGGGGCTCGCCCGCGCGAGGGGGCTGTATACGCAACTGCCGGCCGGCTGTCCATCGAAGAGCGTGATCCAGCGCGCAGTTCCTCGGCGCCGTGCCGGGGCATTGCGGCCGGTTCTTGCAACGGAACACGTTTTCACGCTGCCGCGCGCGAAGGAAGATCAATAACTTAGAAAACAAACTGCGGGCATTGATTCAACAGTAACGTTTCCTTAAGCTGCCGCGGTCCGGTTCGCCGGCTGTCCCATCGCTGTTGTCCCACCGGCTTGCCGCCGGTCTTGAAGGAGGCCCAGGCCTCCTTTCTTTTGGGTAATTCCTAGCCAAACCGGACCAACTCCGAGAGGATTTGGTCATGAAGCGGTGCCCGATATGCAGAGGTTGCAGGCACTACCAGCTGGGCGATGGGCGGCTGAAGTGCCGCGCATGTGGCC
>JBMOOW010000155.1:0-2481 GCA_049323195.1 Pseudomonadota bacterium | reverse complement strand
CTGTTCCGGCGCCTCAAGGGCTTTCGCCGCATCTTCTCTCGCTTCGAGAAACTCGACGTGATGTTCGTCGGCTTCATCAGCTTTGCACTGATCGCCGATGGGCTGCGTTTGTGTTAACAGGCCCTAGGCCCTTCCACGCCTTGCGGATCGACGACGCCCGCGCATGCCGCGGGCGTCGTCGTATGCGGCGCCGGCCCGCGGCGTCCATCACGCGTCCTTTGCCGCGCGCTGCCTAGCCTCGAAGCGTCCCGACGAACACCGGAAGAACGCCATGCCCGTGATGCGAATGCGAGTGACCGGCAGCGACCACGACGCCCGCGCCATCGGCAACCTGCTGCAGAGCATCGACGGCATCGAGCACGTCGAGGAAGTCGCCGACCTCATGCCGCATGCCGACGACGACGACTCCAGCTCGGCGGGCCTGCCCGACGACCAGGGGCCGGGCGTGCACGAGCTCGAGGTCGAGGCGCCGAACGACTACACCGTGCGCCGGGTGCGCGATGCCGTGGAAGCCCTGGCCCACGACCTCGATGTGCTGGTCGAGTTCGAGCACGACGAGGACTGGAACAGCTGAGCCCGCCCATGAACTCCCCACGCCATCCGCGCCGCAGATCGCGTCTGGCCGGACCCGGCGGGGTTCCGCGCGGGATATATCGGGGGGCCTGAGGGATGGAGCGCCGCCCGCGCGAGACCGTCGTGGCAGACCGCGGCGTTTTCGCCGGCGGCGCATGGCAGTCGGTGCGCCCGGTGTTCGGCTCCGGCGTCCCCGCGGTCGACGGCATCCGCATCGGCGTGGGCGGCTGGACCTACGCACCCTGGCGACATGCCTTCTACCCCGACGGCCTGGTCGCGCGCCGCGAGCTCGAATACGCGAGCCGGCGCTTCTCCACCATCGAGATCAACGGCACCTTCTACGGCGCGCGGCGCGCATCGGAATACGCGCAATGGCGGGAGCAGACGCCGCCGGGGTTCGTCTTCTCGGTCAAGGCGCCGCAACACATCACCCAGCGCGGGCCGCTCGCCCGCTGCGGCAAGGCCGCCTGGGCCTTCCTCAACGGCGGGCTGGCCGAGCTGGGCGACCGGCTCGGCCCCGTGCTCTGGCACATGCCGCCCAGCCGAATCTTCGATGCCGAGGATCTGGCGGCCTTCCTCGACCTGCTGCCGCGCACGCTCGACGGCCGGCCGCTGCGCCATGTGATCGAGCCGACGCATCCCAGTTTCGTCGACCCCCGCTACGTGGAGGTCGCGCGCGCCTTCGGCGTGGGCACCGCCTGCACCGACGCGCCGGACCAGCCGGCGATCGCCGACGTCACCGGACGCGTGGTCTACGTACGACTGATGCGGACCCGCGTGGACGTGGCGGAAGGCTATCCGACGGCGGAGATCGAGGCCTGGCTGGACCGCGTGCGCGTCTGGGCCGCAGGCGGCGAGCCGGACGACCTGCCCCGGATCGCCGAGCCGGCGCCGCCGCGGGGCGAACGGGAGGTCTACGTCTACTTCATCGGCGGGGCGAAGCAACGCAACCCGGCGGCGGCGATGGCGATGATCTCGAAGCTGCTCCGCGCGCAGTGACGAAGTCCGCGGCCGGCATGCCAAGCGGAGCGCGTTCGACAGGGTTCATCGTGTTGCCGGCGGTTAACGGCCGATCGGAAACCGTATTTCGAGAAATTCATCCCGATGCATACTTAATGAAGCCGACCATGATCGGCGTCGACAGGCGTCGTGCAAAGACGGCACGTTGACCCGCTGTCGCCATCGAGTCCGCCCGGTATCCGGAGCAACCAACGAGATACGTTGTTCGGGCCACCTTCCGGCTCGCCCGCTGCGAAGCGCATTGTACCCGTCCACTGCAGAGCCATGCGTGTGTTACTCGTGCACCAGCGTTCTTAATGCCGCCGTCAAGGCCCTGTGTGTCGAGCCGTCAGCAGGCCATCCAGCGAACTGTGCCACGAGTACTCCATCCCGCATTATGTAGAACATGGGTGTGGACCAATCGGTCACCATGGGCCATTCGCTGGCCTTATAAGTCAAAGCAAGCTGTTGATCAGGGTACTGCTCGTTCCATTTGATTACGTGATCGCCGCTGGGCTCGCGGGTCGGCGGGACGAGGAAGAGTGCGCGCCCCTTGAATACGCGCCGCAGGAACATGTCGGCTGCAATGGTATCTGCGGCGGCGCGGGAGTATGCACACTTGGGATGAAACACGGCTACGATCGACACGCCTGATACCGGTTCCACATACCGCGGCCGCAGCTGGGTACCAACCAACTGGAGAATGGTCGGCCTGCCAGTTTCTACCGGAACTTCGGACGACCGAAGGAGTTTCGATGGTTCGATCACCCGGGCTTGGAGGTTCCTGATTCCCCACCTGTCGCATCCCATGATACGCGGCCATTCCATGCTGACCCCACCTGACAAGGAGGGGTGTGGTCATGGCCAAGAACATGGTGCAGTTCCAGGCGGGGCTCAGCCTGCCGGCGT
>JBMOOW010000154.1:0-2482 GCA_049323195.1 Pseudomonadota bacterium | reverse complement strand
CTCGCTGCGGATGGAGAACAGGATCTGCAGCAGCAGGGCCTTGAGCAGCATCTCCGGCGGCACCGAGGGGCGGCCCCGGCGGGCGTACACCGCGTCGAACTCGCGGTTCATCGTCGCCAGCAGCGCAACGACTGCGGCGCGCAGTTTGCGCAGCGGGTGTGTCTGCGGCACGCGCTCTTCAAGGCTGATGTAGCTGAACATCGCTTGCCTGGGAAGTCTTGGTTGCCTCTCATCGTCCTCGTCTGGGTTGTTCGCCGATGGCTTCAGATCGTACTGGCCGACGCCAGCGTCGACGGGGGATTTTTCAACGGCCTGCTAGCTCGGCACACCCGCGCACCCAGTCTCGGTCCATTGCGCCGAACTTCGGGCCTGGGAGGTCACGCAGCAGCGCGACGGTTGCACCAGTAGAAGGTTCACTCCGCGTCGCGGGCCTTCGTGCCGTTCGGGGCAAAGAGATGCGGGCATCCTATCCCCCCGCGTCAGAATACTTGTCGCCCCGATAGGACCAGAGCTGTGAGACTGGTTCATTGATGGTGGTGGGAGGCTGTGGAGCTTGTGGGCGAAGGCCGGCGCGGTGGGCAACGCGGATGCGTTGTCCACGGCAAGCTGGCCGGTGCGCGAAGCGCATCGTCCACAAATGCACAGCCTGTGCGGCGCCGAAGGCGCCGCCCCCCGCACACCATCGTTTCATCGACACGGGGGCGCGGATGAGAGAAGAAGTTGGCCCGATACGGACAAGCATTCAAGGACCGGGCGGTGGCACGCATGCTGCCGCCGGAGAGCGCCGCACCGCAGGTGGTGTCGCGCGAGATCGGAGTGGGCGTGGACACGCTGGAGCGCTGGCGCGCTGAGTCGTTGGCCAGGCCGGCGAAGGAGCGCGTGTGGACAGCTGCCGCGCGCCTGGAGGCGGTGATCACGACCGCGGCGATGGACGATGCCTCGCGCAGCGCCTGGTGCCGCGAGAACGGCGTGTACGCGCAGCAACTGCAGCAATGGCGAGACAACGCGGTGCGGGCACTGGCTGCACCCGAGCAAGTACGTGCCAGCCCCTCGCAGACCAAGGAGGATCGGCGCCGCATCAAAGAGCTCGAGCGAGAGGTACGCCGCAAGGACAAGGCCCTGGCCGAGGCGGCGGCGCTGCTGGTGCTGTCAAAAAAAGCCGAGGCGATCTTCAACAGGAACAAGGGCGAGGACGAATGATCGGCCTCGAAGATCGCCAGGAAATTGCCCGAGACATCGAAGCGGCTTGCGATGCCGGTGCGCGCCTGAAGCCAGCGTGCGAACTCATGGGGATCAGCGCGCGTACCTTGCAGCGCTGGAAGGCCGGCCAAGGCCTGGAATCGGGCGATGGCAGGCCGCAGGCCGTGCGGCCGGCGCCAGCCCATGCGCTGAGTGATCGCGAACGTGCGCAGATCGTCAGCGTGGCCAACGAGCCGCGCTTCGCCGATCTGCCGCCGGCGCGCATCGTGCCGACGCTGGCTGACGAGGGCGTCTACATCGCCAGCGAGTCCAGCTTCCGCCGCGTGCTGCGTGCGCAGGGGCAAATGAGTCACCGCGGGCGCGCCAAGGCACCACGCAAGGGCCGGCCACCGACCACTCACGTGGCCACCGCGCCGCGACAGCTGTGGTGCTGGGACATGACGTTCCTGCCAAGGGATGTCGCCGGACGCTGGTTCTTCCTGTACCTCATCATGGACGTGTACAGCCGCAAGATCGTGGGCTTCGAGGTGCACGAGGACGACGACTGCGACCACGCTGCGCGGCTCGTGCAGCGCACGGCGCTGGCCGAGGGCATTCACGCCATGCCGCGTGACGAGCGACCCGTACTGCACGGCGACAACGGCGCCACGCTGAAGGCCACCACCGTGCTGGCCATGCTGTGGTGGCTGGGCGTGAAACCGTCGTACTCACGGCCCCGCGTGAGCGACGACAACGCCTTCGTCGAAAGCCTGTTCCGCACGGCGAAGTACCGGCCGGAGTTCCCAGAAAAGGGCTTTACGGATCTGTGCGCCGCGCGCGAGTGGGCGCGCCAATTCGTGCATTGGTACAACCACGATCACAGGCACAGCGGCATCCGCTACGTCAGCCCGGCACAGCGCCATGAAGGCCACGACGTCGCGATCCTTGCGGCTCGGCACCAGGTCTACCTCCAGGCTCGCGAACGCAACCCCGCGCGCTGGTCACGCGGCACACGCGACTGGTCGCACATCCGGGCCGTTACCCTCAACCCTGAACGCGACTCTGTGGTCACAACGGCTGTGAGCCGAGGAGACATTCAGCCGATTGCTGCGTGACAGAGGCGACAAGTAGCTTGACGCGCGCCGGCGTGTCGTCGATTACCGGTGCGTGGGTCTGCACAGCGGCAGGCGAGCAATGCTTGGCACATCCGCGACTCTCCGACGTAGCAGAAATTTCATCAAGCTTGGTATTTTGGTTCATGAGGGCTCCTATTGTTCCGTCCATTAGAAACCATGTAGCAACT
>JBMOOW010000153.1:0-2484 GCA_049323195.1 Pseudomonadota bacterium | reverse complement strand
TGGCCCGGGCGCTTTGTCGGAACGTCACCCGGCGAGCGCGCAGGATCGGGCGTCTTCACGCGGCTCCGGCTTTCCGGGTCAGCCGCCCGCACGTCGCGCCTGGCCCAGCGGCGTTCGATTCCAGGCGGAACGAAATCGTCCGCAGGGAAGCCCACGTCCATGGATGCCCGCGTTCGCGGGCATGACGGTCGGGATCGGATGTCGATGCGTCCCCGTGCGGCCTAATGCGTCCGCGGCCCGCGCCGCCGCTCGACCTGCCCCGGTGCGCTCATCTCCCCGGCACTGAGCGCGCGCACCGACAGTCGCAGGCCCGAGGCCTCCAGCGCGCCGCGAACGTCCTGGAATGTGGCCCAGTCGGGGATGTCGCGCAATGCGCTCTCGACCAGCGCGAAGTCGCCGGTCGCCCGGCAGGTACGGAAATACTCCGTCAGGTCGGCGGGCGACCGCAGGTAGTCGGCGATGCGGCGGTTCTCGGCCATGGCACGGATCTCGGCAGGCTTATCGCAGACGCTAGCCCAGCGGCGTGCGCGCGCCGTGTAGGCGGCCGCTTCAGTACTCGCGGAGCATGGCCCCGGCGTTGCGGCTGTCGAGCGCGACGACCCGCCCGGCTTCCGGTACGGGCGGGGGCTGGTAGAGCGTGACGCGGTTGCGGCCGGCAACCTTGGAGCGGTACATGGCCGCGTCCGCATGCGCGATCAGCATCTCGTAGTCGTAGCCGGAGACCGACGTGCTGACCACGCCGATGCTGGCCGCCACCGGCAGCGGGCAGCCGGTGCCGGTGGTCGCATCGATGCCCTCGATCGACAGCCTGCAGCGCTCGGCGATGCGCAGCGCGGCATCGACGTCGCAGTCCACCAGCGCCATCGCGAATTCCTCGCCGCCGATGCGGCCGTACAGGTCGCCCTCGCGGCAGTGCTGCCGGCCCACGCGCGCCACCTCGCGCAGGACCCAGTCACCGGAGGAGTGCCCGCACTGGTCGTTGATCTGCTTGAAGTAGTCCAGGTCGAACAGCAGCACGCTCACCGGGCGTGCGCGCTGCTCGCAGGCCTTGAGCATGGCTTCGGTGCTCGCGCGGAAATGGCGGCGGTTGGCCAGGCCGGTCAGCCCGTCGGTATTGGCCAGCTGGTGCAGGCTGCGATGCATGCGCCGCGCGCGCCAGCCCCAGTAGGCGGCCGACGCGGCGACCACCGCCAGCAGCGCGATGGCCAGGCGGAAGTTCCAGGCCGAGCGCCTGGCGACTTCCTGCTGCAGTCGCAGCACCTGGTTCTGGTTGCTCAGCATCGCGATCGACTGGTTCTTCTGCGCGAGTTCATGCCGACTGAGCTGGAAGGCGTACTCCCGGGCCTTGATGTCGTCCATCCGGGCCCTGTCCGCGTCGGCATACGCCCGGTAATGGTCGAGCGCGGCGCCTTCATCGCCCCGCGTCAGCGCCACCCTGTAGAGCACCTCGTGCGCGTCGGCCACCGGACGCCAGCGCGGGTCCTGACCCGGAAGCGCCAGCACGGCACGTGCGAAGGCCTCGGCAGCCGCCATGTCGCCTTCCTTTGCACGCGCCTGCGACAGCAGACCGAGGAAACCGCCGATCAACCGTGGGTAGCGCGTAGCGCGGACCTCCGGCAGGCTTGCCTTCAGCAGCGCCGCGGCCCGTTGCGCCTGTCCCTTGTCGAGCCAGCGCTGCGCGAGGGTGAGTCGGATCAGGTTGGCCGGGATGGGCTCCTTCGATGCTAGGCAGTCGGAGATGGCCTGATGGATATCCGCGTCCTCGTCGATTGCGAATCCCAGGCCGTGCATCGCCTGCACGCGGTTCTGCCGCGCGATGCAACCCATCCGGGGTGATGGAGACTCGGCGAGCAATGCATTCGAGTATTCCAGCGCGAGTCGATGCTGACCGAACTCGTTGTACAGCGTACCGGCAACCGTGTGGCCGGCATGGCGTACCTCCGCATCCGCGATGGACGCGCGCATGGCGAGCCCCCGCTCCAGATAGCGCAGCCCGAGCAGGAAGTCGCGCGTTAGCGCGGAGGCGTTCGCGACCAACAGGGCCGCGCGGTACTTGATCGCGGGATCCCTGGCCTGGTCGTGGAGGACGATGGCATCACCCATCGCCTCCTCATAGCGACCGGCCATGGCCGCGCGATAGTTGCGCAGCAGCCGCAGATGGTCGCGCTGTCGCGGGCTTGCATCAGGCTCCATCGTTTGGAGCCGTACCAGCAAGGTGTCGAAAGCGCGGACATCGGAGCTGCGAATCCGGTCGGCTTCGCGCAGGAGCTCATCCACGTGCGCATTCGCCGCGTGCGCATGGGGCACGAGGGCGATCAGGGCGATCGCGAGGAATGTAGCCAGTCGTCTCATCGTCGCTCCTGATTCCCCACCTGTCGCATCCCATGATACGCGGCCATTCCATGCTGACCCCACCTGACAAGGAGGGGTGTGGTGATGGCCAAGAACATGGTGCAGTTCCAGGCGGGGCTCAGCCTGCCGGCG
>JBMOOW010000152.1:0-46674 GCA_049323195.1 Pseudomonadota bacterium | reverse complement strand
GCGGCTCTTCGTCGCGGCCTTCTCCGAGGCGGCCTTCTTCGCCTTCGCGGGCGCCTTCTTCGCCACCGCGCGCTTGGGCTTGAGCATGGTGCCGGTGCAGTTGCGCGCACCGCAGAGGCAGGCCCAGATCTTCTTCATGCGCGGCGTATGCGGCTCGCCAAGCGTGATGCCGTAGTCGTAGGTGAGCTCCTCGCCGGCTTTGATGGCGCGCTTGGCCTCGATGAAGATGCGGTCCTTGCGGCGATCCTCGCCCGGGTGCTCGATCAGTACCGCCTCGCAGTTCGGCGAGCAGCCGTGGTTGATCCAGCGCGCCACGCCACCCTGGATGTCGCCGTCGATCACGTACTCGTCGTTGAGCGTGAACAGGAAGGTATGGCCCGACTCGGCCGCTCCCACGTCGCTGCTGTCCACGTCCTCGTGCGTGCGGCGCATGCCCTTGTACTCGATGATCCGCTCGCCCTTGGCGATGTCGGCAATGGCGAACACGCCGGTTCCGTGGATCTTCGAGCGGCGGGCGACGACTTTGCTGGGCATGCGGGCACTCGGGCTGGGGGAAGCGGCATTCTGACCGCTCGACGCGCTGCGGTCACCCGGATGGCCCCGGCCTGAATCGGCGCGGCGCGGCGATGGCGGCCGCCGCGCGCAAATCGTACAATTCCGGTCCTGATTCCGGGCCGGTCACCGACCGGCACCGGAACGGTTCGACGAGGCCGACGCATGCTGCGGGTCACCAAGCTCACCGATTACGCGACCGTGGTGCTGACGGTGATGGCCGCGGCCGGCGACGCCGTGCTCAGCGCCACGGAGATCGCCGAGCGTTCGGGCCTGGAGCCGCCGACGGTGAGCAAGGTGCTCAAGCCGCTCTCGCAGGCGGGGCTGGTGGAAGGCTTCCGCGGCGCGCACGGCGGGTACCGGCTGGCACGGCCGGCCGCGTCGATCCGGCTGATCCAGATCATCGAGGCGATGGAAGGCCCGCTCGCGGTGACCGAGTGCAGCGTGCATGCGGGCCAGTGCGGGCGCGAGAGCTCCTGCGGCATGCGCAGCAACTGGCGCCGCATCAACGACGTCATCGTGCAGGCGCTCGAGGGCGTGACCCTGCAGGAACTGCTTTCCCCCGCCGACGCGAAACCCGACACCGCCCGCCGCATCGACCTGCGGCTGGCCGAGGCCTGATCCATGACCGAAACCATCGCCAACGCCGGGATCCACCAGCAGCTCGGTCGCCGCTACGAGGCCGGCTTCGTCACGGCCATCGAGGCCGACACCCTGCCGCCGGGCCTCGACGAGGACGTCATCCGCGCGCTCTCGGCCAAGAAGGACGAGCCGCAGTGGATGACCGACTGGCGGCTTGCCGCCTACCGCCACTGGCTGACGATGGCGCCGCCCCACTGGGCGAAGCTGGACATCGCACCCATCGACTTCCAGGCGCTGAGCTACTACTCCGCGCCAAAGGGCCCGAAGTACAAGTCGCTGGACGAGGTGCCGAAGGAACTGCTCGATACCTACGACAAGCTCGGCGTGCCGCTGCACGAGCGGGCCAGGCTCGCGGGCGTGGCGGTGGACGCGGTGTTCGACTCGGTCTCCGTGGGTACCACTTTCCGCAAGGAGCTGGCCGAGAAGGGCATCATCTTCTGCTCGATGTCCGAGGCCATCCGCGAGCACCCCGACCTGGTGCGCCAGTACCTCGGCAGCGTCGTACCGGTGGGTGACAACTACTTCGCGACGCTCAACTCGGCGGTCTTCTCCGACGGGAGCTTCGTCTTCATCCCCAGGGGCGTTCGCTGCCCGATGGAGCTGTCCACCTACTTCCGCATCAACGCGGGCCATACCGGCCAGTTCGAGCGCACCCTGATCATCGCCGAGGACGCGAGCTACGTGTCCTACCTCGAAGGCTGCACCGCACCCCAGCGCGACGAGAACCAGCTGCACGCGGCCGTCGTCGAGCTGGTCGCGCTGGAAGGGGCCGAGATCAAGTACAGCACCGTGCAGAACTGGTACCCCGGCGACGAGGAAGGCCGCGGCGGCATCTACAACTTCGTGACCAAGCGCGGCGAGTGCCGCGGCGCGAAGTCGAAGATCAGCTGGACGCAGGTCGAGACGGGGTCGGCGATCACCTGGAAGTACCCGAGCTGCGTGCTCATCGGCGACGACTCGGTCGGCGAGTTCTACTCGGTGGCCCTCACCCACCACCGCCAGCAGGCCGACACCGGCACCAAGATGATCCACGTCGGCAAGCGCACCAAGAGCAAGATCATCAGCAAGGGCATCAGTGCCGGCCGCGGGCAGAACACGTACCGTGGCCTGGTGCGCGTGGAGCGCACCGCGGAGGACGCGCGCAACTACACCCAGTGCGACTCGCTGCTGATCGGCAAGAAGTGCGGAGCGCACACCTTCCCGTACATCGAGGTGCGCCACCCGGGTGCGAAGGTCGAGCACGAGGCGACGACCTCGAAGATCAGCGAGGACCAGATGTTCTATTGCCGGTCCCGCGGCATCTCCGAGGAGGACGCCGTGTCGATGATCGTCGACGGCTTCTGCAAGAGCGTCTTCAAGGAACTGCCGATGGAGTTCGCGGTGGAGGCCAAGAAGCTGCTGGAAGTGAGCCTGGAAGGCAGCGTGGGCTGAGGCCGTGGTTCGTGATTCGCACACGCGATCATCGCCGACCGCCCGCCCTTTCGAACCACCCATCACGAATCACGAATGACACCATGCTGAAGATCGACAACCTCCACGTCCGCGTCGCCGGCAAGGACATCCTCAAGGGCCTCACGCTCGAGGTCGCGCCGGGGCGCGTGCACGCGATCATGGGCCCCAACGGCGCGGGCAAGTCCACGCTGGGCAACGTGCTCGCCGGCCGCGAGGGCTACGAGGTCGTCGAGGGCTCGGTCGAGTTCGAAGGCCGCGACCTGCTGGCACTGGAGCCGGAGGAGCGCGCCGCTGCCGGCGTCTTCCTCGCCTTCCAGTACCCGGTCGAGATCCCGGGCGTGAACAACACCTACTTCCTGCGCGCGGCTCTCAACGCCCAGCGCAAGGCGCGCGGCCAGGCCGAGCTGGACTCCATGCAGTTCCTCAAGCGCGTGCGCGAGAAGCTCGCCGTCCTGCACCTGAAGGACGAACTGCTGCACCGCGCCGTGAACGAAGGCTTCTCCGGCGGCGAGAAGAAGCGCAACGAGATCTTCCAGCTCGCGCTGCTCGAACCGAAGCTCGCGATCCTCGACGAGACCGACTCGGGCCTGGACATCGACGCACTCAAGGCGGTCGCCGACGGCGTCAACGCGCTGCGTTCGCCCGACCGCGCCTTCCTGGTCATCACGCACTACCAGCGCCTGCTCGACTACATCCGCCCCGACGTCGTCCATGTGCTCGCCGACGGGCGCATCGTCGAGACGGGCGGCCCGGAGCTCGCCCTCGAACTCGAGCAGCATGGTTATGCCTGGGTGCGGGATCGCGTGGAGCCCGTGGCCTGACATGGCGACGCTGCTCGATTCCCTCGCCGCCCCCTTCGACGCCCTCGCCCACCGCGAATCGGGCGGACTCGGCCCGGCACGCCGCGAGGCCCTGCAGTCGGCCCTGCGCGACGGCCTGCCGGGACCGCGCACGGAGTCGTGGAAGTACACCAGCCTGCGCCCGCTGGAGCGCCGTGCGTTCGGCACGCCGGCCTCGCCGGCGGCATTCGATCCGGCGCATGTACTGGCCTTGCCGGCACCGCGCATGGTGTTCGTCAACGGGCGCTTCGACGCCGGCCTGAGCGACCTGTCCGGCCTGCCCGAGGGTGTCGCCGCGGAGCCGCTGTCGCAGGTGCTCGAGCGCGGGGACGAGCGCGAGTGCAATCTTCCGGCCCGGCGCTTCGAGCGGGGCGACGAGGTCTTCGCGCGCCTGAACGCGGCACTGGCCGTCGATGGCCTGGTGCTGCGCGCCGATGCCGGCACGCGCGGTACCCGGCCCGTGCACCTCGTCTCCGTCGGCACCGCCGACGCGGGCGACGTGGCCTGGCACCTGCGCCACCTGGTCGAGCTGCGGGAAGGCGCCTGCCTCGAAGTCGTCGAGCATCTCTGGGGCGCGTGCGCGCATGCGAACCTCTCCAACCAGCTGGCGCACGTGCACCTCGCGCCCCGGTCGCGCCTGGCGCATGCGCGCCTGCAGGAGGAAGCGCCCGCTGCGACCGTCATCGCCCGCACCGATGCGGCGCTCGCGCGCGAGGCCCAGTACCGGCGGCTCGACCTCGAACTCGGTGGCGGCCTCTCACGCCACGAACTCAACATCGCACTGCACGGCGAGGGCGCGGCCGCGCATGCCAACGGTGTGCTGCTCGCGTCCGGGCGTCGCCATCTCGACACGCGGCTGGGGCTGGACCATGCGGGCCCGGCCACGCGCTGCGAACTGACCTGGCGCGGGCTCGGCGCCGGCCGCGGGCGCGCGGCCTTCCACGGCGGCATCCTGATCCGCGCGGGAGCCGACGGCACGGAGGCCGCGCTTTCGAACAAGAACCTGCTGCTGTCGGCGAATGCCGAGATCGACACGCAGCCCGTGCTCGAGATCCATGCCGACGAAGTGAAGGCCGCGCATGGCGCCACGGTCGGCCAGCTCGACCCGACCGCGCTGTTCTACCTGCGCTCGCGCGGCGTGCCCGCGCATGAAGCCCGGGCGATGCTCACCGCCGCGTTCTGCCGCGAGACGCTGTCGGTGTTCGAGGACGGCCCACTCCGGGACCTGCTTGCCGCGCGCCTGGATGCCGCGCTGGCCCGCGAGGCGGCGGCATGAGCGAGGCCATCGACTGGGCGCGCGTGCGTGCCGACTTCCCGCTGCTCACGCGCGAGGTCCACGGCAGGCCGCTGATCTACTTCGACTCGGCCAACACCGGGCAGAAGCCGGCGGCGGTGATCGAGGCGGTGGATGACTTCTACCGCCGCCACAACGCCAATGTCAGCCGCGCGGTACACGCGCTTGGCTCCGAGGCGACGGAGGCCTACGAGGGCGCGCGCCGCAAGCTCGCCGCCTTCCTCAACGTGCACGCCAACGACCTGGTGCTGTGCAGCGGCACGACGTTCGCGCTCAATCTCGTCGCCTACAGCTGGGCGTTGCCGCGCCTGGAGGCCGGCGACGCGATCCTGCTCACGCGCATGGAGCACCACGCCAACATCGTGCCCTGGCAGATCGTGGCGCAGCGCACGGGCGCGGTGATCCGGGTCGCGGAGATCGACGCGCGTGGGGAGCTCGACCTCGAGCGCCTGTTCGCGCAGATGACGCCCGACGTGAAGCTGCTCGCGTTCACCCACGTCTCCAACGTGCTCGGCACCGTCAACCCCACGCGCGAGATCTGCCGCGAGGCGCGCCGGCGCGGCATCGTCACCGTGGTCGACGGCTCGCAGGCCGCACCGCACCGCGCGCTCGACGTCGCCGGCCTGGGCTGCGACTTCTACGCCATCACCGGCCACAAGATGGCGGGCCCGACCGGCACCGGCGCGCTGTGGGCGCGACGCGAACGCCTCGAGGCCATGCCGCCTTTCCTCGGCGGCGGCGAGATGATCCGCGAGGTGCGCTTCGAGGGCACCGTCTACAACGACCCGCCGCACCGCTTCGAGGCCGGCACGCCCAACATCGCGGGCTTCGTGGGGCTCGGTGCGGCCGTCGATTACCTGTCGGGCATCGGCATGGCGGCGATCGAGATGCGCGAAAAGGAACTGCTCGCGCACGCCACGGCGGCGCTGTCGCAGGTCGAAGGCCTGCGCATCCTCGGCGATGCGCGCGAGAAGGCGGCGGTGATCAGCTTCCTCGTCGAGGGCGCCCACGCGCACGACCTCGCCACGCTGCTGGACCTCGAGGGCGTGGCGGTGCGCTCGGGCCACCACTGCGCGCATCCGCTGATGCAGCACTATGGCGTACCCGCGACCTGCCGTGCCTCGTTCGCGTTCTACAACACCGTCGATGAGATCGACCGCTTCGTCGAAGCGCTGCAGAAGGTGCGGCGGCTGCTGGCATAGCCCTTTCTGCGATGCATGCACACCCGCCCCGGGACGATGAGATGACCGCCCTTGCCATGCCGCTCGAATTCCGCACCGCCGGCCCGGCCGATGTCGACGCCGTCGTCGCGCTGGTCGAGTCCGCCTATCGCGGCGAGGCCAGCCGCGCGGGCTGGACGACCGAGGCCGAGCTGCTCGGCGGCCGCCGCACTGGCCCTGACGATGTGCTCGCCTGCATCGAGCGCCCGCGCAGCTCGATTCTCCTCGCCGAACGGGCCGGCGACGGGGGCCCGGAACTGCTCGCCTGCGCCCACGTGGCGGACGATAGCGGTGCGGGCTACTTCGGCATGTTCTCGGTGCGGCCCACGCTGCAGGGCAGCGGCATCGGCAAGCGCCTGCTCGAGCATGCCGAGCGCTTCGTGCGCGAGCGCTGGAGCCTGCCCGTCATGCGCATGACGGTGATCGACCTGCGCGACGAGCTCATCGCCTTCTACGAGCGCCGCGGCTACCGCCGCACCGGCATCGTCAAGCCCTTCCCCTATGGCGACGAGCGCTTCGGCCTGCCCCTTCGCGACGATCTGCGTTTCGAAGTGCTGGAAAAGCCGCTCGCCTGATCGCGGATAATCGCCGTCACCAGAACAGGGAGTTCCTCCGTGGAAGGCTGGATCCGCGTCTGCACCACCGCCGAGCTTCTCCCCGGCGAATCCAAGGTCGCCTGGGACGGCGACACGCCCATCCTCGTCGTCAACCTCGACGGCGAGCTGCATGCGCTCGAGGACCGCTGTACGCACGAGGATTACGAGCTGTCCGCCGGCCCGATCGACGTAGCCGAAGGCAGCATCGAATGCCTGCTGCACGCCGCGCGCTTCGACCTGCGCACCGGCCGTCCGCTCTGCGGCCCGGCCTATGTTCCCGCCGTGCGCTTCCCGGTACGCGTGGAAGACGGAGTCATCTGGACGCGCGACGACCGGAGCTGAGCCCGCGCCTGAATGCCCGCTTCCGTCGCCGACTCGCCAGCAAGCCGCCGTAACTTTTTTCGTTTGCAAACGCGAATATTTCTCATTACGATCCGCTCGCCGCAGCCGCTTGCTGCCCCTGCACGGATCACACCCTTGAACACGATGTTCCGCCCCGCCCCTCTCGCCGCCGCCCTGCTGCTCGCCTGCGCGCCCCTGGCCCATGCCGAGCCCGATGCCTCGGCCCGTGAACTCGACCGCGTGGTCGTCAGCGGCCATCGCGACGGCTACGGTGCGCAGGCCACCCGGACGGCCACCAAGACCGACACGCCGCTGCGCGACGTGCCACAGGCCATCACGGTGGTCACCGGAGAGGTCATCCGCGACCAGGCCATGACCAGCATGGTCGATGCGCTGCGGCTGGTGCCGGGCGTGGGCGTGGCGCAGGGCGAAGGCCACCGCGACGCGCCGATCTTCCGCGGCAATGCGTCGACGTCCGACATGTTCGTCGACGGCGTCCGCGACGACATGCAGTACATCCGCGATCTCTACAACATCGATCGCGTCGAGGTGCTCAAGGGCCCGAACGCGATGATCTTCGGCCGCGGCGGCGTCGGCGGCGTCATCAATCGCGTGACCAAGGTGGCCGACGGGCACGAACACCGCGAGATCTCGCTGCAGGCGGGCGACTACAACCGCAGCCGCGGCACCTTCGACCTCGGCCAGCCTCTCGCGGGTCGGGATGCGAGCTTCCGCGTTACCGGCCTCTACGAGGACTCGGAGAACTTCCGCGACTTCTTCGAACTCCAGCGCTACGGCATCAACCCCACGCTGACTTTCGGCGCCAGCGGCGCGACTAGCGTGACGCTCGGCTACGAGCATTTCCGCGACGAGCGCGTAACCGACCGCGGCGTGCCTTCCCAGCTCGCGCTGGGTATCGGGCGTCCGGTCGACGTGGCACCCGAGACGTTCTTCGGCTCGCCGCAGCAGAGCCCGATCCGCGCGCGCGTCGACGCGTTCACCGCGCTGGTCGAGCACCGTTTCGCCGGCGGCGCCCGACTGAGCAACCGCACGCGCTGGGCCGACTACAACCGCTTCTACCAGAACGTCTACCCCAACGGGCTCTCGCGCGACGGATCGCAGGCGCTGATCGCGGCCTACAACAGTTCGATGAAGCGCGAGAACGTCTTCAACCAGACCGACGTGGTCCTGGACTTCACGACCGGTGCCGTCGGGCACACGCTGCTGGCCGGCGCCGAGCTCGGCCGGCAGGTGACCGACAACCTGCGCCTGGGCGGCGCCTTCCCGGCCGCCCCCTGCGACGGCGCGGTGCGCACCAACCTGGCCTGCGTGCCGCTGTCGAATCCCGTCTATACCGGCCCGGTGACCTTTGCGGCAACGGCGACGGAAGCCGACAACCGCGGCGTGGCGAAGGTGGGCGCGCTCTACGTGCAGGACCAGGTCGAGTTCTCGCCGCAGTGGCAGGCCATCCTCGGCCTGCGCTACGACCGCTTCGAGGCCGAGGTGCGACAGAACCGCACCGGCGCCGTGGCCGCCTCCACCGACAACCTGTGGTCGCCGCGTCTGGGCCTGATCTGGAAGCCCGTCGAACCGCTGTCGATCTACGCGAGCTACAGCCAGGCCTACCTGCCGCGCGCCGGCGAGCAGCTCGCCTCGCTCACGCCCGGCAACCGCAGCCTGGAGCCCGAGGAGTTCCGCAACTACGAGCTCGGCGCGAAGTGGGACCTCACGCACGATTTCGCATTGACCGCCGCAGTTTTCCAGCTCGATCGCACCAACGTGGCGATCGCGGATCCGGCCGACCCCACACGCTCGATCCTCGTCGACGCACAGCGTACCGAGGGCGTGGAACTCTCGCTTGCCGGACAGCTGACGCAGGCCTGGAAGCTGATGGCGGCGTATGCCTACCAGGACGGCCGCATCACCCGGCCCACCCCGTCCGAGCTCGCGCAGCTGCCGCGCCACAGCGCCTCGCTGTGGAACCGCTTCGACCTCAACCCATCCTGGGGCTTCGGGCTCGGCGTGGTCTACCGCGACGACGTCTTCGCCAGCAGCAGCAACCGCGTGACGCTCGACGCCTTCACCCGCGTCGATGCGGCCGTCTACTACACCGCGAGCCCGAACCTGAAGCTGCAGCTCAATGTCGAGAACCTGTTCGACGAGGCGTATTTCGCGAACGCGCACAACGACAACAACCTGATGCCGGGCTCGCCGCGCGCGGCGGTGCTGACCGCGCACCTTGCGTTCTGAGTCCCTGGGCACAGTCCTTGCGCCGACCGGCGCGCCCGCCGCCGCCACCGCGCGCCGGCGGGCGGGCACCGCGGCCTACCGCGTCGCTCACCGGGTCCATCTCTGGGCCGGCGCCTGGGGCGCGCTGGCCGCCGCCTGGACGCATCCATACCCGGATCGCGCCGTCGGGCACGCCGAAGCGCACGTCCACACGCTGCGTCGGCGGGGCCACCCGCCGCAAACGCTCCGCGCTCGCGCCTGCCGCAGCGGCGACGGGCGCCTGGTCGGTGCCGACGCCGGGTGCCGGACGACACCGATCCATGCCCGGCGGGCGTAAGTCGCGTGCCGACGCACGCGTGCTGCATGGACGGCGCGGGGCCGGTGCGCACCAGCCGCCGTCACCCGAGCTTCTCAGGCCGTATCGACCAGGCTGAGGCCGGCATCCGCTCCGGGGCCGGCGTCGATCGGCGCGATGCGGATCAGCAAGGCTTCGCCGGCGCCATCCAGCGCATGGCGCAGCCGGCCGTCGCCGGCGGCGAGCAACGCGGTGTCGCCCATGGCCAGGGGCGGCAGGCCGCTGCCGTCCGAAAAGCGTGCCTGCCCGGCCAGCAGGTGGACCGCCCAGGTATGCCCCGGGTCGCCAAAGACCACCATCGTCCCCACCAGCGGGCGGTGCCAGAGGTGGGCGGCCACGCGGTCACGGCGCCACATCAGGTTGAAGTCCTGCGTGGGCCCGTCGAGCGGGGTGCCCACGAGCGCGCGCTCGCCGGCAAAGCGGTGGCGCCCGTGGGGTAGCGCGAGCTCGACCGTCTCGCCATCGGCGAAGTCCAACCTCATGCCGGCGCCGCTGAGCAGCACCAGTTCCCGGTCTATGCCGGGGAAGGCGGAAAACGGCGCTGCCGACGCGACCTCGGCAATGGACAGGCGCCAGTCCCAGCCCTCGCCGTCCGACGCGGGCTCGGCGTGGATCTCGCGTGTCCAGCCGGCGCCGTTCGCCCAGCGCGTGCGGCGGTAGTCGACGGCAGGAATGACGCGCGATCGGGTGTTCATGGCGGGGCGGAATGACGGAGCCGCCGCCAGTCTAGGCGCTCGCGCGGGCCGCCGCGGCGTGCCGTCTTCCCCAAAGAAGCCGCCCGCACCCTCCGTGGTGCGGGTGGCGGACATCCTGTCGTCTGGGACACCATCCTCGTCCCGCGGCCACCTCCATGCGGCCGTCAGGATTTCAGCGTTGCAGCGCGGCGCGCGCCGGCACTCGCCCGGCCGCCGCGCGCGCGGCCGGGCGGGCGGCGCCCAGCACGATGCGGTCGCGGTTCTTCTCGATGGTCTTCAGGCCGATGCCCTTCACCAGCGCCAGCTGGTCGATGGAGCGGAACGGGCCGTGCGTCCTGCGGTAGTCCACGATGGCCTGCGCCTTCGACGGGCCGATGTTGAGCAGTACGCGGTCCAGCGTGGCCGCGTCGGCGGTATTGATGTTCACGCGCTCGGCGGGCGTGGCGGCCACGGCCGCGCCGGCCAGCGCGAGGGAGAGCACGAGGGTCTGCAGCAGGCGGGCGATGCGCTTCATGACGGATTCCTTGTCGGTGGGCCGGGCCGCCAGCCGGCCCGTTGGAGACAGTCTCCCGACCTGCCCCTGCCCGCCCCATCGCCATCCAGCCCGACGGCGGACGGGATAGTCCGTACCGGCGTGTAGGAAAAGTCCGAACCATGCCGGGCGGTAGAATCGACTACCCCCGCCCGCTTTCCCCCTGAGGTTCCGATGGACGCCCGCCGCGTCGAAGCTTTCGTGTCGAAGAAGTGGGACGACGAGATCGTCCCGCAGCTGGTCGACTACATCCGCATTCCCTGCAAGTCCCCCATGTTCGATGCCGACTGGGTGGCGCACGGCTACATGGACCAGGCCGTCGAGCTGATGACGCGCTGGGCGCAGGCGCAGGGCGTCGAAGGCATGCAGCTGGAGGTGGTGCGCCTGGAAGGCCGCACGCCGCTGATCTACATCGAGGTGCCCGCGGCCAATGGCGGGTCGGACGAGGACTGCGTGCTGCTCTACGGCCACCTCGACAAGCAACCCGAGATGGTGGGTTGGGACGAGGACCTGGGCCCCTGGGAGCCCGTCATCAAGGGCGACCGGCTCTACGGCCGCGGCGGCGCGGACGACGGCTATGCGATCTTCGGCTCGCTCACCGCGATCATGGCGCTGCGCGAACAGGGCCTGCCGCACGCGCGCTGCGTGGTGCTGATCGAGGCCTGCGAGGAATCGGGCAGCTACGACCTGCCGGCCTACGTCGACCACCTCGCCCCGCGCATCGGCAAGCCCTCGCTCGTGGTCTGCCTGGACTCGGGCTGCGGCAACTACGACCAGCTCTGGTGCACCACGTCGCTGCGCGGCCTCACCGGCGGCAACCTGACCGTCAAGGTGCTCGAAGAAGGCGTTCATTCGGGCGACGCCTCCGGCATCGTGCCCTCCAGCTTCCGCCTGCTGCGCCAGCTCCTGTCGCGCCTGGAGGACGAGAAGACCGGGCGCATCCTGCTCGACGAGCTGCACGTCGAGATCCCCGCCGAACGCCTGGAGCAGGCGCGCAAGGCCGCCGAAGTGCTCGATACGGCGGTCTACGACAAGTTCCCCATGGTCGAGGGCCTGGTGCCCATGCACGAGGACCTCGCCGAGCTGGTCCTCAACCGCACCTGGCGCCCCGCGCTGTCGGTGACCGGCGTGGACGGCATGCCGCCGCTGTCGTCGGCCGGCAACGTGCTGCGCCCGCAGACCGCGGTGAAGCTCTCGCTGCGCCTGCCGCCCACGCTCGACGGCAAGGGCGCCGGCGAGCGCCTGAAGGAGGTGCTGCTGCGCGATCCGCCGAACGGCGCGCAGGTCACGCTGGAGCTGGAGAAGGCCAGCAGCGGCTGGAACGCGCCGGCGCTCTCGCCCTGGCTGGAACAGGCGATCGAGGAATCGAGCCGGCAGTTCTTCGGGCGCTCGGCGATGTACATGGGCGAAGGCGGCAGCATCCCCTTCATGGGCATGCTCGGCGAGAAGTTCCCGGGCGCGCAGTTCATGATCACCGGCGTGCTGGGCCCGCACAGCAATGCGCACGGGCCGAACGAGTTCCTGCACATCCCGATGGGCAAGCGCGTGACCGCCTGCGTCTCCCATGTCATCCACCAGCACCACCTGGCGTCGCAGCGCGGCCAGACGCAGGGCGTGGCGGCGGTGGCCGGGGGCGAACAGCACGGCGGCCACGGCTGCTGCTGAAGGCAAGCCGCCTGGCGCGCATCGAAGGCCCGCTCCGGCGGGCCTTCGTCGTTCCAGGACGCGGCGCAGCGAGGCTGCACCGCGGGAGCTCGACGCTGCGCCCACATGCCGCCACCGAGGATCGACGCCACCTGACGCGGGGCGACCCTCCCATGTTCGACGGCTTCTTCGGCTACCTGATCGGCGGCGCGATCATCGGCGTGCTTGCGCGCATCCTCAAACCCGGGCCGGAAAACGTCGGCCTGATCATGACCATCGTGATCGGCGCCGTGGGCGCGGCGATCGGCGGCTACTTCCTGGGCGAAGGCTGGCTGGCGTGGGTGGTGGCGATCGTCAGCGCGATCGTGCTGCTCGCGGTATGGCAGGCGATCTTCCACAAGCGCAGGGCGGCGGCGAAGCGCTGACCGGCGGGAACCTGGCGGCGTTGTGGCCCGGGCAAGCGAAGCTCGCCCGGGTGGCGCGGCGGGCGTTCCCGGGTGCGCTGCGCTTACCCGGGCTACGGGAAACCGCGCCGGGACCTCGCCGGTGCGTATCGCTCGGACCCGGGTGCGCTTCGCTTACCCGGGCTACGGGGAGGACAGGAGGCGGTCGACGACCCGCTGCGCGAGTGCTTCGGCGGACTCGTGCACGGTGTCGAGCACGAGCTCGGCGTGCTCGGGCACCTCGTAGGGCGAGTCGATGCCGGTGAAGTTCGGGATCCTGCCCGCGCGCGCCTTGGCGTACAGGCCCTTCACGTCACGCGCCTCGGCGACTTCCAGCGGCGTGTCGACGTAGGCCTCGATGAACTCGCCGGGGTCGAACAGTTCGCGGGCGAGGCGGCGCTCGGAACGGTAGGGCGAGATGAAGCTCACCAGCACGATCAGGCCCGCATCGGTCATCAGCCTCGCCACCTCGGCCACGCGACGGATGTTCTCGACGCGGTCTTCGGGCGTGAAGCCCAGGTCCTTGTTGAGGCCGTGGCGGATGTTGTCCCCGTCGAGGATGTAGGTGTGCAGGCCCAGCGCATGCAGCCGCTTCTCGACCAGATTCGCGATCGTGGACTTGCCCGAACCCGAAAGGCCCGTGAACCAGACACAGCGCGGCGCCTGCTTCTTGAGCCTGGCCCGCGCGGCCTTGTCCACGTCGACGTGCTGCCAGTGGATGTTGGCCGCGCGCCGCAGCGCGAAATCGATCGTGCCTGCGCCGACCGTCGCGTTCGTCTCGCGATCGATCAGGATGAACGCGCCCAGTTCGCGGTTGTCGCGATAGGTCTCGAAGGGCACGGGCTGGTCGAGGTAGAGGTTGCAGACGCCGACCTCGTTCATGTCCAGGTGCTTGGCGGCCAGCGGCTCCTGCGTGTTGACGTCGACCCTGTGCTTGATCTCGGTGACGCTTGCGCCGACCTCGCGCGCGCCGATCTTCAGCCAGTAGGGACGTCCCGGCAGCAGGGGGGCCTCGTCGAACCAGAGCAGGTGCGCGGCGAACTGGTCGCTGACCTCCGGGGCGTCGTAGGCGGACGCGATGACGTCGCCGCGGCTGACGTCGAGCTCGTGCTCGAGCGTGAGCGTGACCGCACGCCCGGGGCCCGCCACCTCGAGGTCGCCATCGGCGGTCACGATGCGCGCGACCTTTGAGCGCCGACCGGATGGCAGCGCGACGATGTCGTCGCCCGGGCGTACCTGGCCGGCGGCGATCGTGCCGGCGAAGCCGCGGAAGTCCTGGTTCGGGCGCGAGACCCACTGCACCGGCAGGCGCAGGCCGGTGCGCCCGCCATTTCCGCCGACGGGCACGGATTCCAGGAACTCCAGGAGCGTCGGGCCCTCGTACCAGCCCGTGTTCGGCGAGCGCGCGGTCAGGTTGTCACCTTCCAGCGCCGAAAGCGGCACCGCGGTCACGTGCTCGATGCCGAGCTGGGCGGCGAGCGCGCGGTACTCGGCCTCGATCGCATCGAAGACGGCGCGGTCGTAGCCGACGAGATCCATCTTGTTCACCGCGAGCGCCACGTGGCGGATGCCCAGCAGCGAGACGATGAAGGAGTGGCGCCGCGTCTGCGTGAGCAGGCCCTTGCGTGCGTCGACCAGCACGACCGCGGCCTCCGCCGTGGACGCGCCCGTGGCCATGTTGCGGGTGTACTGCTCGTGCCCCGGGCAGTCGGCGACGATGAACTTGCGCTTGGCCGTTCCGAAGAAGCGGTAGGCCACGTCGATGGTGATGCCCTGCTCGCGCTCGGCGGCCAGGCCGTCGAGCAGCAGCGCATAGTCCACGCGCGCGCCCTGGGTACCGTGGCGGCGGCTGTCGGACTCGAGCGCGGCCAGCTGGTCCTCGAACAGCCCCCGCGTATCGAAAAGCAGCCGGCCGATCAGCGTGCTCTTGCCATCGTCCACGCTGCCGCAGGTGATGAAGCGCAGCAGGTCGCGCGATTCGTGGTCGGTGAGGTAGGCCGCGACGGTCGCGGCGGCATCGTCCAGGCGCGTCATCAGAAGTAACCTTCCCGCTTCTTCTTCTCCATCGAGGCCGACGGGTCGTGGTCGATCACGCGGCCCTGGCGTTCGGACGTGGTGGCGACCAGCATCTCGGCGATGATCTTTTCCAGCGTGTCGGCCTCCGATTCGATGGCGCCGGTGAGCGGGTAGCAGCCCAGCGTGCGGAAGCGCACGCGCCGGGTCATGGGCGTCTCGCCCTCGCGCAGCGGCAGGCGGTCGTCGTCGACCATGATCAGCGCACCGTCGCGTTCGACCACCGGGCGCTCGGCGGCGAAGTACAGCGAGGGCACCTCGATGCGCTCGCGGTAGATGTAGAGCCAGATGTCGAGCTCGGTCCAGTTCGACAGCGGGAACACGCGAACCGATTCACCAGCGTGCACCCGCGTGTTGTAGAGGCTCCAGAGCTCGGGCCGCTGGTTCTTCGGATCCCAGGCGTGCTGGCGGTTGCGGAAGGAGAAGATGCGCTCCTTCGCGCGCGACTTTTCCTCGTCGCGCCGTGCGCCGCCGATGGCGGCGTCGAAACCGTAATGATCGAGCGCCTGCCTGAGCGCCTGCGTCTTCATGACGTCGGTATGCACGGCGGCGCCGTGCGTGACGGGGGAGACGCCGCGTGCGAGCCCGTCGGGATTGGTATGCACACGAAGCTCCACGCCCGCCTCGGCCGCGCGGCGGTCGCGGAAGGCGATCATCTCGCGGAACTTCCAGGTCGTGTCCACGTGCAGCAGCGGGATCGGGGGCCTGGCCGGATGGAAGGCCTTGAGCAGCAGGTGCAGCAGTACCGAGCTGTCCTTGCCCACCGAATACAGCATGACCGGGTTGCGGAAGGCGGCCGCGACCTCGCGCAGGATGTACAGGCTCTCGGCTTCGAGCCGATCCAGATGACTGGGCGGGGGCAGCACGGGATGCGCGGGAGCGGCCGCCGGAGACGGCGGGTCGCGGGAGGCGCCCGGGCGCGGTTGGGGTGTCATGCGAGGCTTTTCCACAGCGTCCTCAGGCTGAGCAGGATAACGATCCCGCCCACGACAGCGAGCATCGGGCGTGCCGGCACGTGCCGCACCATCCAGCTTCCCAGCGGTGCGGCCACCACGCCGCCCAGGGCCAGAGCGAGGATGATGCTCCAGTGGTTCAGCCCCAGCGTCAGCAGGAAGACCAGCGAGGCGGTGAGCGTCACGAAGAACTCGACCGCGCTCACGCTGCCCACGGTGAAGCGGAACTCGCCGCCACGTGCGAGCAGATGGCTGGTCACGATCGGTCCCCAGCCGCCGCCGCCGACCGCATCCGCGAGGGCGCCGAGGAATCCGAGCGGAGCCACGTGGCGCCGCACCTCGCGCGGCTCGATGCGCAGCACGGCGCGGCGGATGAGCACCAGGCCGATCAGCAGCAGGTAGGCCGCGATCCAGGGCTTGATCGCGTCGCCATTCACGCGCGTCAGCAGGTAGGCGCCGATCGCCGCGCCGAGGACGCCGGGCAGCAGCAGACGCAGGAAGAGCCGGCGGTCGATGTTGCCGAAGGCGCGGTGCGAGATCGCGGAAGCACCGGTGGTGAAGCACTCCGCCGCATGCACCGTCGCGCTCGTCGCCGCCGGTGGCAGGCCGGCGCCGAGCAGCATCGCCGACGCGGTCACGCCATAGGCCATGCCCAGCGCGCCATCCACCAGCTGGGCGGCGAAGCCGATGAGCACGTGCAGGAGGAAGTCGGGCGGCAGGTCCATGGGCGGGTCCCGGAGGTCGGCGCCAGTGTGCGCAGCCGCCGGCCGCCGCGAAAGCGCGCACCCGGCATGAGCGAATAACCCTGCGTCCTTTCCGTCCGTCCGCGGCGGCTGCGAGCCTGTGCCTGCACCGTAGGACCACCTGCCATGCCGCCAGCCCTTCCCCTGCCCGCCGACCTGCTGCCCGAAGGCCGCGCCGAGCTGCTCGACCGCCTCACCGACGGCCTCGGGGGCGATGCGCTGTGGTGGCTGTCGGGCTATGCCGCGGGCCTGGCGCGTTCGCGAAGTCCGGCCGCCGACGTCGCGGCGGCCGCGGCCCCTGCCGCCGCGACGCCACTGCGGGCCACGGTCATCTACGGCAGCCAGACGGGCAACGCGCGCCGTGTCGCCGAACGCCTTGCGTCGCGGCTGGGCGAGGCCGGGCTCGCGCTGCGCCTGTCCGGAGCCGCGGACTACCCGCTGCGCGAGCTCAGGTCGGAAACGCTGCTCCTGATCGTGATCAGCACGCAGGGCGACGGCGACCCGCCCGACGATGCGCGCGCCCTCGTCGAGCACCTGCTGGGCCCACGCGCGCCCAGGCTCGAGGGGCTGCGCTTCGGCGTGCTCGGCCTGGGGGACTCGAGCTACCCGAAGTTCTGCGAGGTGGGGCGCAGTCTGGACGCGCGGCTGGCCGAGCTGGGCGGCGAGCGATGGCTTCCGCGTGGCGACGCCGACCTCGACATCGAAGACATCGCCGCGCCGTGGACCGAGCGCGCCGTCGAAGCCGCACGTGCGCTGTCGCCGGTGCGCGCGCTGGCCACCGTCACCCCGCTGCGCCCCGCCGCGGTGCGGCCCGGCGGGCGCGACGCGCCCTTCCCCGCGACGGTGCTGGCGGTGCAGAAGATCACCGCGCGCGGGGCGGCGCGCGACGTGCGCCACGTCGAGCTGTCGCTGGAAGGCTCCGGACTGGCCTACGAGCCCGGCGACGCGCTCGGCGTGTGGGCGCACAACATGCCGGCGCTGGTCGACGAGGTGCTCGACGTGCTCGGCCTCGACGGCGAACGCGTGGTCGACCACAAGGGCCGGTCGCTGCCGCTGCGCGACTGGCTGACGCGCGAGCGCGAGCTCACCCGCCTCTCGCGACCCTTCGTCGCGCATCACGCGGAACGCAGCGGCGACGCCGCCCTCATGGCCCTCTTGGCGGACGACCGCCGGGACGATCTCGCCCGCCTGATCGAGGGCGTGCAGCCGGTCGACCTCCTGCGCCGCCACCGCGGCGCGTGGACGGCGCATGAGCTCGTCGCCAGGCTGCGCCCGCTGACCCCGCGCCTGTATTCGATCGCCTCCAGCCCCCTGGAGGTCGGCGAGGAGGCTCATCTCACCGTGGCGCACGTGGCCTACCAGGCCGGCGACCGTGCCCGCTTCGGCGTCGCCTCCGGCCTGCTCGCCCGCGCCGAGCCCGGCCACGCGCTCCCGGTCTTCGTCGAACGCAATGAGCGCTTCCGCCTGCCGCAGGACGCAAGCCGCGACGTGCTGATGATCGGACCCGGCACGGGCGTCGCGCCCTTCCGCGGTTTCGTGCAGCACCGCGGCCACATCGGCGCGACCGGGCGCAACTGGCTGCTGTTCGGCTCGCCGCACGCGCGAACCGATTTCCTCTACCAGCTCGAGTGGCAGCAGGCGCTCAAGCGCGGGCAGCTGCATCGACTCGACGTCGCCTTCTCCCGCGACCAGCGCGACAGGCTCTACGTGCAGCACCGCCTGCGCGAGCACGGGCGCGACGTGCATGCCTGGCTCGAGGGCGGTGCGCACGTCTACGTCTGCGGCGCCGTGGCGATGTCCAAGGACGTGCATGCCGCGCTCGTGGACATCGTCGCCACCCACGGCGGCCGCTCCCGGGAGGATGCCGCCGCCTGGCTGGACGGGCTGCTCGCCGAAGGCCGCTACGCGCGGGACGTGTACTGACGGCGACGAACGCGATGCCGTCACTGCACCTCCGGGCTGGGGCCTGCGCCTCGTAGGCGGGCCAAGCGAAGCGCACTTGCGCCGAGCCCATGCCCTACGCGCCGCGGCGCACCTGCCTCCCACGAGACCGACGCAACCACCAGCGCACGCAGACAGCCGACGCACCTGGAAACCGCCATGGCCAGCCATTCCGTCGAAGACATCAAGAAGAACAGCCGTGCCCTTCGCGGCACGCTGCTCGATAGCCTTGCCGACCCGCTCACCGGCGCACTGGCCGAGGACGACCAGACGCTGATCAAGTACCACGGCAGCTACCAGCAGGACGACCGCGACCTGCGCGAGGAGCGCCGGCTGCAGAAGCTCGAGCCCGCCTACAGCTTCATGATCCGCACGCGCACGCCCGGCGGGGTCGTGACGCCAGAGCAGTGGCTGAAGCTCGACGCGGTGGCGTCCACCCATGCCGAACGCGGCCTGCGCATCACCACGCGGCAGGCGATCCAGTTCCACGGCGTGGTCAAGCGCGACCTCAAGGCGACGATGCAGGCGATCAACGCCGCGCTCATCGACACCCTGGCCGCCTGCGGCGACGTCAATCGCAACGTGGCCATCGCGGCGAATCCACTGCAGTCGGATGCGCATGCCTGCGTGTACGCCACGGCGGCCGCGTTGTCCGCGCACCTGCTGCCCAATACGCGCGCCTACCACGAGATCTGGCTGGACGGCGAACGCGTGGCGGGCACGCCGGAACAGGACCCGATCTACGGCGACGCCTACCTGCCACGCAAGTTCAAGATCGGCTTTGCGATTCCACCCGTCAACGACGTCGACGTCTTCGCACAGGACCTCGGCTTCATCGCCATCCTCGAGGACGGCCGCGTCGCCGGCTACAACGTCAGCGTCGGTGGCGGGATGGGTGCCACGCACGGCGATCCGGAAACCTATCCGCGGCTGGGCGACGTGATCGGCTTCGTCGCGCCTGAGGACGTCATCGCGGTCGCGGTGGCGGTGGTCACCACGCAGCGCGACTGGGGCAACCGCGCCCTGCGCAAGCGTGCGCGGCTCAAGTACACCATCGACGATCGCGGGCTGGACGCGTTCAGGGCCGAGGTGGAGCGCCGTGCCGGCTTCGCGCTCGGGCCGGCGCGGACGTTCGCTTTCGACCACAACGGCGACCGCTTCGGCTGGGTCGAGGGCCACGACGGACGCTGGCACCTCACGCTTCGCGTGCCGTCCGGTCGCCTGCAGGACGGCCCGGCCGGCGCGATGCAGACCGGGATGCGCGAGATCGCGCGCGCCCTGCTCGACGTCGAGGGCGCGCAGCTGCGCCTGACACCGAACCAGAACCTGGTCGTCGCGAACGTCGACGCCGCCTCGCGCGATCGCATCGACGCGATCGCATCGGCGCATGGCCTGGCCCTGCATCGCCAGGCCTCGCCCAGCCGCCTCGCCGCGCTGGCCTGCGTGGCCTTGCCGACCTGCGGCCTCGCCATGGCCGAGGCCGAACGCTACCTGCCTGCGTTCCTCGACATTTTCGAGGAGCTCCTGGCCCGCCACGGGCTGCGCGACGCGCCCATCCACCTGCGCTTGAGCGGCTGCCCGAACGGCTGCTCGCGCCCCTACCTCGGCGAGATCGCACTCGTCGGCAAGGCACCGGGGCGCTATGCGCTGCGCGTGGGCGCCGACCACCGCGGGCAGCGGCTCAACGTCCAGCTGCGCGAGAACGTTGACGAGGCCGGCATCGTCGAAGCGCTGGATCCTTTGCTGGCGCGTTACGCCGGCGAGCGGCTGCCGGCGGAACGCTTCGGCGATTTCCTCGTGCGCGCCGGCATCGTGGCCGCGCCCAGGCGCATCGACATCGCCCTCGAGGAGGCCGCCGCATGAGCACGCCGGACCCGCTCACCGCCGCCGAGTCGCCACGCGCGCGCGCAGAACTCAATGCCTGGCTGGGCGGGCTTCCCGCACAGGAGCGCATCGCATGGGCGCTCGAGAACCTCTCGGGCGGCCATGCCCTGTCGTCCAGCTTCGGCGCGCAGGCCGCGGTCAGCCTGTACATGGCCACGCGCCAGGCGCCCGGGTTGCCCGTCATCCTGATCGACACGGGGTACCTGTTCCCGGAGACCTACCGTTTCGTCGACGAGCTCACGCAGCGGCTCTCGCTCAACCTCAAGGTCTATCGCCCGCAGATCGGCGTCGCCTGGATGGAAGCGCGCCTGGGCCGCCTGTGGGAGCAGGGCGTGGACGGCATCTCGCGCTACAACCGCCTGCGCAAGGTCGAACCCATGCAGCGTGCGCTCGACGAGCTCGACGTGCGCTGCTGGATCGCGGGCCTGCGCCGCGACCAGTCGCGCTCGCGCGCCGGGCTGGAGTTCCTCGAGCTGCGCGACGGGCGATGGAAGCTACATCCGATCGCCGACTGGAGCGATCGCGACGTGCACCTGTACCTGCAGAAGCACGACCTGCCCTACCACCCCCTCTGGCACCAGGGCTACGTCTCCATCGGCGACGTGCACACCACGCGCCCGCTGGAGGCCGGCATGAGCGAGGAGGAAACGCGCTTCTTCGGGCTCAAGCGCGAGTGCGGGCTGCACGAGTCCTGGAACGACGCGCCCGTCCGCGCCGCCTGAGCGGCGCGACAGGGCGTGTCACTTCGGCTCGAACACCGCGATGGACTCGACGTGCGCGGTATGCGGGAACATGTCCATGACCCCGGCCGCGCGCAGCCGCCACTTCTTCTCGTTGACGAGGAAGCCCGCGTCGCGCGCCAGCGAGGCCGGGTGGCAGCTCACGTAGACGATGCGCCGGAACTGCTTGAGCGGCAGGTGCGCAAGCACGAAGTCGGCGCCCGAGCGCGGCGGGTCGAGCAACAGCTTGTCGAAGGATTCGCGCATCCACGGTTCGGCCGAAAGGTCCTTCGCCAGGTCCGCCGCGTGGAATTCGACGTTGGTGAATCCGTTGTGCGCGATGTTCTCGCGGGCGCGGCGCACGAGGCCGGCATCGCCCTCCACGCCGACGACCTCGCGCGCGAACCGCGCGATCGGCAGGGTGAAGTTGCCCAGGCCGGCGAAAAGGTCGAGCACGCGTTCGTCCGGCTGCGGTTCGAGCAGATCCAGTGTGGTCTGGATCATCCGCTGGTTGAGGCCGGCATTGACCTGGATGAAGTCCAGCGGACGGAACTTCAGTTCCACGTCCCAGGCCGGGAGGCGGAAGGCCAGCTTGGGCTCGTCCGGCTCCAGCGGATGCACGCTGTCCAGGCCGCCGGGCTGCAGGTAGATGGAAAAGCCGAGCTCACGCCCGAAGGCGGCGAGCTTGGCGCGATCGGCGTCGCCAAGCGGCACCAGGTGGCGGACCGTCAGCGCGATGGCGTCGTCGCCGGCGATGAATTCGATCTGCGGGATCTCGCGACGCGCTTCCATCGAGTCGACCAGCGCCGAGATGGCGCCGATCTTCGCGCCGATCGCCGGCAGCACGGTATGGCATTCGCTGATGTCGGCCACGAAGCGGGGATCGGCCTCCCGGAAGCCCACCAGCGTCTTGCCCTTCTTCTCCACGCGACGCACCGACAGCCGTCCCTTGCGGCGATACCCCCAGGCCGCGTCGGTGAGCGGCGGCAGGATGCGCTCGGGCGTCACGTGGCCGATGCGCTCCAGGTTCTCTAGCAGCACGCGCTGCTTGGCGAGGATCTGCCTGGCCTCGTCGTAGTGCTGCAGCGCGCAGCCGCCGCAGGTACCGAAATGGTTGCAGCGTGGCGCCACGCGTTCGGGCGCCGCCTCGAGGATCTCGACCGCGCGCGCCTCGTCGAAGTTGCGATGCCGGCCGGTCTGCACCGCCATGACCTTCTCGCCCGGCAGCGCGCCCGCGATGAAGACGGCCTTGCCATCGGGCCGGCGCGCGACCCCGCGGCCATCGTGCGTGAGGTCGGTGATTTCGGCGGGAAAGGGCGTGAGGTCGAGGCGGGCCACGGCGATGGAAGCGGAAAACGGCCGCCTATTGTCGCAGACCGTGCCAGCGCGCCCTGAACCGCCTCCCGAAAAGGCGACGGCCCGCCGGGGCGGGCCGTCGTTCGGCGCCCCGGGGCGCCTCCGCGAAACGGACTACTTCTGCTTCCAGGCTCCGCCGGACTGGTACCACCAGCCGGGACGCGCGCTCGCCACCCACTGCTGGGCGAAGACCTCGCGGATGCGCGGCTCCCATTCCGGATGGCCGTTGGCGACCGCGATCTCGCGGTAGACGGCCTTGCGGTCGCGGTTGTCGTCGGCCACGGCCTGGTTGATCGCCACGCGGTCCTTCAGGGGCAGCTTGGCCGCGTCGCGCACCACCACGAGGCCATCGGAGGTGAAGCCCAGCGCACCGGCGTCGAAGCCGGCGCGCAGCTGCGCGTCGAAGCGCTGCTCCATGCGCGCCTGGATGGCCTGGATGGCCGGCGTGCGGATGTTGATGTCGGGCTGGCCCTGGGCCTGCGCCGCGCCGATGCCCAGCAGCGCCGCCACGTCCACGCGCGCCAGCATCGCGGCCATGCGCCCGGCCGGCGAGATCGGCGCCGCCGCGCTCTGGCCTCGTGGCGTGTCGCCGCCGGAGGGCGCGGCATCGTCCTCGCTGATCACCTTCTCCACGAACTCCCGCGCCGCCTCGCGGGCCTCGGCCGCGGGGAAATACACGTTGATCGTGACGCAGGCCGTCAGTGCGACGGCGGTGAGCGGTAGCGCGATCCAACGACGCATGGCGGGTCTCCTGTCGGTTGCGGCGATCGTGCCGAACGATGCGTGAAGCGTAGCGAAATATGGACGCGGTCAGTCGACCACCGGCTTGGCATCGCCCTTGCCCACCGCGACCAGGCGTTCGACCAGGGTCGGCCAGTCCACGCGCCGGTTGATGCCGACGACGGTCAGGTGCGGCAGCCCGGCACCGGCCACGACCAGGAACGCATCCTCGCCCCGCGCTTCCAGCCCGCCCATGTCGCAGACGTTGTCCGCAAGGCGGCAATCGATGCCGATGCGCGCGTAGCCGAAATCGTCGAACAGCGCGATCAGGCGCGACTGCAGGCTGGTGACGAAGGACGCATCGCCCACGCTCGACAGGTCCTGCACCGCACGCTGGCTGATGCGCTGGCGCACGCCGCGCTTGCGATCGGTGCGCAGGCTGGCGTCGAACGCGGTCGGCTGCCAGTCGACCAGGCGCAGCCCGGCGATGCGCCCGTCGAGCCGACCGGTGATGCTGCCGAAGCCGAGCACGCCGGTGAGGGCCTCCAGGTCCAGGTCGTCCACCACGATGTCGCTGCTCAGCGTGGGCGCCACGCCGAAGGGGCGCTCCATCGCGAGCGAGGAGACATCCACCCGGCCGCCGAAGACCTGCATCGCCAGCCCGCCATCGAACACCAGGCGATCGTTGGCGAAATGCGCGCTGGGGATGGTTCCGCTGAGCTCCCCGGTGAACGCCGGCCAGCCCAGCGCACGGGTGAGCTGTTCGACGTCCAGGCGCTCCAGGGTGAGGCCGAACGCGGCTTCCGCCGGGCGCCCCGCCGCGGCCGGACGGATGGAGACGTGGTCGAAGGCCAGCCGCCCGCCGAGCATGGGGATGTCGACCGGTGCGCGCAGCGCGAGTTCGCCATCGGCGCTGCGCATCGGCACGCGCGCCGGGCCGAACGCCAGCCCCCAGACGTTGCCGCCGGCCAGGCGCAGTTCGCCCTCGACCGGCGCGCCCGCCGAGAAGCGCACCGCGCCGTCGACGCCCGCGAAGGCGAAACGCCCCTGCGGATCGCGCAGTTGCACGCCGCGCAGGCGCGCGTCCACGACCCGCAGGCCGCCGTCGTGCAGCACCAGCCGGCCGTCGAACCCACCCTGCATGTCGAGGTCGCCCAGGCCGGCGGCGCCGAGCCAGCCACCGAGGTAGGCATCGCGCAGGCGGGCCAGGTCGCCGCTGCCGGCGTCGACCTCGAGCGCGCGCACCTGGGCATCGGGCCCGAATACCAGCGCACCGGCCGCGTGCAGGGCGTCACCGTCCCGCCATTCGAAGTGCGGAATGCGCCAGCAGCACGCGCCCTGCTGCAGGGCCTTGAGCTCCAGCGCGGCACTCCTGTCCTGCAGCGCGAGGTAGGCGGTACCGAACAGGGCTTCGCCGCCGCCGACACGACCGGACAGATGCACGCGGTCGGTGTCGCCCAGCTGCATGTCCAGCGCGAGCGAGGCGTCGATGCCATCGGCGGCGATGCGGCCGTCGGGGGTGTCCAGCGAGATCGCGCGCAGGTCCAGCGGGCCGGCGATGCGCACGGCGCCGCGCCCGGCCGTCACGCGCAGTCGCGCGTCGCCCTCGCCGCCCGTCAGTTGCGCCTCGGGCCAGGCCTGGGCGAGCAGTGCCTGCGTCCAGGCCAGCGGAATCGAAGTGAGGTCGACGCGGGTGAGATCCGGCTCGCTCGCGCGGCGCTGCACGTCGATACGGCTGCGGCCACGCTGCAGCGAGCCTTCCAGCCCGCGCTCATGGATGCGCACCGACAGGCTCGCGGCGCCCTGCGGCGTGCGCATCGGTCCGGCGCAGCGCCATTCCGACCAGCCCACCCGCCGCAGGCTGCAGGTCCACTGCACGCGCTCGAAGCGGTAGCCCAGGTCGGGGGCCTGCATGCGTCGCGCTTCCAGATGCAGCGATCCCACACGCGCGCCTTCCGGCCAGTCAAGCCGCATGCGCACGTCGTCGAGCACGGCCACGGGGCTTTCGACGCGGGCGATGCGAACCTTTGCGCTGCGTGCCGCCGCATCGCCGGCCCATGCGAGCGCGGCGGCGAGCATTGTCATGGCGATCGCGCGTAAGATCGGCGGCATCCGCGCGAGCATAACGACAGGACGCCAACAGCCGATGACGGATTCCCTGCCCAGGGTGCTGCTGGTCGAGGACGACCCGGTCAGCGCCGGCTTCCTCGAGGCGGTGCTGGAGCGCCTGCCCGCACGCGTCGAGACCGCATCCACCTGCAGCCGCGCACGTGGCCTGGCCCGCGCGGGCGACCACGCACTGCTGCTGTTCGACGCGAACCTGCCCGATGGGCGTGGCGATGCACTGCTCGCGGCGTTGCGCGCCGCGGGGGTGCGTGCGCCGGCCATCGCGCATACCGCCTCGCGTGATGGGCAGGAGCACGAGCGCCTGCTTGCCGCCGGCTTCCTCGAGGTGCTGGTCAAGCCCCTGTCAGGCCCCGAAGTCCTGGCCGCCGCACGCATCGCGCTGGGTCGCGGCTCATCGCCCGTGCGGATGCCCGCGGAGGGCCGCGAGACCCCGCTCTGGGACGATGCGACCGCGCTGCAGGCGCTGCTCGGCGATCGCACGCATCTGGACGCACTGCGCCGGATGTTCGTCGTCGAGCTGCGATCGATGCGCGTGGCCCTCGCCGCCGCCCAGCGCACGGGAGACCACGAGGCGACGCGCCAGGTGCTGCATCGCCTGCGTGCCAGCTGCGGCTTCGTCGGGGCCGCCCGCCTGGGCGATGCCGCCGCGACGCTCGCCGGCGACCCCGCCACGTGGCCGGCCTTCGAGGCCGTGGCGGGGGAGACGCTGGCTCAGGCGCCCGTCGACGGCGACTGACCCGGGGCGACGCCCGCGCGCGCCAGCTCCCCGAGCATCTGCCAGGAAGCCAGGCCGCGCGGCCCCAGGTGGTGTTCGAGCACGCGGCGCATCGCGCGGCGCAGCGCCGGCAGGTCCTCGGGCGGCGGCATGTCGTCGGCGGCGAGCGCAAGCAGCGCACGGCCGCTGGGCGCGTCGCTGCGCTCGGCATGCCCGCGGTCCCCCAGCAGGCGTCGCGGCCCGTGCTCGGGATCGAGCCGGTAGCGCGCGGCGGGGTCGATGCGCTGGCCATCGCCGTCGACCTGCCAGTCGAAGCCCAGGCCCAGCGCCGCCAGGAGATCGCGTTCGTAACGGCGCAGGACCCACGCCAGCGGCTCGCCGGCGCGCAGGCGCTCGCGGGCACGGGCATACGCGGCGAACAGGTCGGGCTGCGGGTCGTGCCGTGGCGCGAGCCTGAGGGTCAGTTCGTTGAGGTAGAAGGCGGCGAGCGCTGCATCGCCCGTCAGCCGGGGCGCGGCATCGACCGCCTCGGCGTTCGCCAGCGTCGCCATCTCCCCCTTCTGCACGGCATCGAAACGGATCCACTGCAGCGGCTGCAGCGCCGCGCGCAGTACCTGCCGCCGCGGGCCCAGCACGCCCCGCGCGACCAGCCCGACACGCCCGTGCTGCAGCGTCAGCACTTCCACCAGCAGGCTCGTCTCCCGCCATGGGCGCGTATGCAGGACGAAGGCGTTCTCGGCGGCGTAGCGCATGGGAGTCGGGATTCGGGATTCGGGATTCGGGATTCGGGATTAGTGATCGGTTCCACAGGCATCCGTGGCGCGATGCGAAAGCACGTGAACCTGTTTCCGCCGTTGGCGCGCGAAGCACCAGCTGCGACGCAACCGCTTCTCCGAATCCCGAATCCCGAATCCCGAATCCCGAATCCCGAATCCCGAATCCCGAATCCCGAATCCCGAATCCGTCACTCGTACCCGAGCGACTTCAATGCGGCCTCGTCGTCGGACCAGCCTTCCCGGACGCGCACCCAGGTCTCGAGGAAGACCTTGGCATCGAAGAGCTGCTCCATCTGCTGGCGCGCGCGCATGCCGATCTCGCGCAGGCGCTCGCCGCCCTTGCCGATCACGATCGCCTTCTGCCCGGAGCGCTCGACCCAGATCACCGCGCCGATGCGCAGCAACGCGCCATCGACCTCGAAGCGCTCGATCTCCACCGTGGTCGCGTAGGGCAGCTCCTCGCCGAGCTGGCGCATGAGCTGCTCGCGCACCATCTCGCCGGCGAGGAAGCGCTGGCTCTTGTCGGTGATCTCGTCCTCGCCATAGAGCGCGTCCTGCTCCGGCACCAGTGCCAGCACGTCGCGCACCAGCGCCTCCAGCCCCAGGCGCTTGAGCGCGGACACCGGATGCACCGCGGCGAAGTCGCGTCCTTCGGCCGCCTTCGCCAGATACGGCAGCAGCGCGGTCTTGTCCTTGAGCCGGTCGACCTGGTTGACCACCAGCACCACGGGGAGGCCCGCCGCCTTGAGCGTGTCGTAGGCGAGGCCGTCCTCGTCATCCCATCGGCCGGCCTGGACGACCAGCAGGGCCGCGTCCACGCCCTCGAGCGCGCCGCGCGCCGCGCGATTCATCCAGCGGTTCATCGCGCGCTTCTGCTCGCGATGGATGCCCGGCGTGTCGACCAGCACGAGTTGTCCCGCCGGGAAGGTGGCGATGCCCAGCAGGCGGTGGCGCGTGGTCTGCGGCCGGTTCGAGGTGATGCTGATCTTGGCGCCGACCAGCGCGTTGACCAGCGTGGACTTGCCGACGTTCGGGCGGCCGATCACGGCCACGTGGCCGGCGCGGTAGGGGGTGTCTGTCATCCCGCGATTGTAAGCCGCCGGGCTTCAGCGCCCCGTCGCGGCTTCGCGGCGCATCCGCTCGATGCAGTCCAGCGCCGCCTCGGCGGCGACCTGCTCGGCCGCCCGCCGCGAGCTGCCCGAGCCCTCGGTGACGAGCGCGGGCTGGGCCAGCGTGCAACTCACGTGGAAGGTGCGCGCATGCTCCTGCCCCTCCTCCGACAGCAGGGCATAGACCGGCAGGGGATGCTGGCGACCCTGCAGCCACTCCTGCAGGCGCGTCTTCGCGTCCTTGCCGACCTTGTTCGGCGGCGGCAGGGCCGCCAGCGCCGGCTCGAACCAGGGCAGCACGATGGCGCGGCAGGCTTCGAAGCCGGCGTCGAGGTGGATGGCCCCGACGATGGCCTCGACGGCGTCGGCCAGGATCGAGTCGCGCCGATGCCCGCCGGTCTTCATCTCGCCCGGCCCCAGCGTAAGCCGAGGGCCGAGCTCCAGCGTGCGCGCGATGGTGGCCAGCGAGGACTCGCGCACCAGCTCGGCGCGCGCGCGGGTGAGCGCGCCCTCATCCGCCTGCGGCCAGCGTTCGTACAGCGCCTCGGCGACGATCAGGTTGACCAGCGCGTCGCCCAGGAACTCCAGCCGTTCGTTGTGCGGCGTGCCCGCGCTGCGGTGCCGCAGGGCACGCCCGAGCAGCTCGGGGCGGGCGAACCGGTGGGCGATGTGGTCACTCACCGATGCGCTTGAGCTCCTTCTCGGCGACGAAATGGCCCACCACGTCGATGTTGGCGATGAGCGGGCGACGCACCTCGTAGTCCACCGTCATCATCCAGCCGGCGTCCTTGCGGACCAGCTTCACGTCCGCCGGCTCGACGTTCTCGCTGTAGCTCATGTCGAGGCGGCGGAAGAACAGGTCCTTGACCTTGGCCGCGTCGTAGGCGCCGGCCCCCTCCTGCGCCAGGCCCTCCATCGCCTGCTTGACCGCGTAGTACTCCGAATACATCGGGATCAGCTTCATCCCCATGTAGATGAACACGCCGGCCACCGCCAGCACCAGGACGAACCCGATCAGGGTCATGCCGTGTTGAGTGCGCTTCATGAACCGTCCTCCCCGGAACCGCCCTTACGGTATCACTCGATGCCGTTGCCGATGCGCGAGGTGTCGAACGCGCCCCGGCAGAACCAGCCTTCGCAGTTGAGCCAGACGAGGAAGGCCTTGCCGCGCAGGTTGGCTTCCGGCAACAGGCCCCAGTATCGGCTGTCCTCGCTGTTGTCGCGATTGTCGCCCATCACGAAATAGTGGCCGTCCGGCACCACCCACTCGCCCTCGCCGGGGTCGCGCAGGTAGTCCTGCGTGCGTTCCAGCACCCGGTGCGGGCGGCCCGGCAGCGCCTCGCGGCGCTCCTCGGCGCCGGTCATCTCCGCGCCGTTGCCCACGCCCTGGTAGCTGCCCAGGGACGCATAGGCCAGCGGCTCGCCGTTGAGGATGACCTGGTTGTCGCGGTAGGCGACCGTGTCGCCGGGCAGGCCGACGACGCGCTTGATCCAGTCCTGCTCGGGGTGGTGCGGCGGCTTGAACACCACCACGTCGCCGCGCGCGGGCTCGCCGATGTCGACGAACTTGGCATTGCTGATGGGCAGGCGCAGGCCGTAGGCGAACTTGTTGACGAGGATGAAGTCGCCCGTGAGCAGCGTCGGCATCATCGAGTTCGACGGGATGCGGAAAGGCTCGGCGACGAAGCTGCGCAGGATGAGCACGATCGCCAGCACCGGGAAGAACGACTTCGAGTAGTCGACCACCACCGGCTCGGTCTGGTCGGCCAGCAACCCGTCCGCGGCGGCACGCCGCTTGGCGAGCACCAGCTTGTCCAGCAGCCAGACCAGCCCGGTGAACAGGGTCAGCACGACGAGGGCGATTTCGAACCAGCGCATTCGTGTTCCTTGGAGCCGGGATTAATGATTCGGGATTCGGGATTCGGGGAAGCCGGGGTCATCGGGTCGGGCGGGCTTCGCTTGAACGAATCCCCGATTCCCGATCCCGAATCCCCGCTTCACTGATCGACCTTCAACACCGCCAGGAAGGCTTCCTGCGGGATCTCCACGCGGCCGACCTGCTTCATGCGCTTCTTGCCTTCCTTCTGCTTCTCCAGAAGCTTCTTCTTGCGCGTGATGTCGCCGCCGTAGCACTTGGCCAGCACGTTCTTGCGCATGGCCTTGACCGTGGTGCGCGCGATGATCTGCGAGCCGATGGCCGACTGGATGGCGACGTCGAACATCTGCCGCGGGATCAGTTCCTTCATCTTCTCGCAAAGGTCGCGGCCGCGGCGGTCGGCGTGGCTGCGGTGCGTGATGATGCTGAGCGCGTCGACCTTGTCGCCGTTGATGAGCGTATCCACGCGCACGAACAGGCCGGCCTGGAAGCGCAGGAAGTGGTAGTCGAGCGAGGCGTAGCCGCGGCTCACGGACTTGAGCTTGTCGAAGAAGTCGAGCACCACCTCGGCCATCGGCAGCTCGTAGCTGATCTGCACCTGCCCGCCCATGTAGTTGATGCCCAGCTGGACGCCGCGCTTCTCCTCGCAGAGCTTGATCACGTTGCCCACGTAATCCGGCGGGGTGAGGATGTTGGCGCGGATGATCGGCTCGCGGATCTCCTCGACCTGGTTCACCGGCGGCAGCTTGGCCGGGTTGTCCATCGGCACCACGGAACCGTCCGTCTTGAGCACTTCGTAGATCACCGTCGGTGCGGTGGTGATCAGGTTGAGGTCGTACTCGCGCTCCAGGCGCTCCTGCACGATCTCCATGTGCAGCATGCCGAGGAAGCCGCAGCGGAAGCCGAAGCCCATGGCCTCGGAACTCTCGGGCTCGAAGCGCAGCGCGGCGTCGTTGAGGCGCAGCTTCTCCAGCGCTTCGCGAAGGTCGGGATAGTCCTCGGCATCGACCGGGAACAGGCCCGCGAACACGCGCGGCTGCATCTCCTGGAAGCCGGGCAGCGGCTTGGGCGCCGGGTCGGCGGCGAGCGTCAGCGTGTCGCCCACCGGGGCGCCGTGCACGTCCTTGATCGAGGCGGTGACCCAGCCCACCTCGCCGGCGCGCAGCGCCGGCAGCACCTTGCGCTTGGGCGTGAACACGCCCACGTCGTCGACCTGGTGCGTGCGGCCCGTCGACATGACGAGCAGCTTGTCGCCCTTCTTGATCTCGCCCTGCATGACGCGCACGAGCGAGACCACACCCAGGTAGTTGTCGAACCAGGAGTCGATGATCAGCGCCTGCAGTTTGTCGGTGTCGCGCGGCTTGGGCGGCGGGATGCGGTCGACGATCGCCTCGAGCACGTCGACCACGTTGAGGCCCGTCTTGGCGCTGATGGCGACCGCGTCCTCGGCGTCGATGCCGATGACCGCCTCGATCTCGGCCTTCGCGCGCTCGATGTCGGCGGTCGGCAGGTCGATCTTGTTGAGCACCGGCACGACTTCGAGCCCCTGCTCGACGGCCGTGTAGCAGTTGGCGACCGACTGCGCCTCCACGCCCTGCGCGGCGTCGACCACCAGCAGCGCGCCCTCGCAGGCGGCGAGCGAGCGCGAGACCTCGTAGCTGAAGTCGACGTGGCCCGGGGTGTCGATGAAGTTGAGGTAGTAGGTCTGCCCGTCCTTCGCCTTGTACGGCAGCGAGACGGACTGGGCCTTGATGGTGATGCCGCGCTCGCGCTCGATCGGGTTGGAGTCGAGCACCTGCGCTTCCATCTCGCGCGCTTCGAGGCCGCCGCAGATCTGGATGATGCGGTCGGCCAGCGTCGACTTGCCGTGGTCGACGTGGGCGATGATGGAGAAATTGCGGATCTGCTGCATGGAGCGCGGGGCCAGGCGAAAAATAACGCGGGATTATCGCATGGCCCCGGCCGCTGCCGGCCGCGTGATGCGGCCGGCGCCGTTCAGTCCCGTCCGACGGGGACGAACTTCGACCCGCCGTCGCGACGCACCAGCAGCATGACCGCCTGCTTCGCCGGCACCTGGGCGACCGCGCGGGCGAACGCCGCGGCCGAGCCGACCGGCGTGCGGCCCACCTGGAGCACGATGTCGCCGGCCCGCAGGCCAGCCTCGCCCGCCGGCCCGCGATCCACGCGCGCGATGCGCACGCCCTCGTCGGCGCGCAGGCCAAGGCGCCGGCGCTCGGCAGCGGTGAGGTCCTGCACCGCCAGGCCAAGGCCCGCCGGGTCGGCGTCGGGCTGTGCGGGCGCGGCCTGCGGCGCAGCCCCGCCACCGCCGCCGCCTTCGGCCAGCGCGTCGAGCACCACGGGGATCTCGATGGTGCGCCCGTCGCGGAACAGGCTGAGCCGCACGCGCGAGCCGGGCGGCAAGGCGCCGATCAGCGGCGGCAGGTCGCTGTGGGTGGCCACGGCCCTGCCGTTGACCGCCCGGATCACGTCGCCCGGGCGGATGCCGGCCTTGTCCGCCGCGCCGCCGGGCTGCACCTCGTTCACCAGCGCGCCCAGCGTGTCGGGCAGCCCGAAGCCGCGCGCAGCCTCGGCGTCCACCGGCTCCACGCCCACGCCGAGCAGGCCGCGCTGCACGCGACCGGTGGTGCGCAGCTGGTTGGTCACCGACACCGCGAGGTCGATCGGGATCGCGAAGCTCACGCCCATGTAGCCGCCGGAGTTCGAGAAGATCTGCGAATTGATGCCGACCACCTCGCCGCGCGTGTTGAGCAGCGGGCCGCCCGAGTTGCCGCGGTTGATGGCGACGTCGGTCTGGATGAAGGGAACGTACTGCTGCGTCCCGGTGGCGCGCCCCACCGCGCTCACGATGCCGGCCGTGACCGAATGCTCGAGGCCGAACGGGGAGCCGATGGCGACCACCCACTGCCCGGGCTTGACCGGCTGCGTGGCGGTGCGAAGGGCCGGCAGGCCGCGGCCCTCGATCTTGAGCAGGGCCACGTCGGACTGCTCGTCGCTGCCCACCAGCCTGGCCTGGAACTCGCGGCGGTCCGACAGGCGGACGGTCACCTGCGTGGCGTTGGCGACGACGTGGTGGTTGGTGAGGATGTAGCCGTCGTCGGAGATCAGGAAGCCCGTGCCCTGCGACAGGCCGCGCGGGCCGCCGTCGGGCATGCCCGGGAACGGCATGTCCTCGCCGAAGAAGCGGCGGAAGAACTCGGGAATGCGCTCGTCGTCGGGCAGCTGCCCGCGCGGATTGGCGACGCGGCGCGTGCCGATCTCGGCGCTGATGTTGACCACGGCCGGGCCCACCTGCTGCACGAGGTTGGTGAAGTCCGGCAGGCCGGTGACCATGGGCACCGCCGGCGGGGCGGTGGACGGCACCGGCAGCGGGGCGACGTGCTCGGGCTGCTGCGCCGTGCAGGCGACCGGCAGCGCCAGCGCGATGGCGCCCACCAGGAGGAGGGTACGCACGGGTCGGTTCATCGAATCGGCCTCACGGAAATCGGGTTGTGGCGACGTGCCCGTCCGGCTCAGGGCGAGGGCACCTGCTCCGGCTCGCCCTGCGGGCGGGGCTCGAAGGGATAGAACGACGGGCGCTCGCCCGCACTGTCGCCGGCGGCGCCATAGCGGGTGGTGAACGCCGCGGTGGTGCTGCCCAGCGTCGCGCGCGGCCAGGGGCGGGCCGTGAGCGCTTCGCCAGCGGCGAGATTGAACGGATTGCCGGCCGGGGTGGCCAGCAGCGCCGCCTCGGCGACGGACGCCGTGGCAGCGCGGCCGGAATCCGCCCGCGGCACGGCGGCCGGGCGTTCGCGCCGCGGGGCGGTCGCGACCAGCCGGCGCACCGGCGCCTGGTCGCGCGCAGCGGCAGCCTCGACCCCCGGCGCCGCGGGGATCGCGACCGCAGGCGGCTCGATGGCGACGGCGGGGGCCGCCGGCCCGGCGGCCGGAGTCGCGACCGGCGAGGAGGCCACGACCGCGCCGGTGCGGCCCCGCGGTTCGCGGGCCGTCTGCAGCGAGGTGACCACCAGCGCAAGCGCGACCGATGCCGCAAGCGCGCCGCCGCCGATCCAGCGCATGCGACCGCGCGATGCGGCGCGCGCCGGGGCCGGCGCTTGCACCGCGACCGACGCGGCCTGCGCCGCCACCGCCGTCGCCACGCGGGCCGCGAAGCCCGACGGCGCCGCCAGCGGCGCCTGGCGGCGCATGGCGTCGCCGATCAGCTGCCAGCGCCCGCACTGCCCCTGCCACGCGGCGTCGTGCGAAAGCCGGCGCAGCGCGAACAGGCGTGCCTCGCCATGCACTTCGCCGTCGAACAGGGCGCTCAGGCTTTCGCGGTCGTCGGGTCGCAGGTCATGGGACGTCATCGGTCTCGCTCCCGGGTATCCGTGGGTTCGAGGAGGGGCTTGAGCTGGGTGTCGATGGCCTCGCGGGCGCGGAAGATGCGCGAGCGCACCGTGCCGATCGGGCAGCCCATGCGCTCGGCGATCTCCTCGTAGCTCAGGCCCTCGACCTCGCGCAGCGTGATCGCCTCGCGCAGTTCGTTCGGCAGCCGGTTCACCGCGGCCATCACCGTCGACTCGATCTCCTGCCGCAGCAGTTCGTGCTCGGGCGTGTCGGTATCGCGCAGGCGCAGCGACATGTCGTACTGCTCGGCGTCCATGACGTCGATGTCGTCGGTGGGCGGCCTTCGGTTCTGGGCGACGAGATGGTTCTTGGCGGTGTTCACGGCGATCCGGTGCAGCCACGTGGAGAACTGGGCATCGCCGCGGAAATTGCCCAGCGCGCGGTAGGCACGCATGAACACTTCCTGGGCGACGTCCTGGCATTCGCTCCAGTCGTGCACGTAGCGCCCGATCAGCCCGATCACCCGGTGCTGGTACTTCTTCACCAGCACGTCGAAGGCGGAGCTGTCGCCGCGCTGCACGCGCTCGACCAGGTCCCGGTCCAGCTGCGTCTCGCGCAAGGCACCGGGTTCCATTGCATACCCTTCCAATTCGGCCATACCGGGCCGGCACTCCTGTCAGCTCGGCGTGGCCGAGTCATGGGACAACGCGATCGCGGAAAAGTTCACCGTCCGCCGGGAGTCGTGGAGGTGCCGATTTGACGCGCGGGAAACAACCTCCGGATGATAGCCGGATGTTCCATACGTGAACGGATGGTTGGCAATGATCGCGTCCTCCCGGTTCGACGGCCTGTCGATGCGGCACTGGAAATCCGAAACGCGCGACGACGGCGTGGTGGTGCTGGCGTTCGACCGCGAAGGCAGCGGCGTCAACACCTTCGCCCAGGCGGTGCTGGTCGAGCTCGATTCGATCATCGAGCGCCTGCTGCTCGACCCGCCCCGGGGCCTGGTGATCCGCTCGGCGAAGTCCAGCGGCTTCATCGCCGGCGCGGACATCAAGGAGTTCCAGGTCTTCGACCAGCGCGGCACCGTGGGCGACGCCATCCGGCGGGGCCAGCAGGTCTTCCAGCGGCTGTCGGAACTGCCGTTCCGCACGGTGGCGGCCATCCACGGCTTCTGCATGGGCGGCGGCACGGAGCTGGCGCTGGCCTGCACCCACCGCGTGGCCAGCGACGATCCATCCACCCGCATCGGCCTGCCCGAGGTGAAGCTGGGCATCTTCCCGGGCTGGGGTGGCAGCGTGCGGCTGCCGCGGCTGATCGGCGCCCCGGCGGCCTTCGACCTCATGCTCACCGGTCGCAGCGTGACGGGCAAGGCGGCGAAGGCGATGGGGCTGGTGGACCGCGTGGTCGGCCAGGGCGTGCTGGTGGACGAAGCCGCGCGGCTCGCGCTGCGCGGCACCGAGCGGCCGTTCAGGCAGCGCGCCCTGGGCTGGGCGACCAACACCTGGCCCGCGCGGCAGGCCCTGGCACCGCAGCTGGTCAAGCAGGTCGCGCGCAAGGCACGCAAGGAGCACTACCCCGCCCCGTACGCACTCATCGAAAGCTGGCGCCGCGGCGGCGGCTCCATGCAGGCCCTGCTGGAGAACGAGCGGCGCGCGGTCGTGAAGCTCTCGTCCACCCCGACCGCGCGCAACCTGATCCGCGTGTTCTTCCTGCAGGAGCGGCTGAAGTCGCAGGGCACGAAGGACCACGGCATCCGCCGCGTGCACGTCGTCGGTGCCGGCGTGATGGGCGGCGACATCGCCGCCTGGTCGGCCTACAAGGGCTTCGAGGTGACGCTGGCCGATCGCGAGCAGCGCTTCGTCGACGCCGCGCTGCAACGCGCCTCCGAGCTGTTCGCCAAGCGCGTCAAGGACGAAAGCAAGCGCCCGGCCGTCGCGGCGCGGCTGCGGGGTGACGTGGCCGGCGACGGCGTGGCCGATGCCGACCTGCTCATCGAGGCCATCATCGAGCGCCCCGACGCCAAGCGCGCGCTGTATGCCGACGTCGAGCCGCGCATGAAGGCCGACGCGCTGTTGACCACCAACACCTCGTCGATTCCGCTCGACGAGCTGCGGGAGGGCCTGGCACGCCCGGCGCAGTTCGCCGGCCTGCACTACTTCAACCCCGTGGCGCTGATGCCGCTGGTGGAGATCATCCGCCACGACGGCATGGATCCGGCCACCGAGCAGCGCCTGGCCGGCTTCTGCCGTGCCATCGACAAGTTCCCGGTCCCGGTGGCGGGCACGCCGGGCTTCCTGGTCAATCGCGTGCTGTTCCCCTACATGCTCGAGGCCGCGACCGCCTACGCCGAGGGCATTCCGGGCCCGGTGATCGACAAGGCGGCGGTGAAGTTCGGCATGCCGATGGGCCCGATCGAGCTGGTCGACACCGTGGGCCTGGACGTGGCCGCGGGCGTGGGGGCGGAGCTTGCGCCCTTCCTCGGCCTGCCGATCCCGGCCGCGCTGGCGGTGCCGCCCGAGGCCGGCCGCCGCGGCAGGAAGGACGGCCAGGGCCTGTACCGCTGGGAGAACGGCAAGCCGGTCAAGCCCGAGGTGCCGGCGGACTACAAGGCACCGGACGACCTCGAGGACCGGCTGATCCTGCCGCTGCTCAACGAGGCCGTGGCCTGCCTGCACGACGGCGTGGTCGCCGATGCCGACCTGCTGGATGCCGGCGTGATCTTCGGCACGGGCTTCGCGCCCTTCCGGGGCGGTCCGGTCCAGTACATCCGCGAGACCGGCGTGGAGGTGCTGCTGCAGCGCCTGCGCCAGCTGCAGGCGCGCCACGGCGAGCGCTTCGCGCCGCGACCCGGCTGGGACCACCCGGCCCTGCGCGCAGCACCCTGACCATCGCGCCGCGGGCTTACGCGGCGCGCGGGCTTACGCGGCGCGCGGGCTTACGTGCCCGGTGGAGCCGGTGCGTCCGCGGGCTCCATGCGGCCATCCTTCTCCACCATCAGGCGCGCGCCGATGTCGTCGGCGATCCGGCGGATCTCCCCGATCCGCTCCGGCGTGACGTCCGCCTGCCCCTTGCGCAGGTGCAGATGGCCGACGGCCAACTGCTCGTCGAGCAGCTCGAGCGCGCGCGCTTGAGCTTGGCGGGCTTGAGCACTTCGCCGTCCATGCCGTAGCGGCCATCCAGCTCCGTGGTCACGATCGCGATGCTCGCGATGCCGGGGCGCATGTCCTGGGCCTGGGCACCGAAGGAAGCGCGCAGCACGGCCGGGGCCAGTGCGAGCTTCTTCATCGTCCACTCCGGATCGGCATGGGGAACCGCCGCCGCGGGCCGCGGCCGGCGTCCTGCCGCATCAGGCGCCGATGCTGCGCCCGGCCGCAGGGGCCGGCAAGGGCCGCCGGGAGCCGGCTCAGGTCGCGGCCGGCTGCCGCCGTGGCGGACAACGCGACCGGGACACGTATCGCCCACGCCGCCACGCGGGGGCCGCGCGGGGCTACATCGTGTGCGTGGCGCGGTCGGCGCTCAGCGAGCCGCCCAGCAGCGCCTCGATCCGCCCCTTGAGCGCCTCGCCCTCTGGGGTTTCGGGGAACTGCACACCGATGCCGGCGGGGCGGTTGCCCTGGGCGCCCACCGGCGTCACCCACACGACCTTGCCCGCCACCGGCAGGCGCTCGCCGGATTCGGGCAGGGTCACCAGCAGGAACACCTCGTCGCCCAGCATGTAGCGCTTGGGCGTGGGCACGAAGATGCCGCCGTTCTTCAGGAACGGCATGTAGGCGTTGTACAGCTGCGCCTTGTCCTTGAGCGCGAGCGTGAGGATGCCTTGCCTTGCTGCGCCGGGAGTCGAGCTCATCGTTCGCGTTTCTCCGGGCCCCCGCGCAGTGCGCGCCAGGCCACCAACAGTTCAACCAGCACGAGGTCCGCGCGGACGGTGGTGCGCAGCAGGTCCCGGCTGCGGTTCGCCCGGTCGAACCAGGCGGCCAGACTGCGCGCATGCCGCGGGTCGGTCAAGCCGGCGGCGCGCTCCACCGCGAGGTCGGCGGCATGACGCAGCCGCAGATCCGCGTGCTCGTCCGCGGCCCATTGCTGCGCGATCTCGGCGGGCGCGGCCTCGCCCTTCCACAGCCGCTGCAGGTCGGCGGACACGGCCTTGCGGAGGCTGAGCCCTCCGGTACGCAGCCAGTCGTCGGCAAGCCCGGGATGGCCGCGTGCCGCCCGCAGCGCTTCGGCGGCGTCGGCCGCGGCATGCCCCTGGGCGGCGAGCCATGCGGCCGCCTCGTCGGCCGGAGGCAGCCGCAGCTCGATGCGTTGGCAGCGGCTGCGGATCGTGGCCGGCAGCCGCATCGGGTGCGCGCTCACCAGCCACAGGTAGCGGCCGGGCACAGGCTCCTCGAGCGTCTTGAGCAGCGCGTTCGCGGCGGCGTGGTTGATGGCATCGGCCGGATCCACCACCGCGACCTGCGCGCGTCCGAACTGCGGCGTCAGCGCGAGCTGTGCGGCGAGCTCGCGCATCTGGTCGATGACGATCTCCGTGCGCAGCTTCGTGCCCTCGCGATTGGGGATGAAGCTGACGAAGCGGTAGTCCGGGTGCGTGCCGGCGTCGAACAGGCGGCAACTGCGGCAGGCGCCACAGGCCACGTCGCCGCTGGCCGCCTCGCACAGCACGCGACGCGCCATCCGCACCGCCACTTCTCGCTTGCCCAGGCGCGCCGGGCCGCAGATCAGCTGCGCATGGCCAAGGCGGCCGGCCGAGAACGCATCGGCCATCTGGGCATAGGCGCGCTGCTGCCAGGGCGCGAATGTGCTCATGCCAGCCGGCCCCGGTAGGCGCGCAGCGCCGCCACCGCGGCCGCGGCAACCTCGGCGGCCGGCTGCGAAGCGTCGATCACCACGAAGCGCTGCGGGCGCGAGCGCGCGCGTGCGAGGTAGGCCTCGCGCACGCGCTCGAAGAACGCTTCCTGCTCCGATTCGATGCGATCCATACCGCCTCGTCCGCGCGCCCGCGCCAGGCCCACGCCGACGGGCACGTCCAGCAGCAGGGTGAGGCCCGGCTCGATGCCGACGAATTCCCGCTCGAGCAGTGCGATCGCCTGCATGTCGAAGCCGCGGCCGCCGCCCTGGTAGGCATAGCTCGCATCGGTGAAGCGGTCGCTGAGCACCCAGTCGCCCCGCTCGAGCGCGGGCCGTACGACGTGCCGGACCAGCTGCGCGCGCGCGGCGAACATCAGGAGCAGCTCGGACTGCACGCAGGGCGCCTCGTGCGAGGCATCCAGCAGCAGCGAGCGGATGCGCTCGGCCAGGGGCGTGCCCCCCGGCTCGCGGGTGCAGGTCACCCGCGCATCGCGTTCGAGTTCCTCACGCAGGGCCGCCAGGACGGTCGACTTGCCCGCCCCTTCGCCCCCTTCCAGCGTGACCAGCCGCGGCTGGCTTTCCAGCGATGGCGTCATCGGCCTGCCGCGCGCGCAGCGCGGTAGTTCGCCAGGTACGTCTGCACGTTGCGCTGGTGCTCGGCCAGCGTGCGCGCGAACAGATGGCGCCCGCTGCCGTCGCCGACGGCGACGAAGTAGAGCGCGTCGCCCGCCGCGGGGTTCGCGACCGCCTGCAGCGCTTCCACGCTGGGCATCGCGATCGGCGTCGGCGGCAGGCCGGCACGCGTGTAGGTGTTGTACGGCGTGTCCGTGGTGAGGTCGGCCTTGCGGATGTTGCCGTCGTAGCGGGTTCCCATGCCGTAGATCACCGTCGGGTCGGTCTGCAGCCGCATGCCGATGCGCAGCCGGCGCTCGAACAGGCCGGCGATCGCGGGCCGTTCCTCGGCGATGCCCGTCTCCTTCTCGACGATCGAGGCGAGCGTGAGCATCTCGTCCGGCGACCTGAGCACCGACTCCTTGTGGCGCGCGCGCCAGGCCGCGTCGAGCGCCTTCTCCATCGCGCCATGGGCGCGCCGCAGCACGTCCAGCTCGCTGTCGCCACGCGTGTAGACGTAGGTTTCCGGCAGGAAGCGCCCTTCCGGGTGCTGGCCGGGCTTGCCGAGCTTCGCCATCAGGTCCGCGTCGCTGAGCCCGGTCGCGTCGTGCACGAGCGGGTCGGCCTTGGCGAGGGCGGCGCGCAGGTCGCGGATGTTCCAGCCGGGCACGATGGTCACGCGGTGCTGGATGACGTCGCCGTCGCGCATCGCTTCGAGCAGGTCGCGCGGCGTCATGCCCGGCTCCAGGCGGTATTCGCCGACCTGGATCCTGCCCGCAGCCCCCATCTGCCGTGCCAGCGCGGTCCACTCGTAGGTCTGCAGCCCGCCGATGCCGAGGTCCTGCAGCTTGCGCAGCACGACCGGCAGCGAATCCCCCTGCTTCACCACCAGCGTGGTGCCAGGCCGGAGGCCGGCGATGGGGCTGTCCGCGAACTCGGTATAGCGCTGCCACAGCAGCCCGGCCGCGAGCGCGGCAGCCAGCACGAGCAGGATCAGGATCGAAAGGCAGCCACCACGGCGCTTGCGCGGACGACTCACGGGGACTCCAGGGCGAAGGCGGGATGCTCGGCGGCGAGGCGCCCGCGAAGGCGGGCGATCCGCGGGTCCGGCGACCAGTGGCGATCGCCGAGCCGGGCGACTTCGAGGATACCGCGCACGGCATTGCACAGGAAAAGCGCGTCGGCGCGCTCGACGTCATCACGCGCAAGCCGCAGCTCGCGGACGTCCAGCACGGCCATCACCCAGTCGCGGCAGACGCCGCGGATGCCGCAGCGGTCGACGGGCGGCGTGAGCCATTGCCCGCCCAGATGGACGAAGAGATTGGCGGACGTCGCGCAGACCGCGTGCCCCTCGGTGTCGAGCATCAGCCCGTCGTCGGCTTCGCCCACGCCGCCGGGCCACTCGCCGCGCGCAAGCACCTGCTCCAGGCGATTGCAGTGCTTGATGCCTGCCAGCGCAGGCTGGATCGCAAGGCGCGTCCCGCACCAGCGCAGCACCAGCGGGCCGGCATGCGGGGGCACGGGGTGCAGCGACACGCTCCAGACCGGTGGCACGTCGCGCGCGGGCGCATACCCGCGCGGGCCGGGGCCCCGGTCCACCTGCAGCCTCACCACGCCATCGCCGCCGCCCAGCACGTCGCGGACGGTGGCGTGGACGAGCGCTTCGCGGGGAGTCCCGATGCCAAGCCGGGCGGCGTCGCGCATGAGCCGGGTCCAGTGCGCGCGCCACCACGGCACGCCGCCGCCGTGAGCACGCATGGTTTCGAACAGGCCGTCGCCGTAGAGGCGGGCGCGATCGTCCGGGGGCAGGGCGGCGAGCTCGCGTTCGCCGTGGAACAGCCTCACGGGCGCGGCCGTGGCCCCGGTCGGCTCGCCGGCGCCCGTGCTCATTCCACACCCAGGGCGCGGAGCATGCCGCGTGCCTTCGCGCGGGTCTCGTCGAGTTCCCGCTGCGGGTCGGAGTCGGCCACGATGCCCGCGCCGGTGCGGAAGCGCACCTGGCGCCCCTCGACCTCGGCACTGCGGATGAGGATGTTGAGGTCCATGTCGCCGTTGGGCGCGAGCCAGCCCATCGCACCGGTGTAGGCGCCCCGCCCCACGCCTTCGAGCTCGGCAATGATCTGCATGCAGCGCACCTTGGGGCAGCCGGTGATGGTGCCGCCGGGGAACACCGCACGGATCACCTCGCCCGGCGTCACGCCCGGTCGAAGCCGCCCGCGCACGTTGCTCACGATGTGGTGCACGTGCGCATAGCTCTCGACGGTCATCAGCTCGTCGACTTTCACGCTGCCGGCGCGGCAGACACGCCCGAGATCGTTGCGCTCGAGGTCGATCAGCATCACGTGTTCGGCGCGCTCCTTGGGATGGCCGACGAGTTCGCGCACGCGGGAGGCGTCGTCGTCCCCCGCCAGGCGCGGGCGCGTGCCGGCGATCGGACGCGTCTCGACCAGGTCGCCCTGGACGGACACCAGGCGCTCGGGCGATGCACTCACCACCGACCACCCGTCCCCCGCGAACAGGCCGGCGAACGGCGCCGGGTTGCCGCGACGCAGGCGAGCGAACAGCGCGGCGGGGTCGACGGCGCGCTCGAAGGCGGCCGTCCAGCCACGGGAAAGATTCGCCTGGAACACGTCGCCCGCGGCGAGGTAGTCCAGCACGCGGCGCACGCCTGCGATGAAGCGCTCCGGCGGGTCCTCGTCGACCCCGGCGGGCGCTTGCCACGCAGGCAGTGCGGCAAGGCCGCGCGCATGCTCCCGGTCGGCCATGACCGCATCGGCCGTCGCATCGTCGATCGCGTGGAGCGTGCAGGCGCCGCTCGTGCTGTCGCGCTCGATCGCGGCGTCCACGCGCAGCGCGATCGCAACCGGCGTGGTGCCCGGCGCCGCCGGGAGATCGAGTACCGGCTCGACCTGGGCCGCCGCCTCGTACGCGATCAGCAGCGCCCACCCGCCGACGGGCGAGCCATCGAGGCCCCGCGCCGCCCTGGAGGCATGGTCGAGCGCCGCGAAGAAGTCGGTTCCGAGCACGCGGCCGTCGCCGTCGCGCACGTCCCCGTCGCGCCCGAGCACAAGGGCCTCCGTGGTCGTCGCCAGCAGCAGGTCGCGCCGGCCGATGCGCGTGCCCGCGGCGCTCGACTCCAGCAGCACGCGATAGCGCGAGGGCGCGAGCCGGTGCAGGTCGAGCAGGTCGCCGGCGCCTTCGAGGATGCGTCGGACGTGGGTCGGCGAAGGCATGGCGTCGAAGGGGTCCGCGGGGGCCGGATTATCGCCGGGCAGCGGCCTGCCGTCCGCGGGAGCGACGAAGCCCGCGGCTGCGGGCCTCGAGGCGTCATCGGCGGATGGAGCGTCAGACGCGGCGGAACACCAGCGTGCCGTTGGTGCCGCCGAACCCGAAGCCGTTGGAGACGGCCACGTCCACCTTCGCCTCGCGCGCGGTGTTCGGCACGTAGTCGAGGTCGCAGCCCTCGCCGGGCTCGTCGAGATTGATGGTGGGCGGAATGATGCCGGTGTGCAGCGCCATCACCGAGAAGATCGCCTCCACGCCGCCGGCCGCGCCGAGCAGATGGCCGGTCATCGACTTGGTCGAGCTGACCATGGTGCGGTAGGCGTGCTCGCCCAGTGCGCGCTTGATCGCCATGGTCTCGGCGACGTCGCCCAGCGGCGTCGAGGTGCCATGTGCGTTGACGTAGCCGACCTGCTCGGCCGACACGCCCGCGTCCTTGAGCGCGGCGATCATGCAGCGCGCCGCGCCCTCGCCGTCCTCGCTGGGCGCGGTCATGTGGAAGGCGTCGGAACTCGCGCCGAAGCCGGCGACTTCGCAGTAGATCCGGGCACCGCGGGCCTTGGCGTACTCGTACTCCTCGAGCACCAGCACGCCGGCGCCATCGCCGAGCACGAAGCCGTCGCGGCCCTTGTCCCAGGGCCGCGAGGCGCGCGTGGGATCGTCGTTGCGCGTGCTCATGGCCTTCATGGAGCAGAACCCGCCCACCGACGTCGGCGAGGAGCCGCGCTCGGCGCCGCCGGCGATCATCACGTCCGCGTCGCCGTACTGGATCATGCGCATCGCCATTCCGATCGAATGGTTCGACGTGGCGCAGGCGGAGACCGCCGAGAAGTTCGGGCCCTTCATGCCGGTCAGCAGCGACACCTGCCCGGGCAGCATGTTGATGATCGTGCTGGGCACGTAGAACGGCGAGATCTTGCGCGGGCCGCCCTCGTGGAACTTGATGGCCTGCTCCTCGATGCCGAGGATGCCGCCGATGCCCGAACCGATCAGCGCGCCCGCGCGCTCGGCGTTGCGGTCGTCGATGGTGAGGCCCGCATCCTCGAGCGCCATCAGCGAAGCGCCGACGCCGTAGTGGATGAAGGGATCCATCTTCTTCGCGTCCTTCGGGTTCACCCAGCGGGTGACGTCGAAGTCGCGGATCTCGCCCGCGATGCGCGTGGTGAAGCCGGTGGTGTCGAAGTGCGTGATCGGGCCGATGCCGGAGCGTCCGTTGACGATTCCGTCCCAGGTCGTGGCCAGATCGTTGCCCAGAGGCGACACGATTCCCAGTCCGGTGACGACGACGCGGCGGTTCGACATGGTGCTGACCTCTGCAGTTGGCCGGCATCGCCGGCGGTCGCCGCGGCCTACGCTGCCGCATGGCGGGGTTCAAAAACGCGGGGCCGCGAAAGCGGCCCCGGGTGTCGCGAGAGGAATGCGGCGGGCTCGGGCCTTTCGCGTTCCGGATGCGCCGCTTACGACTTGACGTGAGCCTTCACGTAGTCGATCGCCTGCTGCACCGTGGTGATCTTCTCGGCTTCCTCGTCCGGGATCTCGCACTCGAACTCTTCCTCGAGCGCCATCACCAGCTCGACGGTGTCGAGCGAGTCCGCGCCCAGGTCATCGACGAACGAGGCATTGGTGGTGACGTCCTCTTCCTTGACGCCGAGCTGTTCGACGACGATCTTCTTGACGCGCTCTTCGATGCTGCTCATTGGATCTCTCTCCTCCCGGACGGGATGTTCGATGGACAAGTCTAAAGGAATCGCGGCAGGCCGCAGTATAGCCAGCTGACCGCTCGTGAAGGAGCCGTGAGGCCCGCCTCAGGGCATGTACATGCCGCCGTTGACGTGCAGGGTCTCGCCGGTGATGTAGGAGGCGCCGGGGCCGGCCAGGAACGCCACGGCACGCGCGATGTCGGCCGCCTCGCCCAGGCGGCCGAGGGCGATCTGGTCGAGCATGCCCTTCTTCGCCTCCTCGGGCAGGCCGCGCGTCATGTCGGTATCGATGAAGCCCGGCGCGACCACGTTGACGGTGATGCCCCGCGAGCCGATCTCGCGCGCGAGGGACTTGGAGAACGCGATGATGCCGGCCTTCGCCGCGGCGTAGTTCGCCTGCCCGGCGTTGCCGGTCACGCCGATGACGGATGCGATGCTGATGATGCGGCCGCGGCGCGCCTTCATCATGCCCCGCATCACGGCCTTGCTTGCGCGGTAGACGCTGGTCAGGTTCGTGTCGAGGATGGCCTGCCAGTCCTCGTCCTTCATGCGCATCAGCAGGTTGTCGCGGGTGATGCCGGCATTGTTGACGAGGATGGAGACGCCGCCGAACTCCTTGGCGATCGCGTCGACCAGCGCTTCGATCGCACCCGGCTCGGTGACGTTGAGCACGCGTCCGACGCCGCCACGCGCGGCCAGCCGCTCGGTGATGGACGCGGCGCCGGGTTCGGATGTCGCCGTGCCGATGACCGTCGCACCCTGTGCGGCCAGCTCGTCGGCGATCGCCGCGCCGATGCCGCGGGTGGCGCCGGTGACCAGTGCGACCTCGCCCGCCAGCGGGCCCGTGTTCTGCGTTTCGCTCATGCCTGCGTCCAGTCCTGCAATGCGGATTCGAATTCGGCCGGCGTGCCCAGGGCACGCGCGTCCACGCTCTTGTCGATGCGCTTGACCAAACCGGCGAGCACCTTGCCCGGGCCGCATTCGGCGATGCGCGCGGCACCGTTCGCGACCAGCGCCTCGACGCAGCGCGTCCACTGCACCGGCAGGTACAGCTGGCGCACCAGCGCATCGCGGATGGACGCGGGATCGGTCCGCACCTCGGCGTCGACGTTCTGCACGATCGGCAGCCGCGGCACGCTCCATGCCATGCCGTTCATGGCCTCGGCGAGACGGTTGGCCGCCTCGCGCATCAGCGGCGTATGCGAGGGCACGCTGACGGCGAGCTTGACCGCCTTGCGCACGCCGCGCTCGGCGAGCATGACGAGCGCGCGGTCGACGGCATCGGCATGGCCGCCGATCACGATCTGACCGGGCGAGTTGAAGTTGGCCGCCACCACCTGCTCCCGGCCGCTGCAGGCCTCGCAGACCTCGAGCACCAGCGCGTCGTCGGCCCCCAGCACGGCGGCCATCGCACCGGTGCCGGCGGGAGCCGCGGCCTGCATCAGCTGGCCGCGCAGGCGCACCAGGCGCGCGCCGTCGTGCAGCGACAGCGCGTCGGCCGCGACCAGCGCGGTGTATTCGCCCAGGCTGTGGCCCGCGAGCTGGGACGGCTGCGCGCCGCCGCGTGCCTGCCACAGGCGCCAGACCGCGATCCCGGCGGCGAGCAGCGCGGGCTGCGTGAACTCGGTGGTGTTGAGCTCGGTGTCCGGGCCGTTCTGGCTCAGCGCCCAGAGGTCGACGCCCGCGCCTTCGCTGGCCTCGGCGAACGTGGACTGCACCAGCGGATCGGTGGCCGCGAGCTCGGCGAGCATGCCCACCGACTGCGAACCCTGACCCGGGAATACGAAAGCAAGTTGCGACGTCACGCGCGTTGGCCCGTTGGGGAACGCGCCATGATACGGACGAAGCTTTCGCATTGTCTGTACTCCGGCGTACGCCGGCGGTCGGCGAGGATCACGGGCGTTGCAGCCGGTCGCGATCGCAGGCTCCGGTGACCCGGCGCGGCAGGGGCGCCGCATCCGCCACCACATGGCAGTGCGGCCGCAGGCATGCGTAGCCCGGGTAAGCGCGGCGCACCCGGGATCAGCCACACCCCCCCCCCGGGTGCGCTGCGCTTACCCG